>DASUAX010000055.1:0-36276 GCA_035763525.1 Gaiellaceae bacterium
GGAGCAGCGCGAGCGCCCAGTCGCCGGCCGCCTGCAGACGGCGGTTCCGAACCAGAGCCTCGACCCGTTCCCTCACGCTTGCGACCGTATCGCGGTCTTCGGGCGAGCGCATCCGCCGCGCGGCGGAATCGAGCTTCCCCCGCGCGGCGGACGCAAGTTCCCCAGCCCGGCCGAGGACGGCCGCACGCGTCGCGCCTACCGTCGAGGCGTCCGCTCGCCGACCCGAAAGGAGCAACCCATGAACGCCACGACGACCTCCCGCACCGCTGCCTCGTGCGGCGCCCTGTTCGCGATCGTCCTCTTCGTCGCCGCCGGGGACGGGAGCGAGAGCTACCTCGCGCCGCGCGCCGTCGCCGGGCTCGCGGCGCTCGCGCTCTTCATCCCGTTCCTCGCGTACGTCTGCAGCCTCCTGCGGGCCGCCGAAGGCCCGAACGGCTGGCTCGCGCCGACCGCGCTCGCAGGCGGCGTCACCGGCGTCACGCTGAAGATCGTCAGCACGATCCCGGACCTGGCCCTGCACCGCGCGCGGGTCGCCGACGGGACGGAGCTCCACCGGCTGGGCGAGTCGCTGTCCAGCGGCGCGACGGTGATCGCGCTCTTCCCGCTCGCCGTCTTCTGCGCCGCCGCCGCGATCGTCGCCTTCCGCACCGCGGTCCTCCCCGCGTGGCTCGCCGCGTTCGCCGCCCTCACCGCCGCCGCGCTCGCGGTCAACGGTGCGTTCCTCGAGGCGAGCTTCGTGCCCGCGCTGCTCCTCTTCATCGCCTGGACGCTCGTCGCGAGCCTGCACCTGCTCGTCAAGGCGTGGCGCCGGCCCGTCACGATCGCGCGCGTGGCGGAGGCGTAGGTCAGAACCAGAAGGGCTGATCGCCGGCGATCGGCTGCAGGAACGCGGGGACCTGCCGGATCACGCGGCCGGTGCGGGGGTCGAGCAGGTCCTGACGGCGGAAGACCGAGCTCGCCTGGTTACCGGCGACGAGCACGCCCTGCGGCAGCGCGGTGACGCCGTAGATCGGCTCGTCGCCGTAGCGGTGATAGAGCTCGCGGCCGCCGGCGTCGTACGCGGTCAGCCCTTCGCCGGTCGTCCTCGAGGTGCGCGAGTCCCAGCTCGTCCCGTAGGCGAAGAGGACGCCCCCGGCAACGGTGACGGTGGTGGTCGCGTGGTCGAGCGTGCGCACGCTCCAGGTGCGCGTGTCGACGAGCTTCAGCCCGGCCGGCACGTCCGTCTCCTGCAGCCGTCCCTGAGCGTCGTGTGAGAGCTGGTGGTCGACGCCCGTCACCGCAAGGCGGCCGCCCCCGAGCCGGGCCGCGATCCGGAGTGGGCCCTGCATCCCCTTCGCCTCCGCCTTCGGCTCCAGCCAGTCGCGCACGCGGCCGAGGAAGGAGATCGGCTCGGCCGGCTCGTGGTAGCGGACGAAGAGCCGCCGCAGGTCGATCTCCGCGACCGGCGCGCCCGCCTGCACGACGAACGCGCGGCCCGCCGAGCGGTCGAGGGCGAGCCCCGGATTCCATTCGTGGGCGATCACGTCCGCGCCGCTCCCGGAGCGGCGCCAGCCCGAACGGATCCGGTCGAGCCGCGCCGTCCGCACGCGCCCGTCGGACGAGACGACGACGAGCCGCGACGCGCCGATCGTGTACTTCGGGCCGACGACGAGCGCGAAGCCGCCGCGGTAGCGGGCGAGGGACTGCAGCGAGCCGTGCAGGTCGCGCCGCCAGAGCTCACGGCGCGATCTCGCGTCGAGGCCGCTCACGGTCGTGTCGCCGAGGCCGCAGCAGCCGGGCGAGATCACGACCGCGACGACGCGCGACGGGCTCGCCCAGGTGGTCGCGGTGACGAGGCCGCTGACGGCGAGCGGCACGAGCGCGACGTCGCCGAGCGAGCGGAGCCTGCGCAGGTCGTAGAAGCGCACCTCGGCGGTCGAGTCGCTCCCCGCGGCGAGGAGCGTCCGGTCGGGCGAGATGCTCCAGCCGAAGACGTGCCCGGCGGTGGCGGCGCTGCGGCCCGGCCGTACCCGCAGCGTGCGCGGGTCGAGGGGATGGAGGCGCGCCGGCGTTCCTGCGAACGCGTAGAGCGGGCCGGCGGCACGAGGAGCGGAGCTCGCCGGGCTCGCGCGGCCGCCGGAGGTCGCAAGCAGCAGGACGACCACGGCGGCGGGGAGTATCCACCTCCCGTTCACGAGGTGGATACTCCCGCGCGGGCCGCGGAGGTCCTGGGCCTACGCCGAGAGCGCGAGCTCCTGCTCGGCGGCCGCCTCGTCCTTCGCCTCGTGCGAGAGCGACGGGAGCCACTCGAGCCAGCGCGGCAGGTACCAGTTCCAGTCGCCGAGCAGCTTCATCGTCGCCGGCAGCAGCACGGCGCGGATCAGCGTCGCGTCGATCAGGATCGCGACCGCGAGCCCGACGCCCATCTGCTTCATGTCGAGCGTGTGCAGCGTCCCGAAGATCGCGAACACGGCAACCATCACGATCGCGGCGCTCGTCACGGTGGACGCCGTCGACTTGATCCCCTCGGCGACGGCCTCGCCGGTCTCCATGCCGTCGTCCACGAGCTCCTTGACGCGGCTGAGGATGAACACGTGGTAGTCCATCGAGAGGCCGAACAGGATCACGAACAGGAAGAGCGGCAGCCAGGTCGCGATCGCGCCGTTCGAGTGGAAGCCGAGCAGGCCCTCCGCCCAGCGGTGCTGGAAGATCGCGACGAGGATCCCGTACGCGGCGCCGACCGAGAGCAGGTTCAGCACCACCGCCTTCGCGGCGACCACGAGCGAACGGAACGTCACGAGCAGGAGCAGGAAGACGAGCAGGAGCACGAAGCCGAAGACGATCGGCATGTGGCTCTTCATCGTCTCGTTGAAGTCGCTCGTGCCGGCCGTCTGACCCGACACCGCGACCTCGGCGCCGGCGAGACCGCCGACGGTGGCCGGGACGACCTCGCCGCGGAGCGTCTCGAGCGCCTGCTTCGACGCGTCGTCGTTGCCGTCGCCCTGGAGCGGGATCGAGACGACCTCGACCGTGCGCGACGGGTTGATGCGCGTCTGGATGGGCTGCGTCATCTCGCCGGTCGCGAGTGCGTGCCGCTCGAGCCCCTCGATCGCGCGCTGCACCGACGGCGCCGTCACGTCGGCCGCGCGGACGACGACCTCGGCGGGCGTCTGCGCGCCCGGGAAGGCGGCCTGGATCCGGTCGTAGGTGGCGACGATTCCGATCGACTTCGGCAGGTCGGTGAAGCTCGGCAGCTGCGTGTGCAGCGTGAAGGTCGGCAGCGCGAGCGCGACCAGCAGCCCCCCGGCGATGAGCGCCGAGGCGAGCGGCCGCCGCACGACGCGGTCGAGCACGAACGCCCACGCCCGCGGCTCGGAGCTCCGCGACTGGAGCCGGGAGAGGAGCGGGATGCGGCCCTTGTTCACGCGGTCGCCGAGCTTCGACATCAGCGCGGGCAGCACCGAAAGCGACCCGATCAGCGCGATCGCGACCATCAGCATCGAGCCGACGGCGATCGACGTGAAGATCTTCGAGCCGGTGAAGAGCATGCCGGCCATGGCGATCATCACGGTCAACCCCGAGATCAGCACCGCCTGACCCGAGGTCGAGGCCGTCTTCAGGAGCGCGTCGCGGTGCGAGAGCCCCTTCGCCCGCTCCTCGCGCTCGCGGCGGATGTAGAAGAGCGAGTAGTCGACGCCGACCGCCATGCCGATCAGGAGAATCACGGACTGCGTCGAGTCGGAGGCCGGGACGACGTGGCTCGCGACCTGCGCGAGCCCGGTCGTCGCGAGCACGCCGGAGAAGGCGAGCAGCACGGGGACACCCGCGGCGACGAGCGCGCCGAAGGCGATCAGCAGGATCAGGAGCGTCACCGGCAGCGACGTCATCTCGGCGCGCTGGAAGTCCTTGCCGAGCGTGTCGTTCAGCTCGTGGTTCGCGCTCCCGTAGCCGAACTCGCCGACGAAGAAGGACGGGTTCGCCTTCTGGACGGCAGCGACGGCGGCCATGATCGGCTCGACCTTGTCGGCGGCCTTCTCCTCTTCGCCTGCGATGTCGAACTGGATCAGCGCGGAGCGGCCGTCGTGCGAGATCTGGCCGGCACGGCCCGGCGCGAAGGGCGACTCGATGCGCCGGACATCCTGCTGGCGGGAGAGGCGGCCGATCGTGTCGGCGACGACGGCGCGGAACGCCGGGTCGGCGGCGGTCAGCGTCTTCGACTGGACGAGGACGCTCTCGCCG
Source organism: Gaiellaceae bacterium (assembly GCA_035763525.1). GTDB lineage: Bacteria > Actinomycetota > Thermoleophilia > Gaiellales > Gaiellaceae > PALSA-600. Next base: position 4,219 of record DASUAX010000055.1, read on the forward strand.
GCCGGCGTCTGGAAGCCCGCGCGGTCGAGGATCTGCACGGCCTTCGCGGTCTCGCCGGTGGCCGAGTCGGAGTCCTTCTGCTTGACGGTGCCGGCGGCGCCCCCCGCGACGACGGCGACGACGACGAGTGCGAGCCAGCCGAACACGGCGGTCTTCCAGTGGTCGGCTGAGAAGCGGCCGGCACGGCCGGCGAGGTTCTGTGCGGGCATCGGAGTGTCTCCCTTCGAGCTGTTGGCGGTCACGCCGCAAGCCTCGCGGTGCGCCGGCGCCGCGAACATGGAGCCTCCAGGCGTCTCGAGGTGCGGCTACCCCCACCGCCTGCGGGAACTACTGCCGCAGGAAGGCGAGCACCGCGAGCACGCGCCGGTGCGTGTCGGGCGCCGTCGGCAGCCGCAGCTTCTGGAAGATGCTCGTCACGTGCTTCTCGACGGCGCGCTCGGTGACGAAGATACGCGCGGCGATCGCCGCGTTCGAGAGGCCCTCCGCCATCAGCTCGAGCACCTCCCGCTCGCGCGGGGTCAACTCCGCGAGCGGGTCGTCGCTGCGACGGCGGCCGACGAGCTGCGAGACGACCGACGGGTCGAGCGCAGAGCCGCCCTCGGCCACGCGCTTCACCGCCGCGGCGAACTCGTCGACGTCGGAGACGGGGTCCTTGAGCAGGTAGCCCACACCCTCCGCGCTCTCCTGCAGCAACTCGAGGGCGTAGCCGGTCTCGACGTACTGCGAGAGGACGAGCACCGCGGTCGCCGGATGGCTCTCGCGGATCTCCTTCGCCGCCCGGAGCCCTTCGTCGGTCTGTGTGGGCGGCATGCGGATGTCGATGATCGCCACGTCGGGGCCGTACGACCGCACCTTCAGCAGGAGGTCGTCGGCCGTGCCCGTCTGCGCGACGATCTCGAAGCCGGCATCCTCGAGCAGCCGGGCGATGCCCTCGCGCAGGAGGACGGAATCGTCCGCCAGCACGACGCGGATGGGCGCGGCCGCAGCCACCCGCCAACCCTAAAGGAGGGGTCTGGTGGACCGGGGCTCCTACTCGAGAAGCGCCCTGATCGAATCGCCGGAGAGCTCGCCCTTCGGGATGAATCCACGGACGGCGCTCGTCTCGATCAGCGACCCGTAGTCGGAGCCGTCGCGGCTCGACGTGAGGATGACGAGAGGCGGTGGGTCGAGCAGCGCGAGGCGCGCGGCCGCCTCGAAGCCGTCGAAGTCCGGGAGCTGCACGTCGAGGAGGACGAGCTCGGAGCGGAGGCTGCGCGCGCTCTCGACGCCGGCCCCCGCCGTCTCCGCCTCGGCGACCTCCCAGCCTTCGCTCTCGAGGAGCGCCCGGGCGGTTCGCCGGAAGCCGGCGTTGTCGTCGACGATCAGGAAGGTCGCCATCCGATCGATCGTGCCACGGCGCCTTCGCGGCGTCAGTGTGGCTAACCCCCCGATCGCTACCTTTGGCCGCGTGGTCATGACGGTGGGGTCGATACCGCTCGAGGGGCACGACGCGCTTCGCCGAGTCGCGCTGCTCGTCGCCCGCGAGGCCGCCCCGGACGAGGTGTTCGCCGCGGTCACCGAGGAGGTCGGGAAGCTGCTCCGCGCGCAGACGGCGAACACGTACCGCTTCGAGAGCGAGTCGGAGGCCGCTGCAGTCGGTAGCTGGAGCGAGGGTGACGGCGGCGGGGTCACGATCGGCCGCCGGCTGCGGCTCGACGGCCCGACGGCCGTGCCGCTCGTCCACCGCCGCCGCGAGCCGGTGCGAATCGACGACTACACCGGGATCGAGGGCAGCTTCGCCGCGCACCTCCGCGAGCTCGGCATTCGCTCGACCGTTGCCGCACCGGTGTTCGTGCAGGACGGCCTGTGGGGCGCGATCACGGCCTCGACCACGAACGGCGTCATGCCGGAAGGGAGCGAGCGGCAGCTCGCCGACTTCGCCGAGCTCGTCTCGCAGTCGCTCGCAAACCACGAGGCGCGCCGGCTGCTCCACGAGGAACGCGACTTCGCGACAGCGGTCGTCGAGCTGAGCCAGACGTTGATCTGCGTCTTCGACCGGGCCGGCCGCATCGTCCGCTTCAACGCCGCCGCCGAGCGCACGACCGGCTGGACGGCGGCGGAGGCGATCGGCCGTGACGCGCGCGAGCTGATCATCCCGCCCGAGCACCTCGAGCTGTTCGACGAGATCCTCGAGCGCGCCTTCGAGGGTCACGAGCCGCACCCGATGCAGGGCTGGTGGCTGACGAAGGACGGCGGACGGCGCACGATCGAGTTCTCGAACCGGCCGCTCCTCGACGCCGACGGCAACGTGACCTACTTCGTCTCGACCGGGCTCGACGTGACGGAGCGCGAGCACGCGACGGCCGAGATCGTCCGGCTCGCCTCCGAGCAGGCGGCGTTGCGCCGCGTCGCGACGCTCGTCGCGCGCTCTCCCGAGCCGGAGCTCGTCTTCGAGGCGGTCGCCGAAGAGGCCGGCAGGCTGATCGGCGCCGACTCGTCGGGGACGATCCGCTTCGACGGCGACACGGCGACGACGGTCGGCCGTTGGGCGGCGGGCGAGATCCGGGCGTTCCGCGCGGGCGCGGTCGTGTCGCTGCGCGCGAGCGACGGGCTGACGGCGGTCGTCGCGCGCACCGGCAGGCCCGCCCGCATCGACGACTACTCGAAGGTACGCGGCGAGGCGGCGCGCGGGATGCACGAGGCGGGCTACCGGTCCGGCGTCGGCGCGCCGATCGTCGTCGGCAGCCGCACGTGGGGGATGCTGCTCGTCTCGTCGACGGCAGTGGAGCCGCTCGGCCCCGACGCCGAGCGCCGGCTGAGCGACTTCGCCGAGCTCGTCGCCCTCGCGCTCGAGAGCGCGCACGCCCGCGGGGAGCTGCTCGAGTCGCGATCGCGTATCGTCAGCGCCGGCGACGCAGAGCGGCGGCGCCTGGAGCGGAACCTGCACGACGGCGCGCAACAGCGCCTCGTCACGCTCTCGCTGCAGCTGAAGCTGGCCGAGCGAAAGCTGCACGACGACATCGCTACCGCCGGCACGCTGGTCGCAGCGGCGGGCGAGGAGCTCCAGCTCGCCCTCGAGGAGCTGCGCGAGCTCGCTCGCGGCCTCCATCCCGCCGTGCTCAGCGACCGTGGCCTGGCGCCGGCTCTCGAGGCACTCGCGACGCGGGCGCCGTTCCCGGTCGCGATCGCAGGCGTGCCCGAGGAACGACTCGACGATCGGGTCGAGGCGGCGGTGTATTACCTCGTCTCGGAGAGCCTGACGAACGCGGCGAAGCACGCCGCCCCGACCGCCGTGACCGTGACCGTGCGGCAGGACGACGACGCCGTCGAGGTGACGGTCGCCGACGATGGGCGTGGCGGCGCCGACCTGGGCGGGGGCACGGGCATCCGCGGCCTCGCCGACCGCGTCGAGTCGCTCGGTGGGCGGCTCGACGTCGAGAGCGCCCCCGGCGCCGGCACCACGGTCTGCGCCCGCCTGCCGCTGCAGCCGCGCTAGCGGTCTTCGAACTCGCGCAGGAAGCCCTCGAACAACCGGCGGTGGCGCTGCTCGTCGTGGAGGATCGCGATCACCATGTCCTGTGTCACCCAGTCGACGCCGTCGGTCGCCTCGATGATTCGCGTGTAGTGCTCGATCGCGCCGGTTTCCGCCTCGATCACCCCCTTTGTTCACGTGCACGATGTCGGTCTGCTCGCCCGGCGGCTGCAGGTAGGACTGCTCCGCGCGGAGCTCGAGCGAGCCCGGCACGACGCCGTAGAGCTCCTTGATCCGCTGCCCGAACTGCTGTGCATGCCCGAGCTCCTCGGCGATGTCCGCCTGGAGCGAGTCGCGGATCTCCTGCGCGCGTACGCCGTCCGGGTTGATCGAGTTCGCGACGTAGCTCATGACGGTCTCGATCTCCATCCAGTAAGCGCGTGTCAGCAGGTCGACGATCTCGGCGCGCTTGTCCGCGTTCGCCTCCGCCAGGATGTCGCCGGTCGCAGTGCTTGCCATTTGCGGTCCTCCTCGGTCGCTCGTCTCTTTCGAACCGCGTACCCCGATGCGGCGAGATCACACGAGCGGAGGCGGCCGGAAGGCGAGGATCGCGATCGCCGCGCCGAGCACCAGGTAGGGCCCGTACGCGTACGTCGTCCTCCTCCCGGCACGCCGCGTCACGAGCAGGAGCGCGGCGGCGAGGCCCCCGAGCACGACACCGAGCAGGAGCGCCTCGACGGCGGCCTTCCCGAACAGCAATCCCTCCGCCGCCGCCAGCTTCACGTCCCCCATGCCGAGGCCGCCGCGCGCGGCCGCCGCGAGGACGAGGAACGCGCCGAACGCCACCGCGCCGGCGACGAGGATCTCCACCAGGGCGCCTCGCTCGAAGGCGGCGCGGAGCACGATCGCTCCGACGCCGAGCGGGACGACGATCACGTTCGGGAGGCGGCGCTCGCGCAGATCGACCCATGCCAGCGCGACGAGCGCGATCTGGACCGCCGACCAGGCGACGCCTTCTCCGCCGAGCCCGTAGCGCACGAGGGTCGCTGCGACGAGGCCGACCGCGACCACGACGGCCGGCGCGGCGTGCAGCTTCACGCGTCGACGGTGCGGAGCTGCGCTCCCGCTTCGACGCCGCGCGTCGCCGCCTCGCCGGCCGCGAGCTCGATCGTCACCTTCGCACCGCGCTTCGCCGCGAACCGCCAGGGCCGCAGCTCCGGCACCACGGACAGGACACGCAGGTCGCCGTCGCAGAAGACCACGTCGATCGAGAAGCGCATGAACGTCGTGTGCACCGAGCTGCACGGTCGCAGCAGGATTCCCTCGCCCGCCGGCAGCCCGCCCCGCCCGAGCAGGCCGCGCAGCCGCGACCACGGGTTGTCGGCGACGAGGCAGCGCTCGCAGACGGCCGCACCGGACGCGAGCTCGAGGCGCACAGCACGGGCCATCGCACGACTTTAACGTGGGCGCCGGAGCGCGAAGGAATCGCCTGCTCCCGGCGTCCAAGTCCCAGATGGCCGAAGACCTCGACCCGCGGATCGTCGACCGCGCCCGGCGGGGCGACCCGCGTGCGTTCGCGCAACTCGTGCGGCACTACGACGACGGGCTGCGCGCGCTCGCGTACCGCCTGCTCGGCGACCGTAGCCGCATGGACGACGCGCTCCAGGAGGCGTACGTGAGCGCCTTCCGGGCGTTGCCCGGCTTCCGCGGCGAGGCAGAGCTCGGAACGTGGCTCTACCGCATCGCCTACAACGCCTGCATCGACGAGTTGCGCCGCGCGCGGACGGTCGTCCCGCTCGACAGCGTGCGCGAGCGTGCCGATCCGTCCCCCGCCCCCGACGAGCGCATCGCCGTGCGGGGCGACCTCGGCGCCGCGCTCGCGACACTGCCGCCCGAGGACCGCGCGGCGGTGCTGCTCGTCGACGCGCAGGGCTTCGACTACCGGAGCGCCGCCGAGATCCTCGGCGTCCCCGAGGGCACGGTCGCCTCGCGCCTGAGCCGCGCCCGGGCAGCGCTCCGCCGACACCTCGACGACCGCCTGGAAGGAGCGAACGAACGATGACCGACGAGACCGAGCACCGCGACGAGCGGCTCGGCGCCGCTCTCCGCGCCCTCGACCGTCCCGAGCACCGCCCCGAGTTCCACCGGGAGCTTCGCCGCCGGCTCGCCGACGAGCGCCGTGCCCCGCGCCGCCGCTTCGCCTGGCCGCTCGCGGGCGCCGCGACCGCGGCAGCCGTCGCCGTGGCACTGGTCGCGATCGGGATCCCGCGCACGCACAAGACGCCCGGCATCGCCGGGCCGCGCCCGGCGAGCGCAGCGCTCGTCAAGTCGCACCTGCGCAACGCGCTCACCGCCATGCGCGACCTGAGCGGCGTCCTCGTCGCAACCGAGGCGAGCCGCGGCACGACCGAGCGCTGGCGGTTCGTCCTCGACTCCTCCGGCGACGTCCGCCTCGAGGGGCCGGGCGACGGCGAGGTCGTCACCTACGACGCGTCGACCGGAGTGGCCCGTTCGATCCAGCACAGCGCGAGCATGGGCGGCAGCGCGTTCTTCTACGCCGAGCGCTCGGGCGTCGCACCGGGGCCGCCCGACGTCGGGCCTCCCACGTGGCTGATCCCGGAGCAGCTCGGGGCATACGTGCGCGCCGCGCTCGCCGCCCGGGACCCCGGCGTGCACGAGGTCACCTACGAGGGTCGCGCCTCCTGGCGGCTCGACGTCCACACCGTCCCCAACGCGGTGGCGCCCGAGCTCTCGGGCGACGAGCTGGAGGTGACGGTCGACCGGCGCACCGGGATGCCCGTCCGCGTCGACGAGCGGAAGCAGGGCAGGCTGCTGCGAACGCTCCGGCTCGATCGGCTCGCGGTCGACACGAGGCCGCCGTCGAGCGCGTTCCACGCACGGTTCCCGGCGTCCGCCGAGGTGATGCGGAGCGACGACGGGTTCCGCCGCGTGCCGCTCGCACGGGCAGCCGGCCTCGTCGGCTACCGGCCGCTCGTCCCCGACCGGGTCCCGGACGGCTACGAGCTCGCCCAGGTCGCCGTCGCGCGCGTGAGCGCGCCCACCGGCAAGGAGGGCGGCAACCCGCAGTCGCAGGAGGTCGTCTCGCTCTCCTACCGGCGCGGCCTCGACCAGTTCCTCGTGACGACGCGGCTGCGCGGGACCGGCGCCTGGAGCGACCCACTCGCAAGCGGGGAGGGCTTCGTCGACCATCCGGAGCGCGTCGAGCTCGCGTCGGGCGCGCTCCGAGGCGACCGCGCGGAGCTCGTCCTCTCGCCCCGCGCCCTGCCACACCTCTGGGCGCTGACGGACGACCTCGTCGTCACCGTCGGCGGCGACCTCGGCCGCGCGGAGCTGATGCGCGTCGCGGAGTCGCTGCGGGCGCGCTGAGCGACGTGCTCACGGCTGCAGGACGACCTTGATCGCGCCGTCCTCCTTGTTCTTGAAGAGCTCGTAGCCCCGCGGCGCCTCGTCGAGCGGCAGCCGGTGCGTGCACAGGTCCTCGACGCCGAGCGGGTCTCCGTCGCCCGAGAGGAGCGGCATCAGGTCGTCGACCCACCGCTTCACGTGCGCCTGGCCCATCGCGATCTTCACGCCCTTGTCGAAGAGCTGGAGCATGTTGAGCGGGTCGGCGGTGCCGCCGTAGACGCCGATGATCGAGATCGTGCCGCCGCGGCAGACGGCGTCGATCGACTGGGTCAGCGCCGCGAGCCGGTCGATTCCCGCCGTCTGCATCACCTTGCGCGCGGCCGCGTCCGGCAAGAGGCCCACGAGCCGCTGCGCCATCCCGGCGATCGGGTTTCCGTGCGCCTCGAGCCCGACCGCGTCGATCACCGAGTCCGTCCCGCGTCCGTCCGTCCGCTCGCGGATCTCGGCCGCGACGTCGCCGTGATCCCGCAGGTCGAGCACCTCGATCCCGTGTCGGCGCGCCAGCTCGAGCCGCTCCGGAACGAGGTCGACCGCGATCACCCGTGCGCCACGGTGCCTCGCGATGCGTGCGCTCATCTGGCCGATCGGCCCGAGCCCGAAGACGGTGACGCTGCCGCCGTCGGGGATATCGGCGTACTCGACGGCCTGCCACGACGTCGGCAGGACGTCCGACAGGTAGAGGAATCGCTCGTCCGGCGGCCCTTCCGGAACCTTGATGGGGCCGAAGTGGGCCATCGGCACGCGCAGGTACTCGGCCTGGCCGCCGGGCACCTGACCGTACAGCTTCGTGTAGCCGAAGAGCGACGCGCCGGTGTCGTACTCGCGCACCTGCGTCGTCTCGCACTGCGCGAAGCGCTCCCGGTCGCACATGAAACAGCGGCCGCACGAGATGTTGAAGGGGATGACGACGCGGTCGCCGGGCTGCACGTGCCCGGCCGCTTCCGGGCCGACCTCCTCGACGACCCCCATCGGCTCGTGGCCGAGAATGTCGCCCTCCTCGAGGAACGGGCCGAGCACGTCGTAGAGATGAAGGTCGGAGCCGCAGATCGCGGTCGACGTGATCCGCACGATCGCGTCGGTCGCCTGCTCGAGCTTCGGATCGGGGACGTTGTCCACGCGGACATCGCCGGTGCCGTGCCAGGCAAGCGCCTTCACGCCGGAGAGGCTCCCCCCGTGCAGCACGGCGAAACGTTTTCGGCTCGCCGGCCGGGGGAGGCGCGTGCGCATGGGTCTCGTCGAGTCCGTCGGCGGCGTCCTCTGGGCGCGCAGGCGACGCCCCGACCGTCTACATGTCGGCGTTCCACGAACAGGCGGCGGAGGTCGCCGGCCGCCTCGCCGGCGGGGTCTCATGCTCACGAAACCCTTATGCGGCGCTAAGAACTCGAACCGGAATGACGCTCGTCGATTTGGGTGCGCTGGGTGGGTGCGATGCAAGGACGCAGGTCGCGGCAATAGCTGAAGCCATTGCCGCGACTGAGGACGCGGCAGCGTGCCCGCACAGCGCGGCCAAGCGGCACAGACTTCATTCCGGTTCGAGTTCTAGGCCGTAGGCTTCATCCTTGGCACGTCGGGACGGCGACCGGGAGGAGATCGTTGATGTCCATGCTACGGACCTGCTCTTTCCCCGGATGCAACACGCTCACGCTTGGTGAGCTCTGTCTGGAGCACGAGAAGGTCGACCTCGTGCCGGTGGTCCCGGAGCCGGCCGCCCCCGCGGCCGCGGCGGTGACGCACGAGGTGCCGGTCGAGGCAGCGACGGGATAGACGCACGGCCCGTCTCGCGCCCGATCAGCGCGGCGACCGCCATCCCGACGAGCGCGACCGCCACTCCGGCGACGACGTCGAGCCAGAAGTGGTTCCCGGTCGCGAGAACCGCGAAGAAGACCCAGGGCGGCCACGCGAGCCATATCGCCCTTGCGAAGACCGTGGCGCTCGCCGCCGCCAGGAACACGCCGATCAGCAGCGCGTCGGCGGCATGGATGCTGGGCATCGCCGCGTACGGGTTCGCGGCGAACCCGATCAGGCCGCCCGGGTGCTCCGGACGCGGTTGGCCCGACAGGCGGTTGGTGAACCCGACGGAGGGATAGAGGCGCGGTGGCGCGGTCGGCACGAGGACGTAGCCGACGAGCCCTGCGGCGTTCGCGGCGAGCACGGCATTGCGGAACCGCGAGTACAGGCGCCGGTCGCGGAAGTAGACCCACGCCAGCGCCGCGACGAGGACCACGAACTCCGACAGCCAGTAGGTCGCGCGGGCCGCGGTGGAGAGCGCGGCCACACCGCCGACAACGTGCTGCAGGCTCGCCTCGAACAGGGAGTGCAGGCCTCGCTCGGCGGCGATGATCGACCTCCCGTTCGCGAAGGCCGCGGCCCGATCGTGCCCGCGCGCGCCGCGCACCGCTTCGTAAGCCAACCCGAAGCAGACCCACAGCGCGATCTGGGCTCCCAGATCACGCGCTCTCCTGTAACCGCCAAAGTGCATCGGCTCCTCATCGATTGCCCGCCGCGACGCCGACCCAATCGGGCGCGCACCGGGGTTTCCCCTCCGCAGCCCGCGGTACGTGCGAGGGATGAGCAGCAACGGCGGGCACGAGGAGCAGGTCAGGATCTTCCTGCGCCCTGTCGGCAGCGGGCTGCCACTCGGGTTCTTCTCCTTCGGCGTCGGCATGCTGCTGCTCGGCTGCCAGGCGCTCGCGTTCATCCCGGTCGAGGAGCAGCGCACGGGCGGGATGATCTTGATGGCGTTCGTCTTCCCGCTCGAGCTCGTGGCGACGGTCTTCGCCTTCCTCGCCCGCGACACGCTCGGCGCGACGACGCTCGGGCTCTTCTCCACGTCGTGGCTCGCGTACGGGTGGATCCAGCTCGCGTCACCGCCCGGCGAGAAGAGCGTCACGGTCGGCATCTACCTGTTCGGCTTCAGCGTTGCCGTCTCGCTGCTCGCCGCGCTCGCACTGCTCGGCAAGCCGTTCTTCGCGGCGCTGCTCACGCTCTCGGTCGCGCGGCAGATCCTCGACGGCGTCTACCAGGTCGGCGGCGGCACCACCCTCTTGCGCGCGTCCGGCGGCTGCGCCCTCGCCCTCGCTGCGGTCGCCATGTACGGCGGCGTCGCGCTCGGGCTCGAGGACGCGCGCCACCGGGAGCTGCTGCCGCTCTTCCGGCGGGGCGGCGCGGACGAGGCGTTCCAGGGATACAACGCCCAGCTCGCGCGTCTCGAGAGCGAGCCGGGGGTGCGTCAGCAGCTATGAGCGTAGGCTCGACGGAGCTCAGCAAAGAGCGGAGGTGGCGGCTTTGCGGCCGCCGGGAGCGGGATTGAACGGCCCCGTCTGCGCGGAGATCTCGCTGCGCGTGAACGGCGAGGAGCGGACGGTTCGCGTCGACACGCGCACCTCCCTGCTCGACCTGCTGCGCGAGGGCCTCGGGCTGACCGGCTCGAAGAAGGGCTGCGACCACGGCCAGTGCGGCGCGTGCACCGTGCTGATCGACGGCCGCCGCGCGAACGCCTGCCTGGCGCTCGCCGTCGCGCACGCGGGCGCGGAGGTCGTGACCGTCGAGGGCCTTGCAGCAAACGGCGAGCTGCACCCCCTGCAGCGCGCATTCGTCGAGCACGACGCGTTCCAGTGCGGCTACTGCACACCCGGCCAGCTCTGCTCGGCGGCCGGCATGCTCGCCGAGCTCGCCGGCGGGTGGCCGAGCGCCGTCACGGACGGGGAGCCGGCGCTGACCGAGAAAGAGGTGCGCGAGCGGATGAGCGGCAACGTCTGCCGCTGCGGCGCATACGTGAACCTCGTCGCTGCGATCGTCGAGGCCGGGGCCCTATGAGGGCGTTCCGGTACGAACGGGCGGCCGACGCGGGCGCGGCGGTCGCACTCGCGACAGGGCCCGAGGCGAGGTACCTCGGCGGCGGCACGAACCTCGTCGACCTGATGCGGCTGGGCGTCGAGGAGCCGACGCTGCTCGTCGACGTGACGCGGCTCGGCAACGACCGCGTCGAGGAGACGCCCGGCGGAGGCCTGCTGATCGGCGCCGCCGTCCGGAACAGCGACCTCGCCGCCGACCGACTCGTGCGCGACCGCTACCCCGTCCTCTCCTCCGCCCTCCTCCACGGCGCGTCCGGGCAGCTGCGCAACCTGGCGACGACGGGCGGGAACCTCCTGCAGCGCACGCGCTGCGTCTACTTCCAGGACGTGACGCGCCCGTGCAACAAGCGCGCGCCCGGCACCGGCTGCCCCGCGCGCGAGGGCGACCACAGGAACCTCGCGATCCTCGGCTGGTCCCACGCGTGCGTCGCCACACATCCCTCGGACATGGCGGTCGCACTCGTCGCGCTCGACGCCGTCGTCCATACCTCGTCGCGGTCGCTCCCCCTCGTCGACCTGCACCGGCTGCCGGGAGAAGAGCCGGAGCGCGACACGGTGCTCGCTCCCGGCGAGCTGATCGAGTCGGTCGAGCTGCCGCTGCTTCCCTTCGCCCGCCGCTCGCGATACGTGAAGGTCCGCGAGCGCGCGTCGTTCTCCTTTGCCGTCGTCTCGGTCGCCGCGGCGCTCGACGTCGAGGACGGGATCGTGCGCGAGGCACGGCTCGCGCTGGGCGGCGTCGCGCACAAGCCGTGGCGGGCGACGCACGCAGAGCAGGCGCTGCGCGGGGCGCCCGCAGACGCCGAGGCCTTCGCGCGCGCCGCCGACGCCGAGCTCGCTCAGGCGCGGCCGCTCCGCGACAACGCCTACAAGGTGCCGCTCGCGCGCAACGTGCTCGTCCGCACCCTCTCGGAGCTCGCGTGAGCGTCGCGGCGCGCTCGATCGGAGCCTCGCTCGACCGCGTGGAGGGACGCGAGAAGGTGAGGGGCGAAGCCGTCTACGCGTACGAGCACTCGCCCGAGGGCGTGACGTACGCGGCGATCGTGCAGTCGACGGTCGCGAAGGGACGCGTGCTCGCGGTCGACGGGTCGGCCGCGCTCGCCCTGCCGGGAGTGCTCGCCGTGCTCTCGCACGACAACGTCCCACGCCTCGAGGAGCAGGAGAGCGAGCTCGCCGTCCTGCAGTCGGACCGCGTCGCCTACCGTGGACAGATCGTCGCGGCCGTCGTCGCCGAGACGCTCGAGGCGGCGCGCCACGGCGAGCGGCTCGTACGCGTCGAGTACGAGCAGGAGGAGCACGACGTCGAGCTGCGCGTCGATCATCCGCGTCTCTACCGGCCCGAGCAGGTGAACCCGAGCTACGACACGGACACCGACGTCGGCGACGTCGACACCGCCCTGGCGTGGGCGCACGTGACGGTCGACGTCAGCTACGAGACGCCGTCATTCCACAACAACCCAATGGAGCCGCACGCGGCGGTCGCTCTGTGGGACCGCGCCGGCGGGCTGACCGTGTACGACACGACACAGGGCTCGGCACCTGCGCGCGCGGAGATCGCGCGCGTCTTCGGCCTGCAGGAGGAGCGCGTGCGCGTCGTCGCGCCCCACGTGGGCGGCGGCTTCGGCTCGAAGGGCACCGTGCGGCCGCAGGCGATCCTCGCCGCGCTCGCAGCGCGCGCCGTCGGCCGGCCGGTGAAGGTCGCCGCCACGCGCCAGCAGATGTTCGACCTCACGGGCTACCGGACGCCGATCGTCCAGCGGCTGAGGCTCGGCGCCGATGCCGAGGGCCACCTGACCGCGATCGTCCACGACGTCGTCGAGCAGACCTCCACGCTGCAGGAGTTCGCCGAGCAGACGGCGGTGGTGACGCGGATGATGTACGCCGCTCCCAACCGGCGGACGACGCACCGGCTCGTCGCGCTCGACGTGCCGACGCCGTCGTGGATGCGGGCGCCGGGAGAGTGCCCGGGGATGTACGCGCTCGAGTCGGCCCTGGACGAGCTCGCGCTCGCCGCGGGCATCGACCCGGTCGAGCTGAGGGTCCTGAACGAGCCGAAGCACGACCCGGAGAGCGGCCTTCCGTTCTCGAGCCGCAACCTCGTCGCCTGTCTGCGCGAGGGCGCGGAGCGGTTCGGCTGGGCCGGACGCGCCGCCCAGCGCGAAGGGCCCTGGCTGCACGGCACGGGCGTCGCGTCGTCGACGTACCCGGCGCGACGGCGCCCGTCGGAGGCGGTCGCCCGCCGCGACGGGGAGGGATTCGTCGTGCAGGTCGCGGCCAACGACATCGGCACGGGCGCACGCACGGCGCTGACGCAGATCGCGGCCGACGCGCTCGAGGTCGACCCGGCGCGGGTCCGCGTCGAGGTCGGCGACAGCGCGTTCGGCCAGGCGCCCGTTGCGGGCGGCTCCGCGGGCACGGCCTCGTGGGGCACCGCCGTGCACCTCGCGTGCCGCCGGCTGGTCGAGGACGGCGGCGGCGAGGCGCGGGTCGACTCGAGCGACGAGGTGGAGGCGCAGGAGCCGTACTCACGCCACGCGTTCGGCGCCCAGTTCGTCGAGGTACGCGTCAATGCGGAGACGGGCGAGATTCGCGTGCCGCGCGTGCTCGGCGTCTTCGCGGCGGGCACCATCGTCAACCCGAAGACGGCGCGCTCGCAGTTCATCGGCGGCATGACGATGGGCCTCGGGATGGCGCTCCTCGAGGAAGGCATCCTCGACCCGCGCTTCGGCGATGTCGTCAACCACGACCTCGCCACCTACCACGTTCCCGTCTACGCCGACGTCGAGGAGATCGAGGCGGTCTGGATCGACGAGGACGACCCGCACCTGAACCCGATGGGCTCGAAGGGCATCGGCGAGATCGGCATCGTCGGCACCGCAGCGGCGGTGACGAACGCCGTGCACCACGCGACGGGCGTCCGCTTCCGGCGGCTGCCGATCCGCCTCGACCAGGTCGTGGCGGCGCTCGCATGAGACAACAGAAGGGAGACCGGAGATGCCGAAGATGACGAGCGGCAACAGGGCGAAGCAGTCGGAGTTGCCGTCGACGCTGAAGAAATCGTCGGCGAAGGCGCAGCGGACGTTCGCGAAGGCACACGACGCCGCCGCCGACCAGTACGGCGAGGGCGAGCGCGCGCACCGCACGGCATACGCGGCGCTGAAGCACACACACGAGCGCAAGGACGACCGCTGGGTTGCGAAGGACGAGAATGGCCCGTCCGACCCGCGCTCGAAGCAGCGCTCGACGGCGGCCAAGCTCGCCGGCCGCGGCGAGACGTACGGGGGCGTCGACGCCGAGGGAAACACGAAGCGGGAGCTGTACGACCGCGCCCGTCGACTCGGCGTCGAAGGCCGCTCACGGATGTCGAAGCGCGAGCTCGCGCGCGCGATCGCGAAGGTGCAGTAGCCGGGCGTCCATGACACGTTTCAGCGACGGCACGCCCGGAATCAAAAGTCATATCGCAGTACGAACTTCGTGGAGGGTGACATGGAGATCGGGAAGCCGAAAAGGGTGTATCGAGTCGAGCCGCTGCGTGAGCCGGTGCCGTCGAAGCGAGAAGCACCGGCCCCGAGCCCGACGCGGGAGGCGCCGAAGCCGACGCCGGCACGATGACGTCCGCAGGGCTGGAGCTGCACGAGGCTCCGGATTTCGCGGAGCCGCTCGTCGCCTGGCGCGTCTGGCGCGTCGTCGCGACGAACGACGGCTACCGACTCGGCAGCGTCGTCAAGACCGCGCTCTGGACGCCCGGTGAGCCGCTCTCGGCCGAGTGCCTGCGCGAGCCGACGCTCGCGGCACTGTTCCGCCGCAAGCCGAGAGCGCACGTTGCGCCCGACGAGGAGTGCGAATGCGGGATCTACGCCGGCCGGCTCTCGGGAATCCGCGAGTACATGGCGCCGACCGCGACCGAGGCTGTGGCGCACGTCGTCGGCCAGGTGATGCTCTGGGGGACCGTGATCGAGTGCGAGCGCGGCTTCAGGGCGTCGCACGCCTACCCCAAGCGGCTCTTCGTGCCGGTCGGGGGCGTCGCCGCGTCGGGCCATCGCTTCCGCTCGCTGGCGGCGGCGCTCGAGATCTACGGCATCCCGGTCGAGGCGCTCGACTCGCCCGCCTCGGAGGCGACGCGCCGCCTCGAGCAGATGCTGCGTTGAGAAGCGGACGTGCTTTGATGCCGCCATGGCATGCGGCAAGGGGAGACGTTGAGCACCAGGGCGCAGGCACGGCAGCGGCTGCTGCGGCGGGCGGCGCTCCTCGCTGCGGTGCTCGTGCTCCTCGCGCTCATCTTCCTCGCGAGCGGCCACTGGCTCCTCGCGATCGTCTTCGGCCTCGTCGCCGCCGCGGCCATCTGGGCGTTCCTGCAGGTGCGAGCCGTGCGGTAGCGGAAGGGGGGTTGTCAGGCACCCTGACAGGCGCCTGACAACCCCGTGGCTCACGCGGCCGCTTCGAAGACCGGCTCCGCCTCGACCGGCTCCGCCTCCTCGGCGTGCGCCGGCTGCGACTCGACGACGATCGCCGTGATCAGCGCGGCGGCGATCGTCACGGCCGCGAGCACGTAGAAGGCGATCTCGAAGCCGTGCACGAGCGCGGGACCGCCGAGCGGGCTCGCGCCCGCGTGACCGCCGACGAAGTGGCTCGTGTACGTGGAGGAGATCGTGGTCGCGGCCGCCACGCCGACCGCGCCGCCGATCTGCTGGGTCGTGTTGATCAGCCCCGATGCGATCCCTGCGTCCGCGGGGCGAACACCGGCGAGCGCGCCGATCGTCATCGGCACGAACGCGAACGCCATCCCGATCCCCGTGAGCAGGAACGCCGGGAACAGATCCCAGAAGTAGTGGCCGTTCACCGGCAGCCGGGCGTAGAGGAGAAGCCCGGCTCCGGCGAGCAGCAGGCCGAACGGCAGCACACGGCGGACGCCGAGGCGCAGCGCAACCGCCTGCGAGACGTTCGCGAAGACGATCACTGCGAGCGTCAGCGCGACGTATGCGACTCCCGTCTGTAGCGCCGAGTAGTGCAGCACCTGCTGCATGTAGAGCGTCAGCAGGAAGAACTGCGAGAACACGGCGCCGCCCATCAGCAAGCCGGCGATGTTCGAGCCGGAGAGCGTCCGCAGCCGGAACATGCGCAGCGGTAGCAGCGGTGCACTCGAGCGCGCCTCGATCGCGACGAACGCGAGCACAAGCGCGGCGGCGGCGGCCAGCGTGCCGATCGTCTCACCCGTCACCCAGCCGTGCGTGACCGCGCGGGTCATCGCGTACACGAGCAGCATCAGCCCGGCCGTGATCGAGAGCGCGCCGGGTACGTCGAAGTGGCGATGCTCGACGTCGGCCCGGCTCTCGCGCACGAGCCGCGGCGCGAGCGCCAGCACGACCAGACCGACGGGCACGTTGATGAAGAAGATCCACGACCAGCTGAGGGCGCTCGTCAGCGCGCCGCCGAGCAGCACGCCGGCTGCGCCGCCGCTGCCGGAGACCGCGCCCCAGACACCGAGCGCGAGGTTCCGCTCGCGCCCCTCCGCGAAGGTCGTGGTCAGGATCGAGAGCGCCGCCGGGGAGAGCAACGCCGCGCCCAGCCCCTGGAACGAGCGGAACGCGATCAGCGACCCCTCCGACCAGGCGAGCCCGTCGAGGAGCGAGAAGACGGTGAAGAGCGCGAGACCGGCCATGAACAGCCGCCGCCTCCCGAGCAGGTCCGCCATCCTCCCACCGAGCAGCAGCACGCCTCCGAACAGGATCGAGTAGGCGGTCACCACCCACTGCAGGCTCTCCTGGCTGAAGTGGAGATCGTCCTTGATCGTCGGCAGCGCGACGTTCACGATCGCCACGTCGAGAACGACCATGAACTGCGCCGTCACGATCACGGCGAGCGCGATCCATCTCCTCCGGTCAGTCTCCGTCGCGTGAACGCTCATGTTCCTCACCCCTGGAAAGTTCGATTGCAGGCATGCCTTCACGTTCGCTCCCGGCCTGAAGGCTGCGTCTACGGCGCTCAGGTGTTTCGAGGTGCGGCTAGCCGCACTCGTGCTCTACGAGCCCAGGAAGCGGAGCACCGCGAGCACGCGGCGGTGATCCTCGGGCGCGGCCGGCAGCCGCAGCTTCGTGAAGATGCTCGTCACGTGCTTCTCGACCGCGCGCGGCGAGATGAAGAGCCGCTGGCCGATCGCCTGGTTCGAGCGGCCCTCGGCCATCAGCTCCAGCACCTCGCGCTCGCGCGGCGAGAGCCGCTCGACGGGATCGTCGCCGCGGGAACGGCCGACGAGCTCGGCGACGACGAGCGGGTCGAGCGCCGAGCCGCCCTCGGCGACGCGCCTCACCGCCCCGAGGAACTCGTCCACGTCGGCCACGCGGTCCTTGAGCAGGTAGCCGAGGCCCTGCGCGCTGTCCTCGAGCAGCTCGACCGCATACGTGTGCGCGACGTGCTGGGAGAGGACGAGCACGCCCGTGCCGGGATGCTTGGCGCGGATCTCGCGCGCGGCCCGGATCCCCTCGTCCGTCTGCGTCGGCGGCATGCGGATGTCGACGATCGCGACATCCGGGTGGTAGCTGCGCACCTTCAGCATCAGCTCGTCGGCGTCGCTCGCCTGGCCGACGACGTCGATCTCGGCCTCCGCGAGCAGCCGCGCAAGGCCCTCCCGGAGCAGGATCGAGTCGTCGGCGACGACCGCCGTCAGTGCGTGCTCGCGCTTGCGCACGCCCCGGAGCGGCGGGAACTCGTCCGGCAGCCCGTCCGCGACGAGCTGGTAGAGCAGCTCGGGCTCGCGCAGCCCGCGGAACTCGTACTCGCCGAGCTCGCGCACGTCGGCGGCCGCTCCGTCGAGCGCGTCCTCCGACAGGAGCACCTGGCCGCCGTGCGCCGCCTGGCAGATGCGGGACGCGCGGTGGACCTCGAGCCCCACGAAGCCGTCGCCGGCCTGCTCCGCCTCCCCGGTGTGAAGGCCGATGCGCACGCGGACGCGCTCGTCCGCGGGCCAGTCCCGGCCCGCCACGGCGTGCTGAATCTCGAGCGCGGCGGCCGTCGCGCGGCGCGACTCCTCGAAGACGGCGAAGAGCTCGTCGCCGCGGCAGTCGATCTCGCGGCCGCCGGTACCGGCGACTGCGGCGCGCTGGAGCTCGCGCACCTGCGAGAGAACCCCTGCGTAGCGGCTGCCGAGCCGGTCGGCGAGACCGCTCGAGTCCTCCACGTCGCTGAAGAAGAAGGTGAGCCTCAGCCGTCCCTCCCGACGGGCGCCAACGAGTCCGAGCCGACCGGAAGCTCGGCCCGGAGCAGCGTACCGCCGCCGGGAGGACTGAGGATCGAGAGCACGCCGTCGAGCGTCTCGACGCGGTCACACAGGCCGCTGAGGCCGGTGCCGCGGGTCGAGTCGGCGCCGCCCGCGCCGTCGTCCGACACCTCCACGGCGACGAGCCCGGCGAGGCGCTCGACGCGTACCGACGCGGACGTCGCAGCTGCGTGCTTCACGACGTTCGCGAGCGCCTCCGAGACCGCGTAGTAGGCGGCCGTCTCGACGTGTGCGGGCAGCCGCTCGGGCAGGTCGACGTCGACCGAGACGGGAAGCGGGGCGCGCGCAGCAAGCACCTCGAGCGCGTCCGCGAGCCCGCGCTCGGTCAACACGGCCGGATGGATTCCCTGCGCCAGCTCGCGCAGCTCGACGATGGCGGCGGCGAGCTCCTCCGACAGCGTCGCGAGCAGCTCATGCGCCTCCTCCGGGCTCCCTCGCAGCTTCGCCTGCACGAGTCGCAGGCCGACCGAGAGCGCGACGAGGCGCTGCTGCGCGCCGTCGTGCAGGTTGCGCTCGAGGCGCCGCCGCTCCGTGTCGCTCGCCTCGACGATGCGCAGGCGCGACGCCGAGAGCTCGTCGCGCGCGTGCGCGCTCGCGACCGCGAGGGCGACCAGCTCGGCGAACGCGGCGAGCCGGTGCTCGGTCGCGATCGGCAGCAACTCGTCGGCGCGCAGCACCACGACGAGCGCGCCCCACGTCGCGCCCGCGACCGTGATCGGCACGCCGACGCTGCGGACGAAGCCGAGCCGCAGCAGCTCGGCGGCGTCCTCGCCCTCCATCTCCGCGTACTCGCAGCGAGCCGCGGCGCCCGTCTGGAGCACCCGCAGCGCGGCCCCGAGCTCGAGCTCGATCTCGGAGCCGAACTGGAGCGAGCCGCCCTCCGACATGCCGTACGTCCCGACGATCTTCGACGACGTCGCGCTCTCGAAGCGGTGCAGCACCGCCGTGCGCAGCCCGAGCAGCCGGCAGACCTCCTCGGTCACCGTCTGGAAGACCTCCTCCGGCCGGGCGTTGCCCGCGACCAGCGTGGCGACCCGCCGGAGCGCGGCCTGCTCGGCGGCGAGCCGCCGCAACTCGGCCTCCGCGCGCCTCTGCTCCGTGAAGTCGCGCAGGATCGTCACGGCCTCGTCCGGCCCACTCGGGGTCATCCGCGACTCCTGGCGACGCCGCTTCCCGTCGGTCTCCAGCTCGTACTCGAATGTCGTCAGCGTCCCGCTCGCGAGCGTGTGCTCGACCCACGCGACGATCTCGTCGGCGAGCGGCCCGGGCAGCACGTCACGGACGTTGCGCCCGATCAGCTGCTCGGGGGGCAGCAGCAGCTGCGATGCGTCGTCGGCGCGGACGTCGAGGTACGTGCCGTCGCGGGCGACGCGGATCATCGGGTCGGGGATCGCGTCGAGGAGCGCGCGGTTCCGCTTCTCGACGAGCTCGGCGGCGCGCAGCGCGCGCTCGTTCGCGAGGGCGAACCCGGCCGCGGCGCCGACGGCGTCGAGCAGCTCCGGCCGGAGCCGCAGCGACCGGTCGTGCACGAGCATTCCGATCGGGTCTCGGTGGTGGAGGATCGGCGTCGCGACCTGGACCGCTCCCGGCACCGGCAGCGGGAGCGGCTCGCCGCTCGAGTCGATGTACTCCGCCGCATCGGCCCCGAGGCGCCCGAGCCGGAGCGTCGGGTCGCCGAGCGCACGCCGGAGCGACTCCTCCAGGTCGGGCTGCTCGCCCGGGTCGCGCAGCTCGAGCAGCAGCTCGCCGACCGCGGCGCGCGAGAGCCGCCCCTGCACGAGCGTGACGACGAACGCGGCCGGGATCGCGAGCGCCGCGAGCAGGCCGAGGCCGAAGCCGACGAGGCCCGCCCGGGACGAGAGCGGCGTGAGCACCAGGCCGAGCGAGAAGAGGAGCAGCGCGACCTTGCCGCCTGCGAGCACCGGCATGAGCTGGCTTCGTGCGGCGGCAGTGGCGGAGCGGGCGCGCCGGGTCAGCACGACCACCGAGGCGAGCGCGAGCGCGGCCGCGATCGCCGCCTCCAGCTCGAGCAGCGCGGTGGCGAGCCTCGGGTGAGAGGCGACGAGGACGACGTTGCGCGGGTGGTCGCTGTGGTAGCGGGTCAGCGGGTCGAACAGGACGGCCACCGCCTGCAGTGCGAGCACGTCGACGTACGCCGCCACCACGAGCAGCCGCCCCGCGCGCGAGTGGAGCCGGCCCTTCGGGAACGCGAGCAGCGCGTGCACGATCACCGCGAAGACGACGTTCGACGCGAGCACGCCGATCGTGTACGGGATCGGGTGGTTCGCGTCGTGCAGGACGCTGATCAGCGACGTGAAGCCGACGGCCGCGAGCAGCACCCCGAAGCGCGCGTACGGCCGCAGGCGCAGCGCATACGCGCCGGCGCCGACGAAGGCGAAGCAGACGAGTGCCGACAGCGCGCCCTGCGCGACCGGATGCGGCGCGATGCGGCTGACCGAGAAGACGTAGAACGCAGCGGCGACCGCGGCAGCGGCGCCGACGAGAAGCAGCCACGCCGCCCCGGGCCGCGTGCCGCTCTCGAGCCTCGCGGCGAACGTCACTCGAGCAGCCTCTCGAGCACGTCGCCCGAGAGCTCGCCCTTCGAGACGAAGCCGACCGCTCCGCTCGCCTCGATCCGCCCGCCGTAGTCCGAGCGCTCGCGGCTCGAGACGAGCACGATCCGCAGTGCAGGGTCGGCGGAGAGCAGCCGCTCCGCGACGCCGAACCCGTCGATGTCCGGCAGCTGGACGTCGAGCAGCACGAGCTCGGGAGCGAGCTCGGCGGCGAGCGAGAGCGCCGTCGACCCGTCGGGCGCCTCGCCCACGATCTCGAACCCCTCGGAGGTGAGCAGGGCGCCGGCACAGCGGCGGAAGCTGGCGTGGTCGTCCACGATCAGCACTCGCCGTGCAGGCCGCACCTGCTCGAGCAGCTCCTGGTGTGCCACCTTCATCTCAGGTCCGCTCCTTCCCGGGACCCTAGTCGGACCCGAGCGCCGGCGCGGCGGCACCCGCGCGGGGGCGCTCCTCGCGGCGCTCTCCGGCGCCGAAGCGCGGCAGCCACTCGAGCCACCGGGGCAGGTACCAGTTCCAGTCGCCGAGCAGCTTCATCACCGCCGGCAGGAGCACGGCGCGGACGATGGTTGCGTCGATCAGGATCGCCGCCGCGAGGCCGAAGCCCATCTGCTTGATGTCGAGTGTGCGCAGGCTCGTGAAGATCGCGAACACGGCGACCATCACGACGGCGGCGCTCGTGACCGTGCCGGCCGTGCGCTTGATGCCGGCCGCGACCGCCTCCTCCGTGGTCATGCCGCCGTCGACGAGCTCCTTGATCCGGCTGAGGATGAACACGTGGTAGTCCATCGACAGGCCGAACAGGATCACGAACATGAAGAGCGGTAGCCACGACGTGATCGCGCCGTTCGAGTGGAACCCGAGCAGGCCCTCGGCGAAGCTGTGCTGGAACACCAGGACGAGCAGGCCGTACGCGGCGCCGACCGAGAGCAGGTTCAGCAGCACGGCCTTGACCGGGATCACGATCGACCGGAACGTGACGAGCAGGAGCAGGAAGCAGAGCGCGAGCACGAACGCGAACACGATCGGCGCGTGGCTCTTCATCTGCTCGTTGAAGTCGTGCGTTCCCGCCGTCTCGCCCGTGACGGCCGCCTCGACGCCGTGCAGCTGCCCGACGGTCGTGGGGATCACATGCCCGCGGAGCGTCTCGAGCGCCGCGACGGACTTCTCGTTCGAGCCGTCACCCGCGAGCGAGATCGACACCGTCTCCACGGTCCGGGCCGGGTTGATCTCGGTCGAGACCGGCTTGAACATCTGCCCGGTCGCGAGCGCCCGCCGCTCGAGCTCTGCGATCGCCTGCTGCACCCGCGGCGACGTGACGTCGTCGGCGGCGATCACGATCTTCGCCGGCGTCTGCGCGCCGGGGAACGCCCGCTGGATCTCCTCGTAGGTCGAGACCATCGGCAGCGAGCGCGGCAGGTCGGTGAAGCTCGGAAGCTGCGTGTGCAACGAGAGCGTCGGGAGCGCGAGCGCGAGCAGCGCCCCGCCCGAGAGGACCGCCGCGACCACGGGCCGGCGGAGGACGCGGTCGAGCACGAAGCTCCAGACGCGCGACTCGCCGTCGCCGCGCCGCGCGAGGAAGGGGATGCGGCCGCGGTCGACCTTGTGCCCGAGCCGTCCGAGGAGCGCCGGCAGGATCGAGAGCGAGCCGATCAGGGCGACGGCGACCATCAGCATCGCGCCGACGGCGATCGACGTGAACACGGCGTTGCCGGTGAACAGCATCCCGGCCATCGCGATCAGCACCGTCAGCCCTGAGATGAAGACGGCGTGGCCCGAGGTGCCCGCCGTCTTCAGGAGGGCCTCGCGGGGCGAGAGCCCGCGCGCCCGTTCCTCGCGCTCGCGACGCAGGTAGAAGAGCGAGTAGTCCACGCCGACGGCCATGCCGATCAGGAGGATCACCGACTGCGTCGCGTCACCCGCGGCGACGACGTGGCTCGCGAGCCCGCCGAGCCCGATCGTGGCGAGCACGCCCGAGAACGCGAGCAGCACGGGCAGGCCCGCGGCGACGAGTGCACCGAAGGCCAGCAACAGGATGACGAGCGTCACCGGCAGCGACGAGTACTCGGCCCGCTGGAAGTCCTTGTTGAGGGTCTTCGACAGCTCGTGGTTCGCGCTCGCGAACCCGAACTCGGCGATCGTGTAGTCACCGTGACGCTGCTGGACGCGGTCGACTGCGTCGAGCACCGGCTGCACGCGCTTGTCCGCGGTGTCCTGGTCGCCGCGCATCTCGAACTGGACGAGGACCGAATGCCTGTCCTTCGAGATCTGGCCCGAGTTCCCGCGCGCGAGCGGAGACCGGACGTGCCGCGTCTGCTCGAGCCCCGAGACGGTGCGCGCGACGTCCGCGACGACGGCGCGGAACTCGGGATCGGAGACCGTCCCGCTCTTCGACTGGACGAGCACGCTCTCGGAGGCACGATCCTGGAAACCCCCGTCCCGGAGGATCTGCTCCGCCTTGCGCGTCCCACCCGCTGCGGTGTCCGCCTGCTTCAGCATCTTCGTGCCGGCGACGCCCCCGAGCGCGGCAGCGACCACGCAGAAGGCGATCCACGCGCCGACCGACGTCTTCCAGTGAGCCGCGCTCCAGCGCCCTGCGCGCGCGGCGAGGTTGTACCGCATGTCTTCTCCTGGCCTTGTCGCTTTCACTTCCGGCCAGGGTGCCCGTCCCGCGCGCGCCCGCCAATGGTGCGATCCGGCATCCGCGGGTGGGGTTGTCCGCACCTTCCCGTAGCTCTGTTTTGCCTCATGTATAACGTGGGAAATGGAGAAAGCGACGACCGAACCACTCGAGCCGCTCGCCCGGCTGTTCGACCGCGCGGTGCGCGCGCTCGGCGACGCGGGCGAGGCCGACGCCGCCTGCCGCCTCGCGGCGGAAGCGTGGTGGCTCCTCCGTGAGCCGTGCCCCGCCGCGGCTCGAAGGCTGAACGCGACGCTCCACCGCCTGACCGTCCACCAACCGAAGCACGCGAGAGGAGAACCATGCCCACCACCGACACCATCCTCGACGTCCGCAGCGAGCCACCCGCCCGCCGCCACGAGCTGATCTTCGACACGTACCACGAGTTGCAGCCGGGCGCGGGCTTCGTGCTCGTGAACGACCACGACCCGAAGCCGCTCTGGTACCAGTTCGAGGCCGAGCACGCCGGCGCCTACACGTGGGACTACCTCGAGCAGGGCCCGCAGGTCTGGCGCGTCCGGATCGGCCGGCCGGACGCCGCCTAGGCTCGTCCCGCGGCGAGGCGGGCGACGCAGAGGTCGGGCCGCACGAACGGCTCGAGCTTCGTCGCCCGCGTCCTCGCCCCGAGCTCCGCGAGCGCGCCTCGCATCAGGCCGAGGTGGATCGGGCAGATCACGTCCTGGTGCTCGCGCGCGAGCTCGAGGAACGGGCAGGGGCGCATCAGGATCCGCCGGCCCCGTGCGCCGCGCTCGAGCCGAGGCTGGAAGCCGAGCTCCGCGAGCAGCGCGAGCAGACTCTCGACGGCCCGCTCCTCATCCGCCGAGCTGAAGCGCGGCGGCGCGTCCGTCAGGTACCGACCCCACGCCTCGCCGATCTCCTCGAGCTGCGCCGCCGCCTCCGGCCCGGAGCGCGCGACGAGCGCTGTGAGGATCTCCGCGAGCAGGCGGTAACGGCGCGCCCCTTCGTCGGCAGCCGCCGCGGTCGCCCGGTAGGTGACACGAGGCCGGCCGCGGCCGCTCGGCGGCTGCGTCTCGCTGACCACGAGGCCCGCATCGGCGAGGGCGTTGAGGTGGACGCGCACCGTGTTCACGTGCAGGTCGACGTGGGAGGCGAGCGCACGGGCGTCGAGCGGGCCGTCGTCGGTCAGCTGGGCGAGGATGCGCGCGCGACTCGGGTCGGCGAGCGCGCGGTGCCGCCGAAGCTCCTGCTCGCGCGTCATCCGTACACCCCGAGCAGCAGCTTCGCGTCGTCGCTCATCTGCTCCGGCGACCACGGCGGCTCGAAGACGAGCAGGCTCTCGACCGACTCGACGCCCTCCAGCCCCTCGAGGGCACGTGCGATGTCGCGCTCGATCACCGGTCCCAGTGGGCACCCCATGGAGGTCAACGTGTACACGATGCGGAGGCGGGCGTCCTCGAGCTCGACCGAGTAGACGACCCCGAGCGAGACGATGTCGAGCCCGAGCTCCGGGTCCTGGACGGTCGAGAGCCGGTCGCGTGCTGCTTCGACCGGGCCCGGGCGAGAAAAACTCATAGCAATAGTATAAAACGGCCGTGAAGGTCGCGCCCGCCCGCTACCCGCTGCTCGTGCTGGGGCTCGCCTCGCTCTTCCTGGGCGTCTGGGCGGGCCTCCTCCGCTTCGGCTGGGACCTGCCGCACGGCCGGGCGAACCTCGTCGAGCTGCACGGGCCGCTGATGGTGTTCGGGTTCCTCGGCACCGTCATCTCGCTCGAGCGCGCGGTCGCCCTCCGCCGTCCGTGGGGTTACCTGGCGCCCGGCGGGACGATCGCCGGCGCCGCGCTCCTCTTCGCCGGCGTCCGGCAGGGCGTCGGCGAGCTCGTGCTGCTGCTCGCCGGCTGCGTCCTCGTCGGGCTGTTCGTCGTCATCCTGCGCACGCACTTCACGGTCTCGGCGGCGACGCTCGCGCTCGGCGCCGTGCTCTGGGTGGTGGGCGACGCGCTCTGGCTCGGCGGCGAGGAGCTCGTGCAGGTCGTGCCCTGGTGGGCGGGCTTCCTCGTGCTGACGATCGTCGGCGAGCGCCTCGAGCTGGCCGCGATGGGGCGGCTCACGCGGGCCGGCCGCGCCGTCTTCGGCGCGCTGACGCTGCTGCTGCTCGCGGGGCTCGCTCTGTCCGCCGTCGACGCAGGCCCCGGCATCCGCCTGGCGGGCGCCGCGCTCGCCGGCTTCGCGCTGTGGCTCGCGCGCTTCGACATCGCGCGCAGAACGGTGCGCCGGCCGGGGCTGCCGCGATTCGTCGCGCTCGCGCTCCTCCCCGGCTACGTCTGGCTGGCTGTCGCGGGGGTGCTCTGGCTCCGCTACGGGGCGCAGATCGCCGGACCGACGCACGACGCCGAGCTGCACGCGCTCTTCCTCGGCTTCGTCTTCTCGATGATCTTCGGCCACGCACCGGTGATCTTCCCGGGCGTGCTCGGGGTCGCGATCCCGTTCCGGCGCGTCTTCTACGCGCACCTCGCGCTCCTGCACGCGGGGCTCGTGCTGCGCGTCGGCGGCGACCTGGCGGGCAGCTTCGAGACGGCCCGGCGAGGCGGAGCGGTCAACGCGACGGCGATCGGCCTGTTCCTCGCCGCGACGCTCGGCAGCGGCGCGCTCGCGCGCGTGCGGCGCTGAGCGGCGGGCTACGCCGCGACGCGCGGGAAGAGGATGTTGTTCTCCTCGTGCACGTGCTGGTGCAGGTCGAGCTCGAGACCGTGCAGTCCCTCGAGTAGCGCGCGGTGCGTGTTGCAGAGCGCGGCCTCCAGGTCGTAGTCGCCCGAGAGCTCCCGCAGGCGACGGAGCCTCGCCCCGGCCGAGTCGTGCTCTCCGATCAGCTCCTCGAGCTCGTCGGCCGGAACGGAGCCTCCCGCGGCGAGCTTCGGGAACAGCGTGCTCTCCTCGTCGTCCATGTGCTCCACGAGCTCGTCGCGCAACCGCGCGAGCTCGTCCCGCACCTCGTGCAGCTCGGGGCGCACATCGCCGTGAGCGGAGGCTGCGCGCTCTGCGAGCTCGCTCACCCGCGGCAGCTCCCAGCGCATGCGCGCATGGTGCTCTTCGACGATGTGCGCGCACAGCGCCGGTACCGGCGCGGAGCCCCAGTCCGTTCCTTCGAGCGCGACCGGCTCGGGATCGTGCGCCAGGAACACCGCGACCGTCGCCGCGTCGAGCCCGCGCTCGGTGCACGCGTCGCGCAGGCTGCTCCTGCCGCCACAGCAGTAGTCGAGGCCGAACCGCGCCAGCACCTTCGCCGACGAGGGACGCTCCCGCACGAGCTCGCCGAGGCTGGTCTCGAGGTCGACCGTCATCTCCGCATCTCCTTTTTCACGATAAGTCTCGTCTAAATATACGCCTAGCGGAGCACGGCCCGACGGCATCTCGTATGGTCCGGGCCGACCATGGTCAGGCAGCGAAACGGTCATGGAAGCGACGGCCTCCCCGGCGAGACGGCGCTCGACGCCGCGCTCCGCTCCTCGCTGCAGCCGGTCCATCGCTTCTTCCGCCGCGGCCCCGTCTCCGCCGAGGGCTGGAGCCAGCTCGTCGCCAAGGGCCGGGAGGCGGAGTCGTTCTACCGGGAGCGCTGGCAGCACGACCGGGTCGTCCGCTCGACGCACGGCGTCAACTGCACCGGCTCCTGCTCCTGGAACGTCTACGTCAAGGAGGGGATCATCACCTGGGAGACCCAGGCGGTCGACTACCCCTCGACCGGCCCGGAGATGCCGGAATACGAGCCGCGAGGCTGCCCGCGCGGGGCGTCGTTCTCGTGGTACACGTACTCGCCGCTCCGCCTGCGCTACCCGTACGTGCGCGGGAGCCTGCTCGAGCGGTGGCGCGAGGCGCGCAACCGGCTCGGCGACCCCGTCGACGCGTGGGCGTCGATCGTCGACGACCCCGACGCGCGCGCCCTGTACCAGTCGCATCGCGGCAAGGGCGGCTTCGCGCGGGCGAGCTGGGACGAGGCGGTCGAGCTGATCGCGGCGGCGCACGTGCACACGATCAAGCGCTACGGGCCCGACCGCGTCGCGGGCTTCACCCCGATCCCCGCCATGTCGATGGCCTCGTACGCGTCCGGCACGCGCTTCCTCGCGCTGATCGGCGGCGTCATCCTCTCCTTCTACGACTGGTACGCCGACCTGCCGCCGGCGTCGCCGCAGACCTTCGGCGACCAGACCGACGTGCCGGAGTCGGGCGACTGGTGGAACGCGGGCTACCTGATCGTGTGGGGCACGAACCTGCCCACGACGCGCACGCCCGACGCGCATTTCATGGTCGAGGCGCGCTACCGCGGACAGAAGGTCGTCGTCGTCTCGCCCGACTTCGCCGAGCACGTGAAGTTCGCCGACCAGTGGCTGCCGGCGCAGCCGGGCACCGACGCCGCGCTCGCGCTCGCTATGGGCCACGTGATCCTCAAGGAGTGCTACGTCGACCGGCAGGTGCCGTACTTCCAGGACTATGCGCGCCGCTTCACCGACCTGCCGCTCCTCGTCACGCTGCGAGAGCGCGGCGACGGCTACGTGCCGGACCGCTTCCTGCGCGCCTCCGACCTCGGCTCGGGCGAGGATCTACCGGAGTGGAAGCCGGTCGTCTGGGACGACGCCGCGGGTGCACCGGCGGTGCCGCCGGGGTCGGTCGGCCACCGCTACGCGGCCGCCGACGAGGGACGCTGGAACCTGCAGCTCGGCGGCATCGACCCGGCGCTCACGCTCCATGGCCGCGGACGCGCCGTGGCGGTCGACCTGCCGCGCTTCGACGTCGGCGAGACCGAGGGCGGCTCGAGCCTGCGGCGCGGCGTGCCGGCGGTCGACGTCGGCGGGCACCTCGTGACGACGGTGCTCGACCTGCTGCTCGCCCAGTACGGTGTCGGCCGCGACGGCCTGCCCGGCGAGTGGCCGGCCGACTACGACGACCCGCTCCCGTGCACCCCCGCGTGGCAGGAGGAGATCACGTCCGTCGACCGCCACGACTGCGCCCGCGTTGCACGCGAGTTCGCGCGCAACGCGGAGCAGACCCACGGCCGGTCGATGATCGCGATGGGCGCCGGCACGAACCACTGGTTCCACTCGGACCTCGTCTACCGCTCGTTCCTCTCGCTCGTCGTGCTCTGCGGCTGCCAGGGCGTGAACGGCGGCGGCTGGGCGCACTACGTCGGCCAGGAGAAGGTGCGACCGCTCGCCGGGTGGCAGACGGTTGCGTTCGCGACCGACTGGGTGCGGCCGCCGCGCCACCAGGCGGGTACGCCGTTCTTCTACCTCGCGAGCGACCAGTGGCGCTACGAGGGCTTCGGCGCCGAGGAGCTCGCCTCGCCGCTCGGCCGCGGGCTCTTCGCGGGCAAGCAGCTCGTCGACCTGAACGCGCTCGCCGCACGGCTCGGCTGGCTGCCGTCGTTCCCGTCGTTCGACCGCTCGACGCTCGAGCTGTGCGCCGAGGCCGAGCGCGAGGGACGCGACCCGGCCGCTCATGTCGCCGACGAGCTGAAGGCCGGGCGTCTGCGCTTCGCGTGCGAGGACCCGGACGCGCCGGAGAACTGGCCGCGCGTGCTGACCGTGTGGCGCTCGAACCTGCTCGGCTCGTCGGCGAAAGGCCACGAGTACTTCCTGCGCCACCTGCTCGGCACGACCCTGCCGGCGGTGCGTGCGGACGAGTCGCCCGAGGAGCTGCGGCCGAACGAGGTGACGTGGCGTGACGAGGCGCCGCAGGGGAAGCTCGACCTGCTGACGACGATCGACTTCCGGATGACGTCGAACGCGCTCTTCTCCGACGTCGTCCTGCCGGCGGCGACGTGGTACGAGAAGGTCGACCTCTCCTCCACCGACCTGCACCCGTTCGTGCACACGTTCAACGCGGCGATCCCGCCGCCGTGGGAGGCGAAGTCGGACTGGGACGCGTTCGCGCTCGTCGCTCAGCGGTTCTCCGAGCTCGCCGAGCAGCACCTGGGCGTGCGCAAGGACCTCGTCGCGTCGCCGCTCGCACACGACACGGCCGACGAGGTGGCGCAGCCCTATGGCGAGGTGCTCGACTGGCGCGCCGGCGAGTGCGATCCGGTGCCGGGGAAGACGATGCCGAAGCTCGTCGTGGTCGAACGCGACTACCCGGCGACGGCGGCGAAGCTGCACGCGCTCGGGCCGCTCGTCGACGAGCCCGGCATCGCGGTCAAGGGCGCGAGCTGGAAGCCGCACGAGGAGGTCGAGTGGCTGCGCGGCCGAAACGGCGTCGTCCGCGGCGGGCCGGCCGACGGGCGGCCGTCGCTCGAACAGGTCGAGCACGCGTGCGAGGCGATCCTCGCGCTCTCGGGAACGACGAACGGCCGGCTCGCGCTCGAGGGATTCCGCTCGCTCGAGCAGCGCACCGGCCTCTCGCTCGCCGACCTCGCGGGGCCGCGTGCGGGCGACCGGATCACGCTGCAGGACGCGCAGGTGCAGCCGCGCACGGTGATCACGTCGCCCGAGTGGTCCGGGATCGAGGCGCACGGGCGCCGCTACTCGCCCTTCACGATGAACGTCGAGCGCGCGAAGCCGTGGCACACGCTCTCCGGTCGACAGCACCTCTACCTCGACCACGCATGGCTGCTCGAGCTGGGCGAGGCGCTGCCCGTCTACCGGCCGCCGCTCGCGTACCGCCGGCACTTCGGCGACCAGGGCGTCGGCGGAGACGCGGTCGAGGTGACCCTGCGCTACCTGACGCCGCACTCGAAGTGGTCGATCCACTCCGAGTACCAGGACAACCTGCACATGCTGACGCTCTTCCGCGGCGGCAAATCGCTCTGGATCAGCCGTGAGGACGCGGAGGCGCTCGGCATCCGCGACGACGACTGGGTCGAGGCCGTGAACCGGAACGGCGTGATCGCGTGCCGCGCCGCCGTCACGCACCGGCTGCCGAAGGGCACCTGCATGATGTACCACTCGAAGGACCGGCACCTGAACGTGCCGCGCACCGAGACGTCGGGCCGGCGCGGCGGGACCGACAACTCCCTCACGCGCATCATCTTCAAGCCGTCGCACCTCGTCGGCGGCTACGCGCAGCTCTCGTACGGCTTCAACTACTACGGGCCGACCGGCTCGCAGCGCGACGAGGTGACCGTGCTGCGCCGCCGCTCCCAGGAGGTCGAGTTCTGATGCGTTCTCTCACGTTTCCGGGGCGCCGCTGGCGGCGCGGGAGCGAAAGGCGGCCAGGGACGTGAGGGTCCGCGCGCAGGTGGCGATGGTGATGAACCTCGACAAGTGCATCGGGTGCCACACGTGCTCGGTCACCTGCAAGCAGGTGTGGACGAACCGGCCGGGCACCGAGTACGTCTGGTTCAACAACGTCGAGACGAAGCCGGGGCTCGGCTACCCGCGGCGCTGGGAGGCGAACGAGGAGTGGCAGGGCGGCTGGGAGCTCGACCGCAAGGGTCGCCTCCGCCTCAAGGCCGGGGGGCAGCTGCGCAAGCTGCTGACGATCTTCTGGAACCCGAACCTGCCGACGATCGACGACTACTACGAGCCCTGGACGTACGACTACGAGACGCTGATCGACTCGCCGCTCTCGGAGCACGACCCGGTGGCGACGCCGCGCTCGCAGCTGACGGGCGACCCGATCCGTGTCAGGACCGGCCCGAACTGGGACGACAACCTCGCCGGCTCGCCCGAGCACGCCGTCCGCGACCCGCTGCTCGAGGGGCTCGAGGACAAGGTGCGCATGGAGTACGAGCAGGCGTTCATGTTCTACCTCCCGCGTATCTGCGAGCACTGCCTCAACCCGAGCTGCGTCGCGAGCTGCCCGTCGGGCGCGATGTACAAGCGGGAGGAGGACGGCGTCGTGCTCGTCGACCAGGACAAGTGCCGCGCCTGGCGCTTCTGCGTCTCGGGCTGCCCGTACAAGAAGGTCTACTTCAACCACCGCACCGGCAAGGCCGAGAAGTGCACCCTCTGCTATCCGCGCCTCGAGGTGGGGCTGCCGACGATCTGCTCCGAGACCTGCGTCGGCCGGCTGCGCTACCTGGGCCTCGTCCTCTACGACGCCGACCGCGTCGAGGAGGCGGCCTCGGTCGCCGACCCGCAGCACCTGCTCGAGTCGCAGCTGTCGCTCTTCCTCGACCCGAACGACCCGGAGGTGCAGGCGGCGGCGCGCGCCGAGGGCATTGCAGACGACTGGCTCG
This sequence comes from Gaiellaceae bacterium, assembly GCA_035763525.1. GTDB lineage: Bacteria > Actinomycetota > Thermoleophilia > Gaiellales > Gaiellaceae > PALSA-600. Next base: position 35,594 of record DASUAX010000055.1, read on the forward strand.
AGGCGGCGCGTCGCTCGCCGATCTACAAGCTCGCGGTCGACTGGCGGATCGCGCTGCCGCTGCACCCGGAGTACCGCACGCTGCCGATGGTCTGGTACATCCCGCCGCTCTCGCCGCTCGACGCGGCTGCGTCCGCGGAAGGGTACGGCGACGACCCCGACGACGTCTTCCCGGCGATCGAGCGGATGCGCATCCCGGTCGAGTACCTCGCGAACCTGCTCTCGGCGGGCGACCCCGACGTGATCCGCCGCGTGCTGCGACGCCTCGCGGCGATGCGGGGCGTCATGCGGCGGCTGCAACTCGACGGAGAGAGGGACGAGGAGCTCGCCCGCTCGGTCGGGCTCGACACCGCGGAGCTCGAGGCGATGTACCGGCTGCTCGCGATCGCGAAGTACGAGGACCGCTACGTGATCCCGAAGGCGCACGCCGAGCATGCGCAGATCCTCGAGGCGCAGAACGCAGGCTGCTCCGTGCCAGGCGGGCCCGGCGGCGGCTACGGCGAGGTCGGCTACCCGCCCCAGCGCGGGCCGACCGGCCGGCGGCTGAACGTGCTCGGAAGCGACTCGTGAAGCGCGCCGCGCCCTACGCCTCGCTCTCGCTGGCGCTCGACTACCCGACGGCCGAGCTCGACGCCGCACTTGCCGCGGCGGACGGCTCCGCACTCGAGCCGTTCCTCCGCTTCG
>DASUAX010000056.1:0-48347 GCA_035763525.1 Gaiellaceae bacterium
CAGCTGCACGAGCGGCGCGCAGCGGTACTCGTCGGGGTTCCGGTCGAACGCGAGCGCGTCCGCGTCGTCGCCCAGCAGCTCGTAGACGGCGCGCGCATGCCCGATCTCGTTCTGCGCGATCGACGAGAACGCGACGTCCTCCTCGAGCATCGGCGCGATCCCCGTCCACTCCGAGTCGCGCCAGCCGATGATCAGCTCGTCGTCAGCGAGGCCCAGCAGTTCCTGCTCGTTCACGAGCCTCCTTCAACCGCGCCTTGATCGAGTAGCCGTCGACGCGGCGGTACTTGAGGGCGAATTCGTCGGCCCAGTCGCCGACGACGTGCACCGCGTCGCGCGGCACGAGCCAGAGCGCGACCGACTCGCCCCGGCGGCCGTACTGCTCGCGCGCCCACGCCTCGGCGAAATCCGCGTCGGGCGCCCGCACTGAGCCCGCGTGCTCGAACGGCTGCCCCTTCCGGTCCTGGCGGAAGACCTCCCAGATCACGCCGCGAGCACCGCGTCGCGCACCCACTGCTCCTGCTCGATGAAGCGCGCCCGGAACGCGAGCCGGTCGGCGGTGCGCGGGCCGTTGCCGGTGACGACGCGCTTCAGCTCGTCCCAGTCCGGCTCCGTGTACTCCCACACCCCGTCTGCGCTCTTCCGCAGCTTCGGATCGGGGACGGTCAGGCCGAGCTCGAGGATCTGCGGCACGTAGCCGTCGAGGAACTGCTGGCGCGCTTCCTCGTTCCCCTGCGACTTGATCCGCCAGAGGAACATCGGGTCGTCCTCCGCGGGGATCGGGTTCCCGTGGAACTGCATCAGCGGCCCCCACCAGCGGTCGAGCGCCTCCTGCACGAGCTCGAACTGCTCGGCCGTGCCCGTGACCATGGCGAGGATCACGTCGCGCCCGTGGAGGATGTGGAACGACTCCTCCCAGCAGATCTTCTTCATGATCCGCGCGTACGGCGCGTACGAGCACTTGAGGAGCGCCTTCTGGCTGATGATCGCCGCCGCGTCGACGAGCCACGCGATCACGCCGACGTCGCCCCAGGTGTGCGTCGGGTAATGGAAGACGTTGTGGAACTTGCTCTTGCCGGAGACGAGGTCGGCGAGCATCTGCTCGCGCGCCTTCCCGAGGTCCTCCGCGACGCGGTAGATGAGCTGCGCGTGGCCGACCTCGTCCTGCACCTTCGCGGTCAGCGCCAGCTTGCGCTGGAGCGTCGGCGCGCGGAGGATCCACTCCCGCTCGGGCAGCACGCCCATCAGCTCCGAGTTGCCGTGCATCTCGATGAACTTGACGAGCTTCTGTCGATACTCGTCCGGGAGCCAGTCGGTCGCCTCGACCTGGCCTCCGCCCTGCACGTATGCGACGAACTCCTCGGTGCGCTGATCCACCTCGACCTCCCTACCGACCGATCGTTAGGGTCCCATTCTAGATGTCCGCGAGACGGGAAGAGCTAACGCGGATCGCCGCCCGGCTCTTCGCCGAGCGCGGGTACCAGGGCACCTCGCTCGCCGACCTGGCGGAGGCGCTCGGCGTGCAGAAGCCGTCCCTCTATCACCACATCGCCTCGAAGGAGGACCTCCTCTGGGAGGTCGCCTGGGAGGGGGCGGGGACGTTCCACTCGGCCCTCGACGCCGTGCCGCAGGACGCGCCCGCGACGGAGCGGATCCGGCTCGCGCTCCGAGCGCATCTCTCGGTCGTCGCCGCGCAGCTCGACGTGGCGACCGTCTTCGTGCGAGAGTGGCGGTACCTCGGCGGCGAGCGGCGGGAGCGCTTCCTCGCGGAGCGCCGCCGGTACGAGGAGCGGATCCGCGACCTCTTCCGCGACGGCGTCGAGCGAAGCGAGCTGCGAACGGACCTCGACGTCGCGACGGCGGCGCTGCTCTTCCTCTCGGCGGCGAACTGGGCGTACGCATGGCTTCGGCCGGGGTCGCGCACGGACGAGCTCGCCGACCGCCTCTACGGCGTGCTGCTCGACGGGATGCGCGGCTACGCAACGCCGTAGTCTCGAGCTCCGTGAAGCGCGCCCTGCTCATCGTCAACCCGTACTCGACGCAGGTGACGGGACGCCGGATCACCGAGGTCGAACGGGCGCTCCGCGAGCACGTCGAGATCGAGCGGCAGTTCACGCAGCATCCCGGCCACGCGACCGAGCTGGCGGCCGCGGCGGCGGCCGACGCCGTCGACGCGATCGTCGTCTTCTCGGGCGACGGGACGTACAACGAGGCGCTGAACGGTGCCGACGGCCGGCTCCCGTTCGGGTTCCTGCCGGGCGGCGGGACGAGCGTCCTCCCGCGCGCGCTCGGCCTGCCGCGCGACCCGGGAGCCGCGGCGGTGGCCGTCGGCGCGGCGCTCGCCGAGGGGCGCCTGCGCCGGATCACGCTCGGCGCGGTCAACGGGCGTCGCTTCAGCTTCTCCGCGGGGCTCGGCTTCGACGCCGAGGCCGTGCGCCGGCTGAACGAGCTGGGGCGCGGCCCGGGCGGCGCGCGGCCCGGCGACGCCGCGTTCGCGAGGATGGTGGTGAAGATGCTGCTCGAGCGGCGCGGGCGCTGGGACCCGGCGCTCGAGATCGAGGGTGTCGGCCGCGCCGCGTTTCTGCTCGTCGGGAACGGCGACCCGTACTCGTACGCCGGCTCGATCCCGCTGCGCGTGACGCCCGGCGCGCGTTTCGAGGACGGCATCGCGTTCGCGGCGCCGGAGCGGGTGCGCGCGCGCGACGTGCCGCGCCTCCTCGCTGCGATCAAGCGGGGACGCGGCTACGGGCCGGACGTCCACTTCGGGCTCGACCTCGACCGGATCGAGGTCCGCTGCGACCGCCCGCTGCCGCTCCAGGCGGACGGCGAGGACCTGGGTGACGCCGACCATGCAGTCTTCGAGGCGCGCCGTGACGCCGTCGCGGTCCTCGTATGAGAAGCGGGTAGCCTCCGCGTCGCATGGCGACGGACACGTCGACCGACGCTCGATTTCACGGCCTCGCCGAAGCCGACCTCCTCGAGTTGCACCGGCGCATGGTGCTCCTACGCACCTACGACGAGCGCTCGGTCGTCTACCACCGGCAGGGGCGGATCGGCACCTACGCGATCTTCTGGAACCACGAGGCGATCCAGGCTGGCGCGACCTTCGCCTTGTCGGACGACGACTGGATCTTCCCCTCCTACCGCGAGTCGGCGATCGGTCTCGTTCGCGGGATGCCCGCGGCCACGATCCTCCAGTGGTGGCGCGGCCATCCCTCCGGCTGGTGGAGCCCGGCCGACTGGAACGTCGCCTCGATCGCCGTCCCCATCGCGAGCCACGTGCCGCACGCGGCCGGGCTCGCGTGGGGCAAGAAGCTGAAGGACGAGGACGCCGTCGCGATGGCGTTCTTCGGCGACGGCGCGACGAGCGAGGGCGAGTTCCACGAGGGCGTGAACCTCGCCGCCGTCATGAACGCGCCCGCAGTGTTCGTGTGCAACAACAACCAGTGGGCGATCTCGACGCCGCTTTCGGCGCAGACGCGGGCGGCGTCGCTCGCCGACAAGGCGCAGGGTTACGGCATCCCCGGCGTCACCGTCGACGGCCTCGATGTGCTCGAGGTCTACGCCGCGGCACGCGCGGCGGTCGAGCGTGCGCGGTCCGGTGGCGGCCCGACGCTCGTCGAGTGCGTCCACTACCGCGCCGCGCCGCACGCGACCGCGGACGATCCGAGCGCCTACATCGACCTCGGGCGGGTCGAGGAGGCGCGCGCCGACGAGTGTCTCGGCCGCTTCGAGCGGCTGCTGCTGGAGGCGGGCGTGCTGAGCGAGGAGCGAGCGAGCGCGGTGCGCAAGGAGGCGGAGGAGCTGATGCGCGCCGGCATCGCCGCGGCGGAGGCGGAGCCGCCCGCCGATCCGGAGCTGCTGTTCGCGAACGCGTACGTCGACCCCCCGGGGAACATGCGTCGTGGCTGAGCTGACGCTCGTCGAGGCGGTGAACGACGCGCTGCACGCGGAGCTCGAGCGCGACGCCAACGTGCTCGTGCTCGGTGAGGACGTCGGGCGCGCGGGCGGCGTCTTCCGGGCGACGGCAGGGTTGCGCGACCGCTTCGGCGCGGACCGCTGCATCGACACGCCGCTCTCGGAGGCCGGCATCCTCGGCGGCGCGATCGGGCTCTGCATGGCCGGGTGGAGGCCGGTTGTCGAGATGCAGTACGACGCGTTCTCGTACCCGTCGCTGAACCAGCTGATCACGCACGTCGGCCGCTACCGCTGGCGAAGCGGCGGCCGGATGGAGTTCCCGTTGACGATCCGCATGCCGTACGGGGGCGGTGTGCGCGCGCCCGAGCTGCACGACGACTCGCCCGAGACCTACTACGTCCACACGCCCGGCATCAAGGTCGCGATCCCGTCGACGCCGGCGGACGCGAAGGGCCTCCTCGCCGCGGCGATCCGCGACCCCGATCCGGTCGTCGTGCTCGAGCCGAAGCTCGTGTACCGCACCGCGCGCGGCGAGGTGCCCGAGGGAGAGCACGTCGTCCCGCTCGGGCAGGCGCGAGTTGCGCGCGCAGGGAGCGACGTCACGCTGATCGCCTACGGAGCGATGGTCGCCGTCTGCGAGCGCGCGGCGGACGAGCTCGACGTCTCGTGCGAAGTCGTCGACATTCGGTCGCTGCGGCCGCTCGACGAGAATGCGATCCTCGCCTCGGTTGGGAAGACGGGGCGCGCGGTGATCGTCCACGAGGCGCCGCGCACCGCTGGCTTCGGCGCCGAGCTGGCGGCGCTGATCGCAGAGCGCGCGATCTTCGACCTGCAGGGCCCGGTGCTGCGCGTCACCGGCTACGACGTGCCGTACCCGTACTGGACGATCGAGGACGAGTACATGCCTTCGGTCGAGCGGGTCGCGGCTGCCGTACGATCTTTCTTCGCGGCGTAGGCTTGACGGAGCCGCGCAAAGAACGGGCGCCGGCCTTGCCGGTGCCGGAAGCGGGCCTGTGACGGAGCGGCTGAGACTCTGGCTCGAGCGCGACCGGCGGGGCGCGGGCTACAACCTGCGCGACGCCGCGACCGGTGAGCGCGTGAGCTGGGACGACCCGCGCCTCCGCGTCGTCGCGGTCGCAGGCGTCTCGTTCCGGCCCGAGGCCGTCGCCGACTCCTCCTTCGATCCCGGCGCGCGGCTCACCCTCGTTCCGGAGCCCGACAACGAGCACGACCCGAATGCACTCGGGATCTGGAACGAGGAGCGCTCGCTGCAGGCCGGCTACGTGCCGCGCGAGATCGCAGCGGAGCTGTCGGGCGACGAGGTGGCCGTCTCGCTCTGGCGCTTCGGAGCCGAGGGCCTGCGGGTGCTGCTTGTGCCGCCGGGCTCCTGGGTCGGGCGGCCGCGCAGGTAGCTTCCCCCGTCGTGGCGTACGAGTTCAGGCTGCCGGACCTCGGCGAGGGGCTGACCGAGGGCGAGATCGCGCGCTGGCTCGTCGCCGAGGGTGACGAGATCGCCGAGGACGCCCCGCTCGTCGAGATCGCGACCGACAAGACGACCGTCGAGATCCCGTCGCCGGCCGCCGGGCGCGTCGCGAGGATCCTCGTCTCGGAGGGCGAGGTCGTGCCCGTCGGGAGCGTCCTCGTCGTGATCGGAGAGCGCGAGCCGGACGATGCCGGTTCGAGCCATGTCCAGGGACAGTCCCTGGACAGGTCCGGAAGGGTCCAGGCGACGCCGCTCGTCCGCCGGCTCGCGCAGGAGCTCGGCGTCGAGCTCGCGTCCGTGACTCCCACCGGCCCCGGCGGGCGCATCACCGAGCAGGACGTGCGCGGCGCGGCCTCGTCGCGCGAAGGCCGCCGCGAGCAGGTGCGCGGCGTGCGCCGGCAGATCGTCGAGCACCTGACGCGCGCGCATCGCGAGGTGCCGGCGGTCACCTACGTCGAGGAATGCGACTTCTCGAGCGTCCGCCTGGAGCTGCTGCTGCCGACGGTGCTGCGCGCGACGGCCGAGACGCTGAAGGAGTTCCCGGAACTGAACGCGAGGCTCGAGGGCGACGAGATCGTCTACCTCGACCGTTACGACCTCGGCGTTGCCGTGCAGACCGACGTCGGCCTCGTCGTCCCGGTCGTACGCGCCTGCGACAGCCGCAGCGTCGACGAGCTGCGTGCCGACGTGGACGCGCTCGCGGAGAAGGCACGCGCCGGCACGCTCGCGCCGGAGGAGCTGCGCGGCTCGACGTTCACGGTGACGAGCGCCGGGAAGCTCGCCGGTCTCTTCGTGACGCCGCTCGTCAACCATCCCGAGGTCGCGATCCTCGGTGTGCACCGTATCGGCCCGCGCCCCGTCGTCCGCGACGGCGAGGTCGTCGTTCGCCCGGTCGGCAACCTCGGTCTCACCTTCGACCACCGCGTCGTCGACGGCGCGCGCGCCGCTCAGTTCACGCTCGCGCTGATCGAGCGCCTGCAGGCCTGACTACGCCGCGACGCCGAGGTGCTGCTCGAGCATCGCCTCGATCTTCGGCGCGCTGACGCGACCGGCGAGACGCGCGACCGCCTTCCGCTCGACGACGAGGACAAGCGTCGGCACCGCCTCTACCGACAGCTTCTCCGCGAGAGCGGGCGTTACGTCGACGTCCACCTGGATCACGCGCAGCCTGCTGCGCTCCTTGCGAGCGATGTGTGCGAGGAGGCTCTCCATCCTGCGTGCGGGCCCGGAGCGGGTCGAGGTGAAGAAGACGAGCAGGGGACGAGGGTCTCCGGTCATGACGAACTCCAGATGTGAGACGACGGGGTCGGTTTGTCGAACTCCTGCCCAACTTTCGGCCGTGTGTAACCTCGCGGCGTGGGCGACTGGTACACGATCGGCATCCTCGTCGGCCTCGGCGCGTCGATCGGTGTCGCCGCGACCGGAGCGCTCCGGCGCGCGCTCGCCGGACTCGTCGTGGCGGCGTTCGTGTCGATCGTGATCGGGTTCGCCTTCGGCCAGTGGGACGAGGCGGCGGGCGGCGCGGTCGGCTCCGTCTGCGGCGCCGTCGGCTCCGCGCCCCTCGTCGGCGGCGCTCTCCGTCGCGGCGGCACCCGGGGCGGCACGGCGACGTTGCTCGCGCTCGCCTCACTCGTCGGCGCTGCGCTCGCGTTCGTGCCGGTCGTCGGCTACCTCGAGGCGGCAGCCGTCCCGCTGCTCGGCTTCCGGCTGCGCCGCCGCGCGCCGGAGCGGCACGCCGGCCTGCGCTCACTTGCCAAGGACTGAGCCGCGACGCCGAAGCCCGTCGTCCTGATCGTCATCGACGGCCTGACACCGTCGATGTTCGAGGCGGTCGAGACTCCCGCGCTGCGGTTCCTCGCGGAGCACGGTGAGTACCGGCGCGCGACGTCCACGTTCCCCTCGCTGACCCCGGTGTGTCTCAGCTCGATCGCGACGGGATCGCATCCCGACGGCCACCACATCCCGCACCTCGTCTGGTGGCACCGAGATGAGCGGCGCATCGTCGAGTACGGCTCGTCGTTCGGTGCGATCCGGGCGGCAGGGCTCGCGCGATCGCTGCGCGACACGATCGTCGACCTGAACGCGCGCCACCTCTCGAAAGACGTGGAGACGGTCTACGAGACGCTCGAGGACGCAGGGCTCACGACCGCCGCGATCAACATCACCTGCTACCGCGGCCGCACGCGACACCTGCCGACGATCCCCGGGGCACCCGCGGTGAACGGGCCGAAGCGCTTCTACTTCTACTCGCTCTACTCGAGCGACCGCACCGGCGCGCCGATCGCCGTTCGCAACCGTGCGCTCGGCTCGATCGACGCCTACGCGGCCTGGGTCGGTCGCTGGCTCGTGACGCGCGACGGCTTCGACCTCCTCGTCTACTACCTCCCGGACTACGACTACGCCTCGCACGCCGCCGGGCCCGACAGCGCGCACGACGCTCTCGCGCGCAGCGACGCCGCGATCGCGGCGTTGATGGACGCCGCCGGCGGCCCGGACGAGTTCCTCGACCGCTATGCCGTGCTCGTCTGCTCGGACCACGGGCAGTCGAAGGTCGAGCACGTCGCGCGGCTCGAGGTCGAGGGTGGTGACCTGGTGACGGCGTCGAACCGCGCCGCCATGGTCTACACCGACGAGGCCCGGTCGGTGGCGGAGGGGCTCGACCGCGAGGCTGCGGCCGGCATCGTGCTCTTCCGGGAAGGCGATCGCGTGGTTGCGCGGCGCGACGGCGACGAGGACGACGCGCTGCTCGACCTCGTCCCCGACGGGCGCGCCCGCGCGGCGGCGGCGCTCGCCAACCCGAACGCCGGCGAGGTGCTCGTTTCCGCCGCGCCGGGCTGGGAGTTCCTCGACCTCGCCGGCCGCCACCATCTCGGTGGCGGCAGCCACGGGTCGCTCGACACCGCCGACTCCGAGGTGCCGATGCTGAGCGTCGGCCTCGGTGCGCCGCCCGGCTCGATCACGGGCATCAAGGCGGCGATCGCACGGCACTTCGCGGTTTCACCCGACCCGCGCACGGAAACGACGGCGACGCCATGAGGCCGCTCAGCGACGTTCTCGCGCTGCCGGTGCGCCTGCACGGCATCGAGCTCGGCCGCCCGGTCGGGGTCCTCGTCGACGCGACCGTCGACCGCGTGCTCGGCTTCGAGGTGATCTGCGGCGACGAGGCCGAGCGGTTCCTGCCGTTCGCGGTCGCCCGGATCGGCCCCGGCGAGATCGCGCTCGATTCGGCCCTGACGTTGATCGACGAGCGCGATCTCGACTTCTACCGGCACCGGTCGCGTCGCCTCTCGGAGCTCGGCTACGCCGACCCGTGGCTCGACGACGACGGCGCGCTGCACGAAGCCCGCAGCGCCGCGTAGTACCTTCCTCCGAGTGTCTGCTCTCGGCGCCCGCACCGCGCAAGCCCTGCGGAGCCCCCATAACTGGATCCAGCTCGCGAAGTTCGGCATCGTCGGCGCGAGCGGCTACGTCATCAACCTCGCCGTCTTCGCAGCGTTGCTCGGCTGGGGCGCGCACGTCGCCGCCGCGATCTCGTTCGTCGTCTCCGCGGCGAGCAACTACTTCTGGAACCGGCACTGGACGTTCCGGCACGACCGGAGCCACTTCGGCGTGCAAGGCGCACGCTTCTTCGTCGTCTCGCTTGCGGCATTCGGGGTCAACCAGCTGTGGCTGCTGCTCTTCATCGACGTTCTCGACTGGCGCAAGGTCATGTCGCAGGCGATTGCGATCATCCTCGTGACGCCGCTGAACTTCCTCGGGAACAAGCTCTGGTCGTTCAGGCGCTGAGGGTCGCTGCCGTCGCCGCCGCCGCGCTGGCGCTCGCGTCGGTGGCGCACGCCGACACGACCACCACGACCCCGCTCCCGCCGGCGCCGACGCTCGGCACGACGGGCGCGCATCTGAAGCGCCAGGAGGCGATCGACCGCTTCCTCGCCGACCCGAAGGTGCGCGACTGGCTCGACCGCTACCCGCCGAGCCCGCAGACGGACGCGACGTTCGAGAACGGCTCGTGGACCGTGCACGTGTGGTCGGGCAAGGCGGGAGAGATCGCAACGGGCGACGTCGACGACGCGACCGGCGCCGTGACGGAGGCGTGGACGGGGCCGCAGGTCGCGTGGCGCATGGCGCGCGGGTACAAGGGCGCGTTCGGCGGCGACCGAATCAACGAGCCGGCGCTCTGGCTGACGTCCTGCGGCATCTTCCTGCTCGGCCTCTTCGACTGGCGCCGGCTCCGCTCGGTGCGCAACCTCGACCTGCTCGTGCTCGTCTCCCTTTCGGTATCGCTGTGGTTCTTCAACCACGGGAACGTCTTCGCGGCGATGCCGCTCGCGTACCCCCCGCTCGTCTGGCTGCTCCTCCGGTGCGTGTGGGTCGCGCGCGACGACCGCCCGGCACGCAGTGCGCCCGTCTGGCCGGTCTGGGCGCTCGCCGCCGCCACCGTCTTCCTCGCCGGCTTCCGCGTCGGTCTCAACATCCGTGCGTCGAACGTGATCGACGTCGGTTACTCGGGCGTGATCGGAGCCGACCGCATCTGGCACGGCCAGAGCCCCTACGGCCACTTCCCGCAGGAGACGGTCGACGGTCGCGACCTCCCGAAGTGCGGGCCCGCCGACAGCTCGGGCGAGGTACGCGACCGGGTCCAGGCGAACGGCCGCTGCGAGACCGCGAACCCGCTCGGCGACACCTACGGCCCCGTCGCCTATCTCGCGTACATCCCCGGCTACCTGATCTTCGGCTGGAGCCACAAGTGGGACAAGCTCCCGTCCGTCCACTTCACCTCGATCCTCTTCGACCTGCTCGCGCTACTGGGGCTCGCGGTCGTGGGGCGCCGGCTCGGCGGGCCTCGAGTGGGCGCGGCCGCCGCATTCGCGTGGGCCGCCTGGCCGTTCACGCAGTACGCGTCGAGCTCGAACACGAACGACTCGATCGGCCCCGCGCTGCTCGTCTGGGGGCTCGTGGCGGTCACGAGCGACCTCGGCCGGGGAGCGGCCGTCGCGCTGTCGGGCTGGACGAAGTTCGCGTCGCTCCTCGTCCTGCCGCTCTGGGCGGGCTACCCCCGGGCGCGTCGGCCACGCTCTGTCGGGCTGACGGTGCTCGGCTTCCTGCTCGCCACCGCCGTCGTCTTCGGCGTCCTCTTCCTCGAGCCGTCCCCGCTCCACGCCGCGCGCGTGTTCTACGACCGCACGGTGAGCTTCCAGATCGGCCGCGACTCGCCCTTCTCGATCTGGGACTGGGGCCAGTACCACGCGAAGGGCCTGCCCGACCTGCATCTCGTCCAGCGGGTCCTGCAGGGGCTGCTCGTCGTCGCCGCGCTCGCGCTCTTCTTCGTGCCGCGCAGGCGGTCACCGCTCCGGCTCGCGGCGCTCACCGCCGCGGTGCTGATCGGGTTTGAGCTCGTGCTCACACACTGGTTCTATCTCTACTTGCCGTGGTTCTTCCCCTTCGTCGTGCTCGCGCTCGTCGCGCCGCTGCCGGGAACCGCGCGTGAGCCGGCGCAGCCCGCCGTGGGCTGACGCGGTCGCGGCGGCGGGGATCTTCCTCGCCTGCTTCGGCGTCGTGCACATGTGGTTCTGGTCGCACGGCGCTCTCGTCGACTGGCCGACCTACCACGACTACGGCAGCGCGATCGTCGACCACGGGCTCGTGCCGTATCGCGACTTCCCCGTCGAGTACCCGCCCGGCTCGTTGCCCGTCTTCCTCGCGCCCGAGCCGTTCGGCGACTACGCAGGCGCCTTCGCCTGGGTAATGGCGGCGTGTGGGGTCGCGCTCGTCGCGGTCCTCGCGCACGTGCGGCGCGCGGCGGCGTTCTACGCCGCGCTCGCGCCGGTGCTCGTCGGCTCGCTCATCCTCTCCAGGTTCGACCTCTGGCCGTCGCTGCTTCTCGTCGCGGCGCTCGCCGCACTCCTCTCGGACCGGCACTCCCTCGGCTGGGCGCTCCTCGGCGCCGCCGTGGCGGCGAAGCTGTGGCCGCTCGTCGTCGTGCCGCTCGCGCTCGTCTGGACGCTGCGGCGCGGTCGCGCTGCGAGCGTGCTCGCAGGAGCGGCGGTGGCCGCTGCGGCGTTCGTGCCCTTCGCGGTTGTGGCGCCGCACGGAGTGTGGGCGAGCCTGCACGGGCAGGCATCGCGCCCGCTCCAGGTCGAGAGCCTCGGGGCGGCATTCCTGACCACGTTCGGGCATCCGCAGATCGTCACCTCGCACGGCTCGCAGAACCTCGTCGGGCACGACGCGGTCGGCGAGCTGCTCACCGCGCTGGTCGTTGCGTCGCTCGTCGCGCTGTGGATCGCATTCGCGTGCGGGAGCGCGACTCCCGAGCGACTCGTCCGCTATGCGGCCGCGTCGGTCTGCGCGTTCGTGACGTTCGACAGGGTGCTCTCGCCGCAGTACCTGCTCTGGCTGATCCCGCTCGTGCCGCTCGTGCGCGGCGTGCGCGGCGCGATCGCCGCCGCGCTGCTCACGCTGGCCTGCGTGCTCACGCAGGTGTGGTTCCCGCGGCGCTACTTCGAGTACGTGGACACGTTCCACCTCGCGGGAGTCGTCCTCGCCCGCGACCTCGTGCTCGTCGCGCTGCTCGCGGTTCTCTCCTTTACGCCTCGACCGGCACCCGCACTGCCTCGCAGCTCGTAGCGCGGCCGTCTCCGTCGCACTCGACGAGCGCACCCTCGATGCGGACGTCGCCGCTCGCAGGCTCGAGCCTCGTCGGCATCCCCGAGACGAACCGGGCGATCGCCGTCCGCTCGTCGCTGCCGATCACGGAGTCGTGCGGCCCGGTCATGCCGGCGTCGGTGATCGCTGCGGTGCCGCCGGCGAGCACGCGGGCGTCGCTCGTCTGCACGTGCGTGTGCGTCCCCAGCACCGCCGTCACGCGGCCGTCGAGGTAGCGGGCGAGCGCCACCTTCTCGCTCGTCGCCTCGGCGTGGAAGTCGACGACGATCACCGGCGTCTCCCGTCGCGCCTCCTCGACGAGCCGGTCGGCGGCGATGAACGGGCTCTCGAACGGGTCGAGCGCGAAGACGCCCAGCAGGCTGAGAACCGCGACACCGTCGTGGACGGCGAGCCCGCGCCCCGGCGAGCGAGGCGACATGTTCGCCGGGCGCAGCACCCGGTCGGTGCCCGACAGGTAGGGGGCGAACCCGCGCTGGCCCCACGTCCAGTTGCCGAGCGTGACGACGTTGGCGCCGCTCGCGAGGAGCCTGTCGGCGAGCTTCGCCGTGATCCCGCGCCCGTCGGCGGCGTTCTCGCCGTTGACAATGCAGAAGTCGGCACCGAGCTCCTGCCGCAGCGACGGCAGCCGCGCCTCGACCGCGCGCCGGCCGGGTGCGCCGAACACGTCGGCGACGAACAGGATGCGGATTGTCGGAGACCCTTCCTAGTCGAGGCCGAGCGTCGCCGACGCGTGCACCTCGACGGCGACGTGGTTCCCCGAGTCGTTCGTGTAATGCGCGAGCGCCTGCCGCTCCACGTGCGAGTAGTCGACGACCGCCCCGAGCTTCGTCGCCGCGGCGGAGAGCGGCGAGCCGACGACGAGCGCCGGGTCGGCGTTCACGTGCGAGACGGACACGATCAGAGAAGGAGCGCCGATCGGCTGGATGTCGATGCGCGAGCCGACCGTCCGCCCGGCGAGGACGACGTCGTCGATCGCGAGCACCGTGCCGTCGACCGGCGAGTAGACGTCCGTGCCCGCGGGAGCGCCGACGTCGAGCGACGACTGCCCGCCGGCGAGCTGGTACCAGCGCGGCCCGGCGGTCGACCCGCCGAAGACGGCGTGCACCACCCGCTTCAGGACACCTTCGTTCGCCTGCGTGCCGAGCGGCGTCAGCGCCAGCGCGCCGTCGCTCCCCGCCTGGTAGCCGATCGCCGTCACGCGCGACTGGCTGATCGGGAGCTGCAGGTGGAGCGAGCCCAGGCGCGCGACGATCCTCGGCGCGGGCGGCCCGGCCGGCAGGAGACGAGCCGCGCTCGCCGGGGCCGGGGCCTGCACGGCCGCATCTGGCCCGCCGAAAGCGGAGAGGAGGAGGACGACGAGCGCGACGAGCGCGACCGCGATCAGGACGGCCAGCCGGCGGAGGCGGCGCTCGCGCTCCATGTGCCTGCGGCGGTGCCGCGTGGCCGGACGTTGCGCGACGGCACGGTGGACGGCGGCGCGCTCGCGCCGCCGGGGGGCCGGGACCGACATGGCGGGCACCGTAGCGAACGGCTCCTCGGCGTTCAACCGGGGCGCGAGCGCGAGCGTGCCGTCGGACGGCCACTCCCAGTCCCAGTCGGGCGGCCGGATGGGCACGACGACGCCGACGATGCGTCTAGCATCGCCCGTGTGAGCGCCGTCACGCGGCCGCCGCGGATCCGAATCCCACGCTGGGTCCAGCTGGTCGGCCTGCCGCTGCTCCTGCTCGCCGCGTGGGCGTTCGCGACGGCGGTGATTCACGTCGTCTTCCTCTTCGTCGTCGCCGCTCTGGTCGCGCTGCTGCTCGACCCCCTGACGCGTGCGCTGCAGCGGGCCCGGCTGCCCCGCGGCCTCTCGGTCGCGCTCGTGTACCTGGCGTTTGCGGCGATGCTCGCGTTGATCATCTTCGCCGTCGCCACCGCCGTCGTCTCGCAGACGAAGACCGCGGCGAACAGGTTCAACGACTACTTCACGCATCCTCACGCCGGGTCCGGACGGACGTCCGCGTACCTCGACGTCGACCGCCTCCAGCGCTGGCTCGACACGCACCATCTCAAGTCGGTGCGCATCGAGAAGCGCGGTCACAGGCTCGTGCGTCAGATCCAGCAGCGCGACGTCGGCAAGTACACGCACCGGATCGTGACGTTCGTCGAGGGCGCCGCGATCTCGATCGGCAAGACGCTCTTCAGCGCGGTGCTCCTGGTCGTCGTCTCGATCTACATGCTGCTCGACATGCAACGGCTCGGCCGCGCGATCGACCGGAGGTTCCCGCCGCGACCGGGCGAGCAATCTCTCCTGCGCTCGCTCGAGCACGCGCTGGCGTCGTACGTGCGCGGGCAGGCGGCGCTCAGCCTGATCATCGGCACGAGCGCCGGTATCGGCCTCTGGGCGCTCGCAATGGTCGGCCTGCTGCCGCACGCGCAGCAATACGCGCTCCTCTTCGGCGGCTGGGTCGCCGTGACGGAGATCATCCCGTACCTCGGGCCCTGGCTCGGCGCGATCCCTCCGTTCCTGTACGCGCTCGTCGTGCATCCCCTGTCGGCGCTCTGGGTGGTGCTCCTCTTCCTCGGCATCCACCAGATCGAGGGGCACGTCGTCGTGCCGAACGTGATGGGGAACGCGCTCCGCCTGCACCCGCTGCTCGTCATCTTCGGCCTCGGTGCCGGCGCCGAGCTGTACGGGCTGCCCGGCGCGCTCGTGGCGCTGCCGGTGCTCGCCGTCGGGCGGGCGCTGTGGGAGTTCTTCTCCGGCCGGATCTCGCTCGAGCCGTGGGGGCACGCGACGCCGGAGGAGCAGCTTCCGGTCGAGCCGCTCGCCGGGCCGGCGGCCGTCGAGCGCCGGTGACCCTCCTGGCCGCGCGCGGCGTCGCGCGACGGTTCGGGTCGCGGGTCGCGCTGCTGCCGACGGACGTGACCCTCGCAGAGGGCGAGGTCGTCGCCCTCGTCGGTCCCAACGGGGCCGGCAAGTCGACGCTGCTCTCGATCCTCGCCGGCTCGCTCGAGCCGAGCGAGGGCTCCGTCGAGCGGCCGGAGCGCGTGGGCTGGGTACCGCAGCGGGCGGCACACTACGGCCGTCTCACCGCGCTCGAGAACCTGCGGCTGTTCGCCTCGCTCGAGGGCGTGCCGGCTGGGCGGGCGGACGAGCTCGCGGCCGAGTTCGAGCTGCCCGTCGACACACGCGCAGCGTCGCTCTCCGTCGGCAACCGCCAGCGGCTCGACGTCGCGCTCGCACTCCTCGCGTCGCCGGAGGTGCTCCTCCTCGACGAGCCGACGGCGTCGCTCGACCCCGCTCAGCGAGAGCGCGTGTGGCAGATCGCGCGCTCGGTCGCCGACGGCGGCGGAGCGGTGCTCGTCGCGACGCACCACTGGGAGGAGCTCGCCGGCCTCGCGGACCGCACGCTCGAGCTCGCGGACGGGCACCTGGTATGAGCGCAGGCTTGACGGAGCTCATCAGGAGCGCAGGCGGCGGCTTTGCCGCCGCCGGAGCGGGACTATGAGCGTAGGCTCGACGGAGCTCATCAGGAGCGCAGGTGGCGGCTTTGCCGCCGCCGGAGCGGGACTATGAGGGCGGTCGTGCTGCTGCTGCGCAAGGACGTCCGCACGCTCGTGCGGACGCCGGTCCTGCTCGTCGTCCTGCTCGCGTACCCGGTCCTGATCGCGGCGCTGCTCGGCCTCGTCGCCGGCTACGCGAGCTCGAAGCCGCGGGTCGCCTTCGTCGACGAGGACGGCCTGCCCGCGAACATCGTCGTCGGCGCGCACCGGTTCGACGTCAGCGCGACGATCGACGAGGTCGCCCGCAACGTGCGCCTCGTCCGCCTCGACGCCGACGAGGCGGCGCGCCAGCTCGACGACGGCAAGGTGGTCGCGGTCGTGACCGTGCCCCCGGGCTTCGTCGCCACCCTCCAGCAGATGGTCGAGAGCCCGACGCTCGAGCTCGCGGTGACGCGCGGCGGGACCGCTCCGCGCGTGCGCCAGCAGGTGCAGGCGCTCGTCTACTCGCTGAACCGGAAGCTGCAGCGCGCATACATCGACGCGAACCTCGAGTACGTGCAGCTGATCCTGCACGGGGGTGACGGCAGCTTCCTCGGGCAGAGCTTCGACGTGCTCGGCCTCGACGGCACGGAACGGGAGTTGCGTGCCCTACCGCAGAGCGAGCGCGTGCAGCGGATCGAGCGGTTCGTGCACGACGCGCGCCGCGCGCTCGCACGCACCGGGGACGCGCTGCGCGCCACCGCGGCGCCGATCGAGCTGAAGGAGCTGCCGGGCCGCGGGCGGACGGCGACCCTGTCGGCGCAGGTGCAGGCGTACGCGCTCGGCCTGACGATCACCTTCGTCGCGCTCGTGCTCGCCGCCGGCGCGCTCGCGGGCGAGCGTGACGAGAACGTGCTCGGGCGGCTCGCGCGCGGCCTCGTCTCGCCGGGCCGGCTCGTCGCGGCGAAGGTCGCGCTCGCCGCGCTCGTCGCGGCGGTGCTCGGGCTCGGAGTCGCGTTCGCGTTCGCCGTGGTGATCGAGGCCGGCAATGCCCCGGGTGGCGAGCCGTGGTCGCGGCTGCCCCTCCTCGCCGCCGGGCTCGCGCTGACCGGTGCGGCGCTCGGCGGGCTCGGCGCGCTCGTCGGCGCGCTCGCGCGCGAGGCGCGCACGGCGTCGCTCGTCGCGGTGCTCCTCGTGCTCCCGATCGTCTTCCTCGGCCTGATCCCGTCGGAGGTGTTCGCCGCCGCCGGCTGGGCGAGCGACGCGCTGCCCTTCGCGCACGGCGTGCGGCTCTTCTCGGCCACGCTCTACGACCTGCACCCGTGGGCCTCGATCGGTCGGGAGGCGGCGTGGCTCGCGGGCCTCGCACTCGTCTTCTCGCTGCTCGCCCGCGCCGCTGTGCGACCATTTCGGCCATGAACGTAGGCTCGACGGAGCTCATCGAGGGGCGCAGGTGCCGGCTTTGCCGCCGCCGGAGCGGGGAATGAGCGTTTTCCCCGTCACCCGTCTGCGCCGCCTGCGGCGGACCGGCGCGCTGCGCGACCTCGTCCGCGAGACGACCCTCTCCGTCGACGACCTGGTCATGCCGCTCTTCGTCGCGCCGGACGCGCTGCCGAACGAACGGCTGCCCGGCCTCGCGCGGCACACGGTCGAGTCGGTCGTCCGCGAGGCGGAGGAGCTCGTGCGCCTCGGCGTGCCCGCCGTCCTCCTCTTCGGCATCCCGGAGGAGAAGGACGAGGAAGGATCGGGCGCGTGGATCGACGAGGGGATCGTGCAGCAGGCGCTGCGGGCGCTGCGGCCGCGGTTCCCGGAGCTCGTGCTGATGACCGACGTGTGCCTGTGCGAGTACACCTCGCACGGTCACTGCGGCGTCGTCGGCGCGGACGGCGACGTCTTGAACGACGCCTCGCTCGAGTTGATCGCGCGTACCGCCGTCTCGCACGCCGAGGCCGGCGCAGACGTCGTGTGCCCGAGCGACATGATGGACGGCCGCGTCGGCGCGGTCCGCGAGGCGCTGCCGCAGGTGCCGATCGTCTCCTACGCCGCCAAGTACGCGTCCGCGTTCTACGGCCCTTTCCGCGACGTCGCGGGCTCGGCGCCTGCATTCGGCGACCGGCGCGGCTACCAGATGGACCCGGGCAACGTGCGCGAGGCGCTACGCGAGTGCGAGCAGGACGTCGCCGAGGGCGCCGACGTGCTGATGGTGAAGCCGGCGCTGCCGTACCTCGACGTGCTGCGCGCCGTGCGCGACCGCTTCGACCTGCCGCTCGCCGCGTACAACGTGTCGGGCGAGTACGCGATGCTGAAGGCGGCCGCGGCCGCAGGCGACCTCGACGAGCGCGCGGCGGCGACCGAGGCGCTCACCTCGATTCGCCGCGCCGGCGCCGACTTCGTCTTCACGTACTGGGCGAAGGAATTCGCCGCGTGGCTGTAACCCCGCTCCGGCGCCGTACACGCCGGCGCCTCCGCTCATGAGCGGCTCCGTCGAGCCTACGCCGCTGGTCCGCTCGGAGCTGTGGAACCAGGCGCTGCGCCTGATCCCGGGCGGCGTCAACTCCCCCGTCCGCGCCATGCGCGGCGTCGGCCTCGACGAGCCGTTCTTCGTCACGCGCGGCGAGGGCGCCTACGTCGAGACGGCCGACGGGCGGCGGCTCGTCGACTGGGTGCAGTCGTGGGGCCCGCTCGTCTTCGGGCACGCCGACGAGGAGACGGTCGAGGCGGTGCGCGAGGCCGCGACCCGCGGCACGAGCTTCGGCGCGCCCACCGAGGGCGAGCTCGCGCTCGCCGAGGAGATCGTCGACGCCGTCCCGTCGGTCGAGCGGGTGCGGCTCGTCTCGTCGGGCACCGAGGCTGCCATGTCGACGCTGCGGCTCGCGCGCGGGTTCACGCGGCGCGACCGGGTGATCAAGTTCGCAGGCTGCTATCACGGGCACGCCGACCCGTTCCTCGCCGAGGCGGGCTCCGGCCTCGCGACCCTCGGCATCGCGGCCTCGCCCGGTGTGCCGACGGGCGTCGTCGCCGACACGATCGTCTGCGAGTACAACGACGTCGACGGCGTCGCGGCCGCCGTCGAGCGCTACGGTGAGGGCCTCGCCGCGATCTTCGTCGAGCCGGTCGCCGGGAACATGGGCTGCGTGCCGCCGGCGCCGGGCTTCCTCGAGGCGCTGCGCGTGCTCTGCGACGCCTCCGGCGCCCTGCTCGTCTTCGACGAGGTGATCACCGGCTTCCGCGTCGCGCGCGGCGGCGCTCAGGAGCGCTTCGGCGTCACGCCCGACCTGACGGTGCTCGGGAAGATCGTCGGCGGCGGCCTGCCGCTCGCCGCCTTCGGCGGCCGTGCCGATGTGATGGAGCAGCTCGCGCCGGCCGGGAGCGTCTACCAGGCAGGGACGCTGAGCGGGAACCCCTTGGCCACCGCGGCGGGCGTGTCGGTGCTGCGGCGCCTACGCGAGCCCGAGGTGTACGACGAGCTCGAGCGGAGGTCGGCGCGGCTCGCCCGCGGCCTCGAGCAGTACGGACGCGTGCAGCGCGTCGGCGCGATGCTGACGCTCTTCGCGGGCCGCGAAGAGCCGGTCGAGCGGTTCGAGGAGCTCGACACCGGGGCGTACGCCGCCCTTTTCCGCGATCTGCTCGCGGACGGCGTCTACGTGGCGCCGAGCCAGTACGAGTGCCTGTTCCCGTCCCTCGCGCACGGCGAGGGCGAGATCGAGAGGACGGTCGATGCTGTTCGAGAGCATTTCGAGCGGCGCTGAGGCGGAGAGCCCCGTCTGGGCGGCGTCGCTGCGCGCGGTCCCCGACCTCGAGCCGGTGTTCTCGCCGCTCGTGCCCGAGCCGCTGCGCCTCGGGCTCGAGACGATCTACGAGGCCTATCTCGTCCACTACGGGCGGCCGCGCCTGTTCGAGCCGCCGGACGCAGACGAGGCGGTGCTCCTCGGCGACTACCTGTACGCGCACGGGCTCGTGCGCATCGCCGACGCGGGCGGCGTCCCTGCCGTCGCGGCGATGGCGCGGCTGATCGCGCGCTGCGCCGCCGAGCGCGCGGACGGTGTCGGTGACGACGGGGGAGCGTGGGTCGACGCGGCTCTCGAGCTCGGCGGCGGCGCCGACGGGAGCGAGGTCGCGCGTGCTCTCGCGGCGCACTCCGCTAGAGTCGCGTCGTGATCTTCGACGCCGCGAGCGAGGGGACCCACGTCATCCTCGGGATGCTGATCGTGGCCCTGATCTTCCTCAGCGTGATCGTGCTCGGCGAGCTCTCGAACTGGGCCGGCCATCGCCGCGCCGCGCGCCGCCGCGCGCGCCGCCAGAGCTACTGACAGTTGAGGCTCGTCCTCGTGCACGGCAGCGTCCGGAACGGCGCCGCCTCGTGGAGCGCGCAGCAGCCGCTCGCGGACGAGCTCGAGCTCGTCGTCGTCGACCGGCCCGGGTTCCCGCCCGGGCCGCCCGCCGGCCGCATCGACTTCGAGCAACACGCCGCGTGGCTCGCCGCGCGCCTCCGGCCCGGCGACCACCTCTGCGGCCACTCCTACGGCGGCGTCGTCTCGCTCTTCGCGGCGGCGCAGACGGAGAAGCTCGCGTCGCTGACCGTGGTGGAGCCGCCGGCGTTCGGGATCGCCGCGGGGCGGCAGGCCGCCGACGACTTCGCCGCACGCCTGCGGGTGCTCTGGGCGGAGGGGCCGCGCGACCCGCGCGCGTTCCTCGCAGCCTTCTACCGCGAGGTCGCGGGGCGCGAGGTTCAGCTGCCCGACCCGCTGCCCGCGGACCTCGAGCAGGGCGCACGCATGCTGATGATCGAGCGCGGCCCGTGGGAGGCGCGGCCGCCGCTCGAGGAGCTCGCGGCGGCGCCGTTCCCGAAGCTCGTCGTCTCGGGCGGCTGGAGCCCGGCCTTCGACGCGGTCTGCGACGTGCTCGAGGAGCGCCTCGCCGCCCAGCGTCGCGTCCTGCCGGGAGCAGGGCACAACCCGCAGCTCCTCGGCGCGCCGTTCAACGACGTGCTGCGGGCGTTCGTCCACGGCGCCTCGAACTAGACTCGCCCGCGATGGCGGTCGCCCACGACCTTCGTGAGTGGATCGCGCTCCTCGAGCGTGAGGGCGAGCTCGTCCGCGTCCCGGCGGAGGTCGACCCGCGGCTGGAGGTCACGGAGATCGTCGACCGCGTCGTCAAGGCGGGCGGGCCCGCTCTGCTCTTCGAGCACGCGCGGGGAAGCGACCTGCCGCTGCTCGTCAACCAGTTCGGCACCGAGCGGCGCATGTGCCTCGCGTTCGGCGTCTCGTCGCTCGACGAGATCGCGGAGCGCGTCGGCGAGATCCTCGAGATGCAGCCGCCCGAGGGGCTCGCGGCCAAGGTGCGGGGCCTCCGGACGCTCAAGTCGATCGCCGACTCGCGGCCCCGCACCGTGCGGCGCGGGGCGTGCCAGGAGATCGTGCTCCGCGGCGGCGACGTCGACCTCGGCCGGCTGCCGGTGCAGACGGCGTGGCCGGGCGACGGCGGGCCGTTCATCACGCTGCCGGCGGTGATCACGCACGACCCGCGGAACGGTCAGCGGAACGTCGGCATGTACCGCCTGCAGGTGCTCGGCCCGCGCTCGACGGCGATGCACTGGCAGCTGCACAAGGACGGCCGCGCCGACTACCTCTTCGGCGAGGGCCGCATGGAGGTCGCCGTCGCGCTCGGCCTCGACCCGATCAGCGCCTACTCCGCGAGCGCGCCGCTCCCGAAGCACATCGACGAGCTCATGGTCGCCGGGTTCCTGCGCGGCGAGCCGCTCGAGATGGTGAAGGGCGTCACCGTCGACATCGAGGTGCCGGCGCACGCGGAGATCGTCCTCGAGGGCTACGTCGACAGGGGCGACGTCGCCGACGAGGGCCCGTTCGGCGACCACACCGGCTTCTACACGCCGGTCGAGCCGTTCCCCGTCTTCAACGTGACCGCGATCACCATGCGTCGCGACGCCGTCTATCCGTCGATCGTCGTCGGCAAGCCGCCGCAGGAAGACGCCTGGCTGGGCAAGGCGACCGAGCGGATCTTCCTGCCCGCCGTGCGCATGACCGTGCCCGAGATCGTCGACTACGACCTGCCGGTCGCGGGTGCGTTCCACAACCTCTGCATCGTCTCGATCCGCAAGGCGTTCCCCGGCCACGCGCGGAAGGTGATGAACGCGATCTGGGGGCTCGGCATGCTCAGCCTGACGAAGGGGATCGTCGTCGTGGACGAGCACGTGAACGTGCACGACTATGCCGAGGTGATGTTCTACGTCGGCGCGAACGTCGACCCGAAGCGCGACGTCGTGATCGGGGAGGGGCCGCTCGACCACCTCGACCACGCGCCGACGCTGCAGTTCTTCGGCGGCAAGATCGGGATCGACGCGACGGCCAAGGGCCCGCTCGAGGGGACGCGCGAATGGCCGCCCGAGATCGAGATGAGCGAGGAGGTGCGAGCGCTCGTCGACCGGCGCTGGAGCGAATATGGGATAACTACGCTTGACGAAGCAGGGGACGGCGGGATCCGTCAGAGTTCGCGCCGCCTGTTACGACGTTGACCCTCCCGAAGCCCGCCGGTTGAATCCCAGTCGCCTTTGACGAAGCCGCACGACGAACACCCGCACGTCCCGGGCCCGAGCCTGTGGCCCGTCGGCTTCGCCGTGGGCATCGTCGTGCTCCTGATCGGGCTGATCATCTCGTGGTGGATCCTCGCGCTCGGCGCCCTGATCGCGCTCGCATTCGCGTTCCTCTGGGTGCGCGACCTGACGGCCGGGACCGCGCTCGCGCACGCGCCGGAGGTTCCGCCGGAGAGCCCGACCGGGCCGGCGCTCCCCGCTCCCGCGGGCGGGCCCGCGATGCCGCCGACGGAGCCGGAGGAGCGCTACCCGCGCTCGAAGTTCCTCGAGCTCTCGACGCTCGGCCTCGGCGGCGTGATCGGCGGCATCGTCACGGTGCCGGCGCTCGGCTTCATGATCGCGCCGCCGTTCCTCAAGCAGGGGACGAAGGACCACGACCTCGGCCCGATCTCGGATTTCCCCGAGGGCAAGTACGTGATCGCGACCTACATGGCCGACAAGAGCCAGGGCGAGGTCTCGCGACGCACCGCATTCGTCCGCTACAACGGCCAGCTGGGCGGCCAGCCGAGCTTCACGGTCATCTCGAACCACTGCGCCCACCTCGGCTGCCCGGTGCAGGCGAACGGCCCGCTCGACGAGCAGCACAAGAAGGAGGTCGGCGACGTGACGCTGATCCCGACCGTGTCGATCGCCGGCTTCGGCTGCCCGTGCCACGGCGGCCAGTACGACACCGAGGGCAACCGCACCGCCGGGCCCCCGGTGCGCGCGCTCGACCGGTACTCGTTCTCGATCCGCAACGGCCGTCTCTTCATCGGCAAGCCCTTCTCGGTGTCGCACGTCGACGGCGCCGGCGCGAGCGCGAAGATCCACAAGTGGGCCTTCTCGTTCCCCGGTGAGCACGTGAACGGCATCGAGTCGTGGCTCTACCCCGTCCAGCCCCCGCACTGAGCCTTCGAGGAACCATGGCGACACGGCGCATGACACGCAGCGAGCAACTGCAGCAGACGATCATGTATCCCGTCGACTGGCTCGAGGAGCGCTCGGGGCTCGTCGGTGGTCTCCGCTACTTCCTCTTCCGGAAGGTGCCGGGCGACATCAACTGGTTCCAGACGCTCGGCTCGGCGACGCTGACGGCGTTCATCGTGCAGGCACTCACCGGCTCGATCCTCGCGATGTACTACAAGCCCGACCCGAACTCGGCGTACGACTCGATCCAGCACATCACGAACGACGTCTTCGCCGGTTGGCTCGTGCGCGGCATGCACCGCTGGGGTGCTTCGGTCTTCATCATCCTCATGTTCATGCACATGGGGCGCGTGTTCCTGTTCGGTGCCTACAAGTACCCGCGCGAGCTGAACTGGATCATCGGGGTGCTGCTCCTCGCCTCGGGCCTCGGCGAGGGCTTCACCGGCTACCTGCTCCCGTGGGACCAGACGGCGTACTGGGCCACCGTCGTCGGTATCAACATCAACGGCACCGCACCGTTCCTCGGGCCGTTCCTCGCGCAGTTCCTGCAGGGCGGCACGTACATCAACGCCGACACGCTCTCGCGCTTCTACGCGATCCACATGCTGATGATCCCCGGCGCGATCGCGGCGCTGATCGGCCTGCACCTGTACCTCGTCATCCGGCTCGGCGTCACCTCGCCGCCGTGGTCGAAGGAGGCGGCAGGCACCGGCCCGCTGAACGGCGCGTCGCCCAACGGCCGTGCCACGCGCACCGGCCTCTCGCGCTTCCGGAGGGGCCGCTAGTGCCCTCGGATCGCATCGTCGAGCGCCGCCGCGTCTTCCAGCAGTACAAGGAGGACGTCAAGGAGCGCGGGAAGCCGTTCTACCCGTTCGCGATGTTCCACGACACCGTCATGTCACTGGTCGTGGTCGCGGTGATCACGGGGCTCGCGATCGTCTGGAAGTACTCGACGCCGGGCGACCACATCGGCACGGATCCGGGGTGGCTCGGGAAGCTCTACGACGATCCGGCCGACCCGGGGACGATCAACTTCGTCCCGCGCCCGGACTGGTACTTCTACTTCCTCTTCTACCTGCTGCGCATCTTCAAGTGGCCGAACTCGGTGATCATCGGGACGATCGGCCTGCCGACGGTGCTGCTCGTGCTGCTGCTCCTGGTGCCGTTCATCGACATCCGCGCCGAGCGGCGGCTGCTTCGCCGGCCCGTCGCGATCGTCGCGTCGCTGCTCGTGATCGTGTCGATGGGCGTCCTCACGTACAAGGGCGCGACCGCGAAGGAGTCGCTCGGCACCGAGCTGGTCGCGAAGGTGCCGGGCTGGGCGAAGTCGGCGAACTTCACCGGCAACAAGGAGGCGGTCGCAGGGGCGCACCTCTTCGCCGTCTCGGGCTGCCTCAACTGCCACACCTACCAGGGCACGGGCGGCGGCTTCCCGGGCGCGCCGAACCTGACGGCCGAGGGCGCGAAGAACAAGGGCGTCCAGTTCCAGATCGACCACCTCAAGTGCCCGGCCTGCGTGAACCCCGGCTCGCCGATGCCGTCGTTCGCGGGACTCGGCGAGGCCAACCTGAAGAGGCTCGCGAGCTTCCTCGAGGCCTCCAAGGGCACGAAGTAAGCGCTCGGCTCTACGCTTCGCGCTGATGCGCGTCTTCCTCGGGATCACCGGTGCATCCGGAGCCCCGTACGCGCGCCGGCTGCTGCAGGCGCTCGCGGCCTCCGATTGCGAGGTCGGTGTCTCGGTGTCGGGCGCGGCGATCGAGGTGCTCGCGACCGAGCTGTACGGCGACGCGCGACTGTCACGCGACGAGACGCTCGCCCGGCTCGGCGAAGGAACCGGCGAGAGAATCGTCGTGTACGAGCCGAACGACTGGCGCGCGCCGTACGCGTCGGGCTCGGCGAAGGTCGACGCGTACGTCGTCTGCCCGTGCTCGATGGGGACGCTCGGGACGATCGCCTCCGGCGCGATGCAGAACCTGATCCACCGGGCGGCGTCGGTGGCGTTGAAGGAGGAGCGGAAGCTCGTCCTCTGCCCCCGCGAGACGCCGCTCTCGGCGATCCACCTCGAGAACATGCTCACCCTCCGCCGGGCGGGCGCGACGATCCTCTTCCTGGCCCCCGGCTTCTACCACGGCGCAGACACGGTGGACGACCTGGTCGACTTCGTCGTCGGCCGTATCCTCGACCAGCTCGGTCTCGAGAACGCGCTCGTCCCCCGGTGGGGCCAGTGACGCTCGCGCCCGACGCCGTCCGCACGATGTTCGACCGGATCGCGCCGGTGTACGACGCGATGAACCGTGTCATGACCGCCGGGCTCGACGTGCGCTGGCGGCGGCTGACGGCGGCAGCGTCGGTCCGTCCGGGCGACCGGGTGCTCGACGCGGCGTGCGGTACCGGCGACCTCGCGATCTCCGACCGGAAGGCCGGGGCGGGCAAGGTGACCGGCATCGACTTCTCGGAGCGGATGCTCGAGCGCGCGAGGCGGAAGGACACGAGCATCGAGTGGCTGCAGGGCGACCTGCTGGCACTCCCGTTCGCCGACGGCACCTTCGACGCCGCCACCGTCGGCTTCGGCGTCAGGAACGTCGCCGACCTCGAGCTCGCGCTCCGCGAGTTGCGGCGCGTGCTCCGCCCGGGCGGCAGGCTCGGGATCCTCGAGATCACGCAGCCGCGCGGCGTCCTGCGCCCCTTCTTCTCGCTCTGGTTCGACCGGATCGTGCCGCTGATCGGGAAGGCGCTCCCCGGCGGCTCCGCGTACACCTATCTGCCGGCGTCGGTGAAGCGATTCCCGGATGCCGAGACCCTGGTCGAGCTGCTCGAGCGCTGCGGCTTCGGCGACGTGCGCGTGCGCCTGCTCGCCGGCACGATCGTCGCGCTCCATACCGGAGTGGCGCGATGACGACACTCGCCGAGGTGCACGCGACGCCGGGCGTCGCCGCCTACATGGCCGAGGTCGAGGCGGGGCTCGCCCAGGCCGTCACGGTCGAGCCCGGGCTCGCGCGCGAAGTCGCGGGGGAGGCGCTCGCCGCGGGCGGGAAGCGGTTGCGGCCGCTGCTCTGCTTCCTGACCGCGCGTCGGGACCCTCCGGTCGCCGCGGGCGTCGCAGTCGAGATGGTGCACATGGCGACGCTCGTCCACGACGACCTCGTCGACGGCGCGCGGCTACGGCGCGGGCTGCCCGCTGCGTGGTCCGTCTACGGCGCAGACGCGGCGAAGGCCGCCGGCGACTACCTGTACGCCTGCGCCTTCAAGGTCCTCGCCGACACCGGCGACGCCTGCGCCGTCTCGACGCTGGCCGACGCTGCGCTGTGTCTTGCGCGTGGCGAGGCGATGCAGCGCCTGCAGACGCACGACCCGAGCACGACGGTCGACGCGTACCTCGAGCGCTGCTCGCTCAAGACGGGAAAGCTGATCGAGGCGGCGTGCCTGCTCGGCTCGGGCGGCGACGTCGCGCTCGGCCGCTACGGCGCCACGCTCGGCCTCGCGTTCCAGATCGCCGACGACATCCTCGACTGCGCCGGCGAGACGCACGAGACCGGGAAGATCCCGGGCACCGACCTGCGCGAGGGGACGCCGACGATGCCGCTGCTCTTCGCGGCGCGTGAGGACGAGGCGGTACGCCTCGCGCTCGCCGGGGGGCCGCTCGACGGCGCGCTGCTCCGCGTCGCGGCCACCGGCGCGATCGAGCGCTCGCGCGAAGCGGCGCTCGACTACGCTGCCCGCGCGCGCTCCTACCTCGGCGCGCACCCCCACCGTGAGGAGCTCGAGACGCTGACCTACGCAGTGGTGGACCGAGCGGGATAGGTGGTGCCTACGCCGACAACTGTCACCTTCCTCGCCCGCGATCACACCGCGCGCTGCTGTGTCCTTGCATCGCTTGATGCTCGCGACCGAGGGAGGCAACGCTGACGGCGCAGGCACCACCACCCGTCCGTCTCGGCCGGATCGGCTACGTGAACATGGCGCCGGTCTTCTTTCGCCTCCACGCGGGCGCGGAAGAGGTCGTCGGCGTGCCGACGGCGCTGAACCGCCAACTCGTCGCAGGCGATCTCGACGTGGCGCCCATCTCGTCGATCGAGTACGCCCGCCATGCCGACACGCTGCGCCTGATGCCGCGCCTGTGCGTCTCGAGCGAGGGCGCGGTCGAGTCGATCCAGCTGATCTCGAAAACGCCGCCGGCGAGGATCCGCAGCATTGCCGTCACGCCCGAGTCCGCGACGTCCGTCGTCCTGACGAAGGTGCTGTTCCCCGACGCGGAGCACGTGCCGCTCGGCGAGGAGGCGGAGGCGAAGCTGCTGATCGGCGACGCCGCCCTCAAGTCGGCGTTCGAGGACCCGACGCCGCACCACGACCTCGGCCGACTGTGGCTCGAGCGCACCGGGTTGCCCATGGTCTTCGCCGTGTGGGCGGCTCCCGAGCCGACCCATCCCGACCTGCCGGAGCTCGAGGAGGCCCTCGTCGCGTCGGTGCGTGCCGCCCGGGCGGAGCCCGAGCTCCTCGCCTACGAGTCGTCGGAGCGCTACGGCTACCCGCCGGGATTCCTCGCGCGGTACTTCGAGAAGCTCCGCTACCACTTCGGCCCGCGCGAGCGCGCCGGCCTGTACACGTTCCTCGAGATGGCGCACGAGGTCGGCGAGCTCGACGAGGTGCCGGAGCTCCGCTTCATCAGCGCGGCCGGCGCGGCCGTCTGACTCGCGTCAGAGCTCGTACTCCCAGCCGGGCTGCCAGACGAACTCCTCGGCGGCGAGGTCGGCGACCGGGCGGCCGAGCACGCGGTGCTCGAGCGCCCAGCGCGTGGCGACGTGCCCGATCACGACGACCCGCCCGCCCGGCAGGTCGTCGAGCGCACGCCCGACGCGCGCCACCGCCCGTGCCCAGCTCTCGCCGCCCGGCCAGGGCTCGTCGACGTGGGCCACGCGCTGCTTATCGAGCAGCGCACGCGGCGCGCCGTTCAGCTCGCCGTAGTCGCACTCGCGCAGGCGCCAGTCGAGGAACAGCGGGATGTCGCTGCCGGCGAACGCGAGCTCCGCCGTCTCGGCCGCGCGCGCGAGGTCGGACGAGAAGACCGCGGCGATCCCGTCCGCACGGCGACGCTCGCCGAGTGCCCGCGCCTGCTCGCGGCCCGCGGCGGAGAGGCGGCCGGGAAGCCAGCCGGTCGCGATGCCCGCCTCGTTGTCCTCGCTCGTCGCGTGTGTCTCGAAGACGACGACCGTCACGCGGCCGTGCCGTAGCGCGCAGCGGCGCGCGCGCGGCGCTTCTCCGCCTCGACCTCGCGGTCGCGCGGCGGGGCGCTCGTGACGAGCTCGCCGAGCAGCCCCGACGTGATCGCGGCGACCTCGTCGACGGCGCGCTCGAACGCCGCCTCGTTCGCCTGCGACGGCTTCGTCATCCCGCTCACCTTGCGCACGTACTGCAGGGCGGCGGCACGAACCTCGTCCTCGGTCGTGGGCGGCGAGAAGTTGTAGAGGATGCGGATGTTGCGGCACATGCGCCCAGTGTACGCAGGCGCATGTGCCGCAACGTTCCTCAGCGGTGCTTCGCGATCCTCGTGAGCGTGTTCTGGCCGCCGGAGTACGAGCAGCGGATCTCCACGCGATCGCCCTGCGCGAACCGCGACGTGATCGCCGCCGACCTGTTCGACGGGATGGCGCAGGTCAGCCCTGCGACGGTGATCGAGCTCCCGCTCAGGCTGGAGATCGAGCCCCGGGCGTCGCTGCGCTCCGGATGCGTCTGCTCCGGCCTGCAGCGGCCGGTCGTGATCTCCACCGCGCCGCCACCCGAGGTGTGGCCGAGCTGGCCGCCCTGGAAGGACGAGCCCGGCGTGAAGGTCGCGGACATGTTCGCGAGCAGCTTCGCGCCGGGTGCATGGGCGCGCCCCGTGGCGAGGCCCGCGATCGAGCCGTGGTCGTAGACCGCCGTGAAGGCTCCGGTCGTGTCGCGGCCCTGGGCGACGTCGATCCGGAACGTGCCCTGGACCGTTCCGACGGCGTCGGTGGTGTTGACGACGCTGCGTGCGCGCAGCGTGATCGGCCCGGTCAGGTCGGCGGAGCCGTTCGCGTTGCCCGTGTACTTCGCGTCGACGATCGTGAGCGTCTTGCCGTCCGTCGTCGTGCACGTCCGTGTCGTGGCGTTCGAGGTGGTCGCCGAGAACGACGCCGAGACGGTCGTCATCGACTTCGCTCCCTGGATGCCGTGTGCGACGGCGACGCTCGCCGCGGCCAGGGCCGCGACGGCGACGAGGACGAGTGTCAGCTTGCGCATGTCTCCCTCCGTTCTTCGGTACCGGCAAAGCCTCGGCGTCAGCGGTATGGACACGGCGAACGCGCGGTAAGGCGGACGTAAGATGCCTCGGCTACCCTCGCCGCGGGTCATGCACGCCCGCCTCGCGCTCCTCGCCCTGCTCGCCGTGCTCGCTGCGCCTGCGCCCGCCTCGGCGCAGGGAAGCGAGCTGATGCCGGGCGTCACCTACGACCGCACCGTCGAGTTCACGCCGCACGGTGCCGTCGTCATGCACGTGATCACGGCGCCTCGCCCCGGCGACCAGAACGGCCTCTACACCCTCGCTCCGGTGATCGCGCGCGGGACGATCACCGGCGGCACGGAGAAGGTCACGCAGCTCGAGCGCGACGTCTCCGGCTCGGCGACCGTCGCCGGGATCGAGGGCGACCTCTTCCGTGCCGCCGACACGTCCCCCGGCGGCGTCTACCTGCAGAACGGCGTCCTCCAGCATCCACCGCTCGCCGGCCGCAGCTCGATCGGGATCGACGCGACCGGCACGCTTCGCGTCGAGCGTGTCCGCTTCTTCGGGACGTGGCAGGGCACGGGGCAGCGGCGCGCGCTCGCCGGCGTCAACCGCGCGCCGGCGCCCGGCGAGGTCGTGCTCTTCACGCCGTCCTACGGCGCACGTGCACCGGTCGTCGCGGGGGCCGCCGAGGCGGTGTTCCAGCCGTTCCCGGCCGCGACTCCGAACGTCGAGCTGGCGGCGGCCGTCACCTCGGCCGGCGCCGGCGGCGGCGAGCCGATCCCCCCGGGTGGAGCCGTGCTGATGGCGACGGGGGCGGCTGCCGCCAAGCTGCGCGCGGAGGCGCCGCCGGGGACGACGGTGAGGACGCGGCTCATCCTCCAGCCGTCGTGGGACGGGGTCTCGACCGCGCTCGGCGGGGGGCCGCTGCTCGTCCGCGCGGGCAAGCCGGTCTTCCGCTCGCTCGAGGACTTCACGAACGACCAGGTCACATCCCGGTCGCCGCGAGCCGCGGTCGCGCAGCTCGCCGACGGGCGCGTCCTGCTCGCAGCCGTCGACGGCGGCCGGCCCGGCTACAGCGTCGGCCTGACGAGCTTCGAGCTCGCGCAGGCGCTCGTGCGGCTCGGAGCG
This sequence comes from Gaiellaceae bacterium, assembly GCA_035763525.1. GTDB lineage: Bacteria > Actinomycetota > Thermoleophilia > Gaiellales > Gaiellaceae > PALSA-600. The sequence goes on from DASUAX010000056.1 coordinate 30,415, forward strand.
GTCACGGCCGCCGCGGTCGCCCCAGGGGACGCCGTCACCATGGCGTTCGACGGGAAGCTCCTGAACAGGCCGAGCGGCCCGGCCGAACAGCCGGCGAAGGAGGCGCTGCTCGTCCAGTACTACGGCGTCTACGCGCCGCCGCCGTCACTGCCGCTCGCCACCGGCGAGCCGGGCCGCGCGCAGGAGACGCTCGCCTACAAGGTCGTGCGACCGTCGACGGTGACGGCGGCGCTCGTCGGCCCCGACGGCGAATCCCGCCCGGTCGAGACCGGCGTCGCACGCGCCCCCGGTGTCTACACGTTCCCCTACTCGGCGTTCGATCGCGAAGGCACCTGGCACTGGCATGTCGTGGCCATCGACGACCTCGGCCGCACGTCGACCGCAGATCGCGCGTTCCGCTTCGACACGACGCTGCGCGGTCTCACCGTCTCCTCGGCGGGCGGCGTGGCGACGGCCCGCTTCACGCTCTCGCGCTCGGCCCGCGTCAGGCTGCAGATCGAGACTGCGACCGGCGTCGTCCTCCGCGCCCTGCCGGACGCCTCGCTCGGTGCCGGCGCACGCGCGATTCGCTGGGACGGCAGGCTGCCGCTCGGGACGCGCGCCTACGCGGGGGCGTACTTCGCCCATTTCTTCGTCTCGAGCGACGCCGGCTCCTCGGACCTCGCCGTCTCCTTCACCCTGCGACGCTAGGCTCCCGCCGGTGACCTCCTGGCTCGCGCACTACGGCGTCGGTGCCGTCTTCGTCCTCATGCTGATCGACGCCGTCTTCCCGGCTGCGAGCGAGCTCGTGATGGTGTACGCCGGCGCGCTCGCGTCCGGCGCGCTCGCGCACGAGGTCGACGTGCTCGGCTGGCACGGCACGGGCTTCGGCGCGTACCTCGCGGTCGTCCTCGCAGGCGTCGTCGCCTACCAGTTGGGCTCCATCCTGGGCTGGTGGATCGGCTATCGCGGCGGGCGCGCGTTCGTCGAGCGGCACGGGCGCTACGTCCACCTCTCGCTCGATCAGCTCGACCGCGCGGAGCGCTGGTTCGGGCGCTGGCGCGGCTGGGCGGTCCTCGTGGGCCGAGTCACCCCCGTGGCGCGCTCGTTCGTCTCCATCCCGGCCGGCCTCTTCGAGACGCCGTTCCTCCGGTACAACATCCTCACCTTCGCCGGCAACCTCGTCTGGTGCCTCGGGCTCGCCGGGATCGGCTGGGCGCTCGGCTCGAGCTGGGACACCTTCCACCACGACTTCCGCTGGGTCGAGTACCTCGTCGTCGCCGCGATCGTCTTCGGCCTGGGCTACCTGGTGTGGCGAAGGCGGCGGACGGCTACCCTTTCTCCTCGTGAAGATTCCGCACGTTGACGTGAGGGCGCAGTACGCGCCGCTCGTCCCGGAGCTCCAGGAGGCCTTCGCGCGAACGCTCGAGACCGGCCGCTTCATCTTCGGGCCGGAGGTCGAGGCCTTCGAGCGCGAGGCGGCCGACAAGCTCGGCACGCAGGACGCCGTCAGCTGTGCGAACGGCACCGATGCGCTCGTGCTCGTGCTCGACGCGCTCGAGGTCGGCCCGGGCGACGAGGTCGTGTGCCCGGCGTTCACGTTCTACGCGACAGCCGAGGCGATCGCGCGCCGCGGCGCGACGCCCGTCTTCGCCGACATCGACCCCGCGACCCTCAACCTCGACCCGGCCGACGTGGAGCGCAAGCTCACGGCGCGCACGAAGGCGGTCATGCCCGTGCACCTCTTCGGTCGTCCGGCCCCCGACCTGAGCGGGCTCGGGCTCCCGGTGATCGAGGACGCCGCACAGGCGTTCGGCGCCGGCGGGATCGCGACGAGCGTCGTGTCGACGTTCTCGTTCTTCCCGACGAAGAACCTGTTCGCGCTCGGGGACGGCGGCCTCATCTCGGTCAACGACCCGGAGGTCGCGCAGCGGCTGCGCATGCTCCGCTTCCACGGGTCCGCCGCGAAGAAGGAGTTCCTGTACGTCGGTTACAACTCGCGTCTCGATGCGATGCAGGCCGCGTTCCTGCGGATCTTCCTGCGCCACATCGACGACTGGAACGCGCAGCGGCGCAATGCAGCCGCGCGCTACGGCGAGCTCCTCGACGGGCTCGTCGAGACGCCGCAGGACGACGCGGGGCACGTCTACCACATGTACTGCGTGCGCTCGCCCGAGCGCGACCGGCTCGCGACGGCGTTGAAGGACGCGGACATCGGCTCCGCGGTCTACTACCAGCCGCCGCTCCACCTGCAGCCCGCGCTCCGCTACCTCGGCTACGCGGAGGGCGACCTGCCCGAGACCGAGAAGGCCTCTCGTGAGAACCTCTGCCTGCCGCTCTGGGCGGGCATCGAGGAGGAGCAGCAGGCGAGGGTCGCCTCGGTTCTCGAGGCCGCCTTGCAGGTCGTTCGCTCCTAGAGATGCGCTTCCCGGTCAACAGGCACCGGGTCTGGCAGCTCGTCTTCGACGCGGTCCTGATCGTCGCCGCCTGGCGGCTCACGTTCTTCCTGCGCTTCGACAAGACGACGCCGGTCTTCTACCGCCACCTGCTGGACTGGGACGTCGTCGCGCTGATCGTCGCGATCAAGCTCGCGACGTTCGTGCTCTCGGGCTTCTACAACCGGTGGTGGCGGTACGTCTCGACTCGCGACATGTGGGCGGCCGCGCGCGGCGTCACGATCGCGTCGGCGCTCACGTACCTCGTCCTCTACGCCTTCCCGCCCGAGCACACCTCGCGCCTGCCGCGCAGCATCGCTGCGTTCGACTTCCTGCTCCTGCTCGCGTTCGTCGCGGGCACGCGACTGCTCGCGCGGACCCTGATCGAGCGGCCGCCCGCCGGCCTCGTCGCCCGCGGCAAGGAGGTGCTGATCATCGGCGCCGGCGACGCGGGCCAGCTGATGGTCCGCGAGATGCAGCGGAACCGGCAGCTGCGCTATACGCCGATCGGCTTCGTCGACGACGACCCGCGCAAGCGTGGCACGCGCATCGTCGGCGTCCGCGTGCTCGGCACGACCGACGACCTCGTGCACATCCTCCGGGACAACAAGCCGGACGAGGTGCTGATCGCGATCCCCTCCGCACCGGGCTCGGTCCGGCAACACATCGTCGAGGCGTGCAGGTCCGAGAGCGTTCCCGTGAAGACGCTGCCGGGACTGCACGAGCTGATCTCCGGCGACCTGAACCTGGCCGGACAGATTCGCCCGGTGCAGGTCGAGGACGTCCTCGGCCGTCAGCAGGTGGAGGTCGACCTGGAGCTCGTCTCGTCGTACGTGAAGGGCCGCGTCGTCATGGTCACCGGCGCGGGAGGATCGATCGGCTCCGAGATCTGCCGGCAGCTCGCGCGAGTCGGCGCGGGACGTCTCGTGCTCGTGGACAAGGGCGAGTCGGCGCTGTTCGAGATCGAGCGCGAGCTGCGCGACGAGCGCGAGTACCCCGGCGCCACCGCGGCGCTCGCAGACTCCGGCGACCGCGTGAAGATGCGCGGCCTGTTCGAGCACCATCAGCCGGAGGTGGTGTTCCACGCCGCTGCGTACAAGCACGTCGCGATGCTCGAGACGAACCCGGTGCAGGCGGTCGCGAACAACGTGCTCGGGACGCGCAACCTGATCGAGGCGGCGATCGAGGCGCACGTCGATCGCTTCGTCCTCGTCTCCACCGACAAGGCGGCGACTCCGAAGAACGTGATGGGCCGCTCGAAGGCCCTGTGCGAGTGGATCGTCGAGTCGTACGCGCTACGGGAAGACGTCGATACGCGCTTCGTCGCCGTCCGTTTCGGCAACGTCCTCGGCTCGTCGGGCTCCGTGATCCCGATCTTCCGTCGTCAGATCGAGCGTGGCGGCCCCGTCACGGTCAGGCATCCGGAGATGACCCGGTTCTTCATGACGATCCCGGAGGCGTCGTCGCTCGTCATCCAGGCAGGAGCGATGGGCGGCCGTGGACAGGTCTACGTGCTCGACATGGGCGACCCGGTGCGGATCCTCGACCTGGCGAAGCAGATGATCCGGCTGTCCGGCCGCAACGAGGACGCGGTGCCGATCGTCTTCACCGGCGTGCTCCCCGGCGAGAAGATCCACGAGGTGCTGTGGAGCGAGGGGGAGATGGTCGGCCCGACCTCCCACCCGAAGATCATGCGCGCCGCGCGGGCGACGATCGATCCCGACTGGCTCGAGGAGTGCCTGGCGGAGCTCGAGCGGCTCGTCGAGCGCGCCGACACGCCCGGGATCGTCGCGAAGCTCGAGACGATGGTCGAGGAGCCGCACCGGATCGGCACCGAAGCCGTCCTCGAAGACACGTTGCACTGACCTCCGATGCCGCGCGACCCCTCGGCGCTGCTGGAGGCGTTCGGGCTCGGCGACGAGGACCTGGCGGCGTGGCAGGCGAGCGGCCGACCCGAGGGCGAGCTCGAGGACTGGCTCATGGACCGGGTCGCGCGGCGGCCGGAAGGCTCGCGAGCACGCGCCGTCTACGGCGACGAAAACGTCCACGACTTCGCACGCCGCGCGATCCTCGAGGCGCTTGCGCTCGGGCCGGGCGACTCGCTGCTCGAGGTGGGAAGCGGAGGCGGCCTCCTGCTGCGCGACGCGGTTGCGACGGGCGCACGCGCCGTCGGTATCGACCACAGCGCCGACATGGTCGCGCTCGCGACCGAGCGTGCGCCCGGCGCCGAGATCCGGCTCGGGCGGGCGGAGGCGCTGCCGTTCGCCGATCTGTCCTTTACCGCGATCGCGATGTCGATCGTGTTCTTCTTCCTCCCGGACCCGCTCGGCGTGCTGCGCGAGTGCCGGCGGGTCGCGCGGCCCGAGGGTCGGCTCGCGGTGTACACGACGGCGCCCGAGTTGCGCGGCACGCCCGCGGCGCCCGAGCCGTTCGCGAGCCGCGGCCACTTCTACGCGGATGAGGAGCTGGCGGCGCTCGCCGCGGAGGCGGGCTGGCGCGAGCCGCAGGTTCGCACCGTGGCCGGCGGCCAGCTCCTCCAGGCGACGAAGTTGTGACGATTGCCCGCCGCGGCCGCCGGTACGGTGGCCCGGTGGACCCGCTCGACGGCCTGAACCCGGAGCAGCGGCGTGCCGCGGAGGCGGTGCGCGGCCCGGTCTGCATCCTCGCCGGCGCGGGCTCGGGGAAGACGACGACGATCACGCACCGCATCGCCCAGCAGGTGCGGGCGGGCGCGTTCCCCGCGAACGCGATCATGGCCGTGACGTTCACCGACAAGGCGGCCGGTGAGCTCCGCGCACGGCTCGCGGCGCTGGGGGTCACCGGCGTTCGCGCATCTACCTTCCACTCCGCGGCGCTGCGCCAGCTCCGGCACTTCGCCCCCGGGCGCGTCGGCCGGATCCTGCCGTCGAAGGCGCTCGTGCTGCGGCAGATCGCGAACCGGCTGCCCGCGCCGTACAAGTTCCGGCCGGCGGGCGACCTCGCGACGGAGGTCGAGTGGGCCAGGAATCGCCGCATCACGCCGGAGGAGTACGGCGACGGTCGCGAGCCGCCGATCCCGGTCGACCTGATGCGGCGCGTCTACATGGAGTACGAGCGGCGGAAGCAGGCCGAGGCCGCGATCGACTTCGAGGACCTGCTGGAGCTCGCGATCCGGCTCTTCGAGGACGACGCGGAAGCGCGCGAGACGTTCCGGCGGCAGTACCGCGCGTTCACGGTCGACGAGTACCAGGACGTCAACCTGCTGCAGCAGACGCTGCTCGACCTGTGGCTCGGCGACCGTGACGACCTGTGTGTGGTCGGCGACGACTATCAGTCGATCTACGGGTTCACCGGCGCCGGCCCCGAGCATCTGCTCGGCGTGCCGCAGCGCTTCCCGCACGCTCTCGTCGCGCGGCTCGAGGAGAACTATCGCTCGACGCCGGAGGTGCTCGCGCTCGCGAACCGGCTCGTGCCGGGGCTCGGCGGTGCGGAGAAGAAGCTGCGCGCCGTTCGGTCCGAGGGCCCCGAGCCGGTGATGCGTCCGTTCGCGACGCCGGAGGACGAGGACGCTGCAATCGCCGCCTCGATCCGCGCGCTCGAGTGCCCGCTCGAGGAGATCGCGATCCTCGCGCGCACGAACGCGCGGCTCACCGACTTCGAGGAGCTGTTGCACGACGCCCGGATCCCGTTCCAGGGCGCGTCGCTGCTCGAGCGCGACGCAGCGCGGCGCCTCTGCCGGAGGCTCGAGCGCTCGCCGGCTCCAGCCGGCGAGGCGGTGCGGGCGGCCGCGCTCGACGCCGGCCTGCTCGAGCGCCCGCCGGATAAGCTCGGCGACCGCGAGCAGGTGCGTCAGCAGGACCTCGGCCGCCTCGTCGCGCTCGCATCCGAGTTCGAGGGCGACGCCGCCGCCTTCGTCACCCATCTGCGCGAGCGGTTCTCGCCGGGCTCGGACGGGGCGCACGGCGTCAACCTGCTCACGTTCCACCGCGCGAAGGGGCTCGAGTTCGAGGCCGTCTTCCTGCCGCGCCTCCAGGTGAAGGAGCTGCCGTCGAAGCAGGCGCGCAGCGACGCCGAGATCGCGGAGGAGCGGCGGCTCCTGTACGTCGGCCTCACCCGTGCGCAGCGCGTCCTCTGGCTCTCGTGGTCGGGGAGGCCGTCGCCGTTCCTGCGCGAGCTCGGGGCGGCGTCGGCGCCCACCGAGAGGAAGCGGAGGGCGGAGTGGACGGAGGAGGCACAGCGCCTTCGTGAGTGGCGGGCCGAGCGGGCGAGGACGGACAACGTGCCGGCGTACGTCGTCTTCCACGACTCGGTGCTGCAGGCGATCGCCGCCGCCCGCCCGGCGACCATCGGCGAGCTCGCGCAGATCAGCGGTGTCGGCCCCGCGAAGCTCGAGCGCTACGGCGAGGAGCTACTGGCCGTCGTCGAGCGCTGAGAGCAGCAGGTCGAGCATCAGCTGCGGGTCACGCTTCACGCGCTCGCGGGCGCCGCGTTCCCGCTTGTGCAGCTCCAGCGCGCGCGGGTCGGTGAGCGGGCGGAGCCGGCCCTCGCGGATGAGCTGCTCGTCGACACCGCCCAGGCGGCCGCCGTAGGTCGTGTAGACGGGCACGCCGAGCGCCGCCGCCTCGCGGTTCATCGTGCCGCCCGCGGAGACGACGAGGTCGGCGAACGCGATCAGGCTCTGCGCGTCGACCGCCCGCTCGGGAACGATCACCGACGGCAACTCGAGCGACTTCACGTAGTCGCGCTGCTCCTCGGTCCGTGGGATCACGAACGCGTGCACGTGCCCGGCGCGGCCGAGGTGCTCGAGCGTCTGCGGGAAGAGCGGGTTCGAGTGGCGGTGGTAGAGCGACACGTCGGGCGGCGGCCGCAGCACGACGAGTACTCGCCCGGGCTCGATCCCCCAGTCGCCGAGGACCGATTCGTCCGGCTCGAAGTCCGACAGGTAGTACTCCTCCTTCAACCCGGGGTACTGCTGCAGCTTCGGTGGCACGGCCGTGTAGCGGGCGAGCCGCTCCGGCGGGATCGACTCCGGCACGACGACGCGCGTCGCGGCGCGGCAGCCCAGCTGGTGCTGGAGCCATGCCCATTCGTAGTCGAACGTCGTCGCGCTCGGAATGCCGAGCCGGCGCGCGGTCATCGTCAGCTCGTGCGAGCCGTGCGCGAGCCCGACGTCGAAGCCGCGGCCCTTCGCCCACGTGCGCAGCGCCCGCAGGCGCGAGCGCATCTGTGCGAACTTCCCGAAGGCGGAGCGGCCGCCGTGATGGCCGATCACCGTCGCCTCCATCCCGTGCGACTCGATCAGCTGCAGCGTCTGCGCATAGTCGCGCGCGGTGATCTCCACCTCGTGCCCCTGCGCACGCAGTCGCTCGACGAGCGGCCTGAAGACGAGCGGATGCGCGCTCGCCGTGAAGTCGCACCAGACCTTCACTCAGCTCCACCCCCGGCGGAGCCGGGGGCTCCGCTCCTTGCCGGCTCCGTCGAGCCTACGCCGGTCACGTGGCGACAGCCTGTAAGGAGACGCCGCGGTCGATCTTCTCGACGTGGTGCTCGTGCCAGAGCGTGAACGAGAGCAACCCCCAGAGCTGGCGTGACAGGTCCTCCCGGCCGGCGACGTGGGCGTCGAGCAGCCGCGTCACCGCCTCAGGCCGGAAGAACCCCTGGCGGCGGATCGTCTCGGGCGAGAGCGTCTCGCGCGCGAACGGCTCGAGCTCGCCGCGCAGCCACGCCGCCGCCGGGATCGAGAAGCCGCGTTTCCGTCCGTGCACGACCTCGCGCGGGAGCAGCGGCTCGACCGCCTTCCTCAGCAGGCGCTTCTTCGTGAGCCCGCGCACCTTGTGCTTCGCCGGCAGCGAGAACGCGAAGTTCGCGACGACCGTGTCCATGAACGGCACGCGCGCCTCGAGCGACCACGCCATGGAGGCACGGTCGGTCTTCGTGAGCAGGTCGTCGACGAGGTAGAGGCCGAAGTCGACGTCCTGCAGCCGCGTCAGCAGCTCGTGCCCCTCCGTCCCCGCGAACCGCCCGCGATGCGCCGTCAGCGGGTCGAAGGCGCTGCGACGTCCGGTCAGTTCGGCGCGCGCATCCGCCGAGAAGATCTCCTTCCAGCCGTGGTGCCGCTCGAGCGGCGGCAGGTGGGCCGCGCGGGTGAACCGCTTCGCCTTGTAGTCGAAGCTCACGCGCCGCGTCGACGTGGGCAGGCGCTCGGCGAGCGGCCGCGCCGCAGCTGCGAGCCCTCCGAGCCGCTCCGCGAGCAGGTCGGCGACGTAGGTGTAGTAGCCGCCGAAGAGCTCGTCGCTTCCTTCGCCGGAGAGCGCCACCTTGACGTCCTCGGCCGCGAGCTTGGAGACGAGATACGTCGGTAGCGCCGACGAGTCGGCGAACGGCTCGTCGAACGCGGCGGCCAGCGCGGGCAGGAGCAGCGCCGCGTCGGGGCGCAGCGTCAGCTCGCGGTGCAGCGTGTCGTATCGGCGCGCGACCGCGCTCGCCCCGGGCAGCTCGTCGAAGCTCGCCTCGCCGAACCCGATCGAGAACGTGCGCAGGCGCTCCGACGACTCCTCGGCGGCGAGCGCGGCGAGCGTCCCGGAGTCGACGCCGCCCGACAGGAGCACGCCGACGGGCACGTCCGCGACCAGGTGCGCGCGCACGGAGTCGCGAAGCCGCGCGCGGCACTCCTCGACGAGCTCGGCCTCGTCTTCGCCGTGGCGCGTCGGGAGCGGCCCGGTGCGGGCGAAGCTCGCGAGCTCGACGGCCCCCTCCGTCCAGGTGAGCATGTGCCCGGGTGGCAGCTTGCGGATGTCGGCGAAGATCGAGAGCGGCGTGGGCACCGAGTTGAACGCGAGGAACGCCTCGAGCGCGTCGAGGTCGACGTCGCCGTGTGGGAGCGCGTCGAGCTCGGACGCGAACGCGAGCTCGCTGCCCGTGTGGCGGTACGACAGCGGCTTGATCCCGAAGCGGTCGCGGGCGAGCACGAGCCGGCGGTGGCGCTGATCCCAGACGGCCACGGCGAACATGCCGCGGAGCCGCTCCCACAGCTTCGCACCCCATTGCTCGTAGCCGTGCACGAGCACCTCGGTGTCGCAGCGCGTGTGGAAGCGATGGCCGGCGAGCTCGAGCTCGAGCATCAGCTCGCGGTAGTTGTAGATCTCACCGTTCTGCACCACGACGACGGTGCCGTCCTCGTTCGCGATCGGCTGGTCGCCGCCGGCCACGTCGATGATGGCGAGCCTGCGCGCGGCGATGCCCACGCGCTCGGCGAGGTGGATCCCCTCCGAGTCCGGGCCACGGTGGTACAGCGTCTGCGCCATCTCGCGGAGCCGGCGCTCGTCGACAGGCTCGCGCGCGGACGCGATCCCGCAGATCCCGCACATGGCGATCTACCTTAGTTGCGGCGCCCGAAGGTCTGGGCGAGCACCCGTAGCCCGGTCACGAAGACGGTGCGCAGGTAGAGGCGCACCGAGCGGTCTGCGATCCATTCGAGGTCGTGCGCCAGCTTCTCCGCCATCGACGTCTCGTAGCCGCGCCGCACCTGGGCGAAGCCCGTCAGTCCGGGACGGACGACGAGCCGTTGCCAGTAGGCGGGCAGATCGTGCGCGAGCTCGGCGAAGAACCGGGGCCTGATCGGGCGCGGGCCGACGAACGACATGTCACCGCGCAGCACGTTCCAGAGCTGCGGGATCTCGTCGAGCTGCGACGCCTTCAGCCAGCGGCCGAGCCTCGTCAGCTCCGCATCGGTGGCCTGCACGAGCTCCGCGCCGAGGTACTGCCCGATCCGCTCTTCGGCGCCAGGGCGCATCGTCCGGAACTTGAGCATCTCGAAGAAGCGGCCCCGGCGGCCGACGCGCTCGCCGCGGTAGAGGACGGGCCGGCCGCCGGTCGCGAGCTGCGCGAGCGCGATCACGAGTCCGAGCGGGAGAGCGACGACGCCGAAGAGGAGCGCCAGCGCGACGTCGAGAGCGCGAAGCTCGAGGTCGATCCGGCGGTGCTCCGCCTCCGCCGCGAGCCGCACGTAGCCGCTGACGAGGGTCTCCTCGAGCGGTGGCGGCGCCGCTTGCACGAATCGATGGTAGACCCTCGGGTGTGGCGGTCACAGGCATCGACCATGTGCAGGTCGCAGCGCCGCCCGGCTGCGAGGCGGAGGCGCGCACGTTCTACGGCGGCCTGCTCGGGCTGGAGGAGCTGGCGAAGCCGGAGCCGCTCGCGGCGCGCGGCGGCTGCTGGTTCCGCGCCGGCGAACAGGAGCTGCACGTCGGCGTCGAGGACCCGTTCAGCCCGGCGCGGAAGGCGCACCCGGGGCTCGTCGCCGAGGACGTCGAGGGGCTCGCGGAACGGCTCGCGGCGGAGGGGATCGCGGTCGACTGGGACGACTCGGTCCCGGGCACGCGACGCTTCCACACCGTCGACCCGTTCGGCAACCGCCTCGAGCTCCGCGGGGCCTGAGCGAATCCGTCCGCGCCGTCGCTGCGTACGGACGACCGACACACGCGACAGGAGGTTCACGTGGGATCACACACTGGCAGGCGCCCGTTGTTCGCTCTCGTGCTCGCCGTACTCGCGGCGGCGGCGCTCGGCGCGGCGGTGGTCGCAAGCGCCGACGACGGCCACGGGAAGGGCGACGACAACGACGGCCGTCGGCATCAGAACGCGGCGCGGATCTACTCGGCCGCCCTCGCACCGAGCGTGCCGAGCGACCCGGCCGTCCACGGCGTTCCGGCCGGCGGCGCGCCGTGGGTGCTCGATCGCGGGCAGGTGAAGCTCGGGGCGGACGGCCACATCAAGGTCGAGCTGCGCGGCCTCGTCATCCCGGTCGCGCACGGGACCTTCCCGGCCGGCACCGCCCGGCCGGTGACGACCGTGCGGGCGTCGCTCTTCTGCGCGCCCGACACGTCGGGCGCCGCCGCGACGACCGGCTCGGTGCCGATCTCCGAAGACGGCGACGCCCGGATCGACGACCGGATCGCGTTGCCCTCGACGTGCCTGGCGCCGACGGTGCTCGTGCAGCCGAACGCGCTCGACGCGTACATCGCCCTCCCCGGCTGGCGGTCGTAGCGTCACCACTGCCGCGTGTCCATAAGATGTCTTTATGGACACGCGGCAGCTGCGCGTCTTCTGCGAGGTGGTCGAGCGGAAGTCGTTCTCCCAGGCCGCCGAGCGCCTCGGGGTGACGCAGCCGGCCGTCAGCCTGCAGGTGCGCGCACTCGAGAAGCGGCTCGGAATGCAGCTCCTCGACCGCTCCGGCCGCCGTGTCGAGCCGACGGAGGCGGGCTCGAAGCTCTATCGCTCCGCGCAACGGCTGCTCGCGCTCGAGGAGGAGATCGTCGACGAGCTCGCCGAGGAGGCGACGGGAGAGCTCGCCGGCGTCTTCGCGATCGGCGCGTCGACCGGGCCGGGCGGCGTCGTCCTCTCGACGCTCCTCTGCCAGTTCGCCGAGCTCCATCCGCAGCTGCACGTCGAGCTCTTCGTCGCCGCCACCCAGGCCGTCGTCGAGCAGGTGGCCGGGCGCACGCTCGAGCTCGGCGTCGTCGGTGCTGCTCCGCGCCACCGCGGCGTCGAGTACGAGCCGTTCCTGCACGACACCGTCGTCCTCGTCTGCCCGCCCGGTCACGCGTTCGGCGGCCGCACCGTGACGCTCGAGCAGGTGGCCGCCGAGACGCTGATCCTGATGCAGGAGGGAGCCGGCGTCCGGCAGATGCTCGAGGAGGAGCTCCGCCGGAGGGGCCGGCGCCTGCGCGACCTCGGCGCCCGGATCGAGCTCGGGCTGCAGGAGTCGGTGGCGCACGCGGTGCGCGCGGGTTACGGGATCACCTTCATCTCGCGCTCCTCCGTCGAGGCCGACCTCGCCGCCGGCACGCTCGTCGAGGCGCGCGTCGAAGGCCTCGAGCTCGAGCGCGAGATCCACCTCGTGCGAGCGGCCGGCCGCAGCGAGACGCGCGCCGCGCGCGCCTTCGTCGACTTCGCCCGCGAGCGGTTGTAGTGGCTCCCTCGTGATCGTCCGCTGGGGCCTCGCCGAGCTGCCGCGCACGCTCGCGGACGTGCGGATCGCCCGCCCGCTCGTGATCGCGAGCGCGCGCTGGCGCTCGCTCGACGTGCCGCAGCTCGCCTGGTGGTCGGAGGTGCCGTCGACCGAGGTCGAGGTGCCCGACGAGGCAGACGGGATCCTGGCGATCGGCGGCGGCTCGGCCATCGACACGGCGAAGCACGCATCGGCCCGTAGCGGGAAGCCCGTCGTCCACGTGCCGACGACGTACTCGGGCGCCGAGTGGACGACCTTCTACGGGATCCGTTCGCCCGACCGCATCATCCGCGGCGGCGGCGCGGGCGCCCACCCCGTCGCGATCGTCTACGACGTCGACCTGACGCTCGGCCTTCCCGCCGACGTCACCGCGGGAACGGCGATGAACGCTCTCGCTCACTGCGCGGAGGCGCTCTACGCGGCGCGTCACGGCGAGGAGGGCGACGAGCAGGCGCTCGCGGGCGCGCCGCTGATCGCCGACGCGCTCCCGCGTGTCCTCGCAGAGCCGCAGGACCGCGCTGCGCGCGCGACGCTGCTTCGCGGCGCGATGCACGCCGGGCATGCGCTCGGGCTCGCCGGGCTCGCGCTCGCCCATGCGATGGCGCAGGCGCTCGGCGGCACCTACGGGCTGCCGCACGGCGCGATGAACGCGCTCTGTCTGCCGCCGGCACTCGACTTCAACCGCCGCATCGTCCCGGACGCAGTCGCGCGCTTCGGAGCGGCGGTCGGGGGCGACCCGGTCGACTCCACCCGCGAGCTCGCCCTCATCGGCGGCTTCGTTCGCCTCCGCGACTTCGGCATCCCGGAGAACGACCTGGGCGCCGTGGCGGCCGCTGCGGCGGAGCGGGGAGGGAACCAGGCGAACCCGCGGCCCGCGAGCGCCGTGGAGATCCACACGCTGTATCGCGAGATCTACTGACGCGGCGAGCGCAAGCCGGTCGTACCTTCGCGTCATGGCCGGAGGCTGGAACCTGGCGGGCCGGGCCGGCGGCTGGAGCGCTTCGCGCTGGAAGACCGCGGCGTTCGGCTGGTTCGCGCTGACGATCGGCGTCTTCGCGATCGGATCGGCGGCGGGGCTGAACGCGCTCGGCGACTCCCAGTCGGGCTCCGGCGAGACCGCCCGCGCGGAGTCCTACCTGCGCGGAGCGGGCTTCCTCTCCCCGGCCGCCGAGACCGTGCTGATCCAGAGCCGCGACGGCCGCTCCCTCGTCGGCCGGCCGACGTTCTCGGCGGCGGCCGCGTCGCTCGTCCAGACGCTCTCCGGGGTTCCGGCATTGACGAACATCCGGCGGCCGCTCCTCTCCGCCGACGGCCGCTCGGCGATCATCCAGTTCGACGTCCGGGGCGACGCCGACACCGCCGCGACGCGAATCCAGCCGGCGCTCGACGCCGTCGCTGCCGCGCAGGCCGGCAACCCGAGCTTCCGCATCGAGGAGTTCGGGATGGCGAGCGCCTCGCACGTGATCGGGAAGACGGTCGAGCACGACTTCGCGAAGGCGGAGTACACCTCGCTTCCGATCACCCTCGCGATCCTCCTGCTCGCGTTCGGCGCGCTGGTGGCCGCGCTCCTGCCGGTCGTGCTCGGGTTCACCGCCGTGCTCGGCGCGATCGGCGTCTGCGTCGGGATCAGCTACGCCTACCCGCTGCCGGAGTTTCTCTCGAGCGTGATCCTGATGATGGGAATGGCGGTCGGCGTTGACTACTCGCTCTTCTACCTCCAGCGCGAGCGCGAGGAGCGGCGGCGAGGCGCCGAGCCGCGCGTGGCGCTGCTGACGGCCGCGAGCACCTCCGGCCGGGCCGTGCTCGTCTCCGGCCTGACCGTGCTGATCGCGATGGCAGGCCTCTTCCTCGCCGCGAACCCGATCTTCACCTCGATGGGCCTCGGCACGGAGGTGGTCGTGCTGCTCGCGCTGATCGGCTCCGTGACGGTGCTTCCTGCCCTCCTGCACCGGCTCGGCGACCGCGTCGACCGCGGCCGGCTGCCGTTCGCCCGTCGCGCGCGCGGCCAGGGCCGCTTCTGGAACGCGGTCCTGCGACCCGCGCTGGCTCGGCCGTGGCTCGCCGTCCTGCTCGCAGGAGGCGCGCTGCTCGCGGCGGCGGCGCCGACCCTGACGATGCACACGAAGCTCCCGAGCTTCACGGACCTCCCGCACGGCGTCCCGATCGTGCAGACGTACGAGCGTCTGATCCGCGCCTTCCCCGGCTCGCCGACGCCGGCAGTCGTCGTCCTCCGTGCCCGCGACGTCAGGAGCCCCGCGATCCGGGCGCAGGTGGCCGAGCTCGAGCGGCGAGCGCTCGCGAGCGGGCGGGTGCGGACGCCGGTCTCGACCCGCATCAGCCCCGACGGCACCGTCGAGGAGATCGACCTGCCGCTCGTCGGCAGCGGCGACGACGCCGCGTCGATGGCGGGGCTCGAGCTGCTGCGGGTCACGCTGCTGCCGCAGACGGTCGGGACGCTCGAAGGTGTCGAGTACGCGACGACGGGCGTCGCCGCCGCGACGAAGGACTTCAACGAGCTGATGAAGGCGCGGCTGCCGCTCATCTTCGCGTTCGTGCTCGGGCTCGCGTTCGTCCTCCTGCTGCTCACCTTCCGGTCGCTCGTCGTGCCGCTCACGGCGATCGTGCTCAACCTGCTCTCCGTCGGCGCCGCGTACGGGATGCTGACGCTCGTCTTCCAGCACCGCTTCGCCGAGAGCCTGCTCGGCTTCACGTCCAACGGCGGCGTCACCTCGTGGTTGCCGATGTTCCTGTTCGTCGTGCTCTTCGGCCTCTCGATGGACTACCACGTCTTCATCGTCAGCCGGATCAAGGAGCTCGTCGACGCGGGCGCGTCGACGGAGGACGCCGTCCTGCAGGGGATCAGCCGCACCGCGCCGTCGGTGACGAGCGCCGCCGCGGTGATGGTTGCCGTCTTCGCCATCTTCGCGACGCTCTCGCTGCTCCAGTTCAAGCAGATGGGCTTCGGTCTCGCGGTCGCCATCGCGGTCGACGCCACGGTCGTCCGCGCCGTGCTCCTGCCCGCGACGATGAAGCTGCTCGGCCGCTGGAACTGGTACCTGCCGCACTGGCTCGAGTGGCTCCCGCGCGGGGATGCGCCTGCGCGCCCGCCGGTGCCAGTGGATTAAGCAAGCTTATTTCAGGTATAGTCTCGAGCGTGACGCAGGGAGCGCCCTCGTTCGACGTGCTCGTGGTCGGGAGCGGCGCCTCCGGCCTCGCCGCGGCCGTCTCGGCGGCGCGGGCCGGCGCGCAGGTCGCCCTCGCGACCAAGGGCTCGCTGCAGGCGAACAACTCCTCCAAGGCGCAGGGCGGCATCCAGGCGTCATTCGGGGCCGACGACTCGCCCGAGCGCCATGCCGACGACATCCTCCGCTCCTCGCACGACACCGCCGACCGGACGCTCGTGGAGGCGCTGACCGGCGACGCGCGATCGGCGATCCACTGGCTCGAGGAGCTCGGCGTCGATTTCACGCGTGACGCCGACGGTCCCTACCGCCTCGCCCGCTGCGGCGGCGCGACGGCGAAGCGGCTCCTCCAGGTCGGCGACCGCACCGGCCATGCGATCACGAAGCAGCTGCGCGAGGCGTGGGAGGGCTCCGGCGGCACGAGCTTCACGAACGCGCCGCTCCACGAGCTCGAGCAGGTGAACGGCCACTGGCGGGCCCTCGTCGGCGAGCATCGTGTCGACGCGGGTGCGGTCGTGCTCGCGGCCGGAGGCCGCTGCTACGCCGAGGCGGAGCTTCGCGGCGAGCTCTCGACGAACCACCCGAACGCGACGGGCGAGGTGACGCAGATCGCGCTCGCGGCCGGCGCCGAGGCGCGCGACCTCGACGCGCTCCAGTACCACCCGAACGGCGGGGCCTGGCCGCCGAACATGCAGGGCTACTCGATCCCGGAGACGACGCGCGCCTACGGCGCCGTGCTCCTGAACGCCGACGGCGAGGAGTTCACCGACTCGCTCGGCCCGCGCGACACGGTCAGCCAGGCGATCTTCGACGAGGTCGAGAACGGTCGTGGCGTCGAGACGCCCGACGGCCGCCCGGCCGTGCTGCTCGACACCACACGGGTCCCGGAGGCCGACGCCGAGGTCTCGCTGCCCTACATGCTCCGCCGCTACCGCGGCGCCGGGATCGATCCGCTCAAGGAGAAGATCCTCACCTACCCGGTCCTCCACTACCAGAACGGCGGCCTCGTCATCGACACCGACGGCGCCACGACCCTCGAGGGCGTGTACGCCTGCGGCGAGATCGCGGGCGGCACGCACGGGCGCAACCGCATGATGGGCAACAGCCTTCTCGAATGCGTTGTCTTCGGACGTCGCGCCGGCCGCGCCGCCGCGGAGAAGGCACGGGGATGACCGTCGCCGTCGACCTGCAGCACGTCGTCGAGGACACGGCGGCCCACCTGTACGTGTGGGCGCTGAAGGACATCCCGCAGGACCTGCGCGACGCGCTCGCCGCGGCGCGCGAGCGCGAGACTTCGGCGACGGGGCGGCGCGTGCTCGAGACGATCCACCGGAACGTCAACGTGGCCGACGACGCGAAGAACCTCGTCTGCCAGGACACCGGCATCGCCGTCTACCACGCGCGCGTCGGCGAGCACTTCCCGCTGCACCCCGCGCGCATCTACGAGGCGCTGCGTGATGGCACCGCGCGCGCGACCGTCGAGCACCCGCTGCGCTCGAACGCGGTGCACACGATCACGCGCGAGAACACCGGGCCGAACATCGGCTACCGCCTCCCGATCGTGCACTGGGAGTTCGTTCCTGACTGGGACGGCTTGGACGTGAAGTGCGTGCCGAAAGGCAGTGGCAGCGAGAACATGAGCTTCCTGAAGATGTGCGTGCCCGCCGACGGCGTGAGGGGGATCAAGCAATTCGTGCTCGAGTCGATCGTCGGCGCCGGCGGCAAGCCATGCCCGCCCGGCATCGTCGGAGTCGGCATCGGTGGTTCCGCCGACTACGCGATGTACCTCGCCAAGGAAGCGATCATGCGGCCGATCGGCACGCGCAATCCCGACCCGCTCGTCGCACAGCTCGAAGACGAGTTGTTCGAGCTGTTGAACGAGACGGGTATCGGGCCAATGGGCTTGGGCGGCGACGTGACCGTGCTGCAGTGCCATATCGAGCATGCGGACACGCACATGACCCTGAACCCCGTCGCTGTGAATTACCAGTGCTGGGCCGCGCGGCGCGCGTCCGCGCACATCAGCGCGACCGGCGACGTGGATTACGAGAGGGATGCATGACGCAGCACGACATCACTTTCCCGATCACCGATCCCAACGACATCCTGAAGCTGCGCGCCGGCGACGAGGTGATCGTGCAGGGCCACATCATCGGCATCCGCGACCGGACGCAGATCCGCATCTTCGACCAGGGCGTCGAGCCGCCGCTCGACCTTCGCGGCGCGTTCCTGCTCCACACCGCGCCCGGCGTCCGCAAGCTCGACGACGGACGCTACGAGAAGGTCTGCATCGGCACGACGACGAGCGCGCGCATGGTGCGGTTCACCGAGGGGCTCGGCTCGCAGTAC
>DASUAX010000057.1:0-16201 GCA_035763525.1 Gaiellaceae bacterium
CGAGCGGCTGCTGCGCGACGCGGCGCCCGACGGCGCCGACGTGCAGGTCGACCTGTGGTCGTCGTCGCCGCCGGGGCTCGTCTCGCCCGACGCGAAGGCGGTGCAGCTCGGCCTCGACGTGTTCGAGCGGGTCGTCGGCCGGCGGCCGGCGCTGATCCGGAGCGGCGGCACGATCCCGATCCTCGCAGCGCTCTCCGACCGGGGTATCCCGACGATCGTCACCGGCTTCGGCCTGCCCGACTCGCAGATCCACTCGCCGAACGAGCGCCTCGTCGCCGAGTACGTCCCGCTCGGGATCGAGACGGCCCGCGAGCTCTTCCTCGCGTTCCGCGACCTGCGGTGATCGACCTCCACAGCCACGTCCTGCCGGGGCTGGACGACGGCACGGAGAGCCTGGAGGACGCGCTCGCGCTCTGCGAGGCGGCGGCCCGGGACGGCATCACCGTCCTGGCCGCGACGCCGCACGTGCGCGCCCACGACTACCCCACGACGCCCGGTCAGATGGAGGCAGCGCTCGCGACGCTGCGCGCCGCCGGCCCGGCGCTCGAGGTCGTCCCCGGCGGCGAGCTCGACCTGGCCGAGCTCGACCGGCCGCAGGAGGAGCTCCGCCGCTTCGGGCTCGGCGGCCGGCCCGACACGCTGCTCGTCGAGACGCCGTACCTCGGCTGGCCGCTCGACCTCGCCGAGCGGCTCTTCCGCCTGCGCGTCCAGGGCTTTCGGGTCGTGCTCGCGCATCCGGAGCGAAACGGCGACGTGCAGGAGCGGCCGGAGCTGCTCGAGCCGATCGTGCAGGGCGGGGCGCTCGTCCAGCTGACGGCGGCGTCGGTCGACGGCCGCCTCGGTGCGAACGCGAGACGCTGCTCGCGCACGCTGCTCGAGCGTGGGCTGGTGCACCTGCTCGCGAGCGACGCGCACGCACCGAGCGTGCGGGCGGTCGGCCTTCGAGCCGCGGTGCAGGAGGTGGGGGAGGAGCTCGGCCGCTGGCTGACGGTCGACGTGCCGCGGGCGCTTCTCGAGGGAGGGGAGCCGCCGCCGCGCCCGGTTGTGCGGGCGCGACGGCGGAGCTTGTTCCGGAGGCGCTAGCGGAGCTACGCCTTGTCGGGCGCGTCTGCGGGCTCGTGCTCGCCGACGTGCCTCGCGGGCGTCGACTCGATCTGCTGGAGGCTCGAGCCGCGCGGCGCGCGGATCCGGACGGTGATGCGGTCGCCGGCCGTCAGCTGCGACGGCGCGATCACGGTCGGCACCTTGCCCTGCCAGAGCAGGAAGACCGTGTTCGCGTCGTACGTGAAGGTCTGGTCGGGGCCCTGGCCGAGCAGCTTGCGCAGCGCGGGCCGGTTGCCGCCCGTCACGTGCACGGCGAGGGTGCTGGCCGTGGCCGACGTGAACGTGCCGCGGAAGAGGAACAGCGGCTTGCCGGCCTTGCCGGGGTTCGCGCCGTGGTCGCCGACGATGCCGGCGGGCGTCGCCGTGATGTCGGCGAGCGAGGAGCCGGCCTTGGTGCGGACGTTCACCTGCACCCAGTCGTTCGCGTGCAGGTCGAGGTACGAGCCGACGGCCGGAATGCCGTGGTGCCAGACGAGCACCTCGCTGCCGGTGCCGAGCGTGAACGTCTGGTTCTGCGACTGGCCGAGCATCGCGCGGAGCGCCGCGCGGTTCCCGGCCTCGACCGTGACCTGGACGCCGGTCGACGTGGCCGAGACGACCTCGCCGCGGAACTGGTAGAGCTGGTTGTGACCCTTGCCGCCGCGGTCGGCCGACGCCGTGGCGGCGAGCGCCGCGCAGGCGAGGGCGGTGAGGGCGAGGGTTGCGATCAGACGGAGCTTCATCGTCGGTTGGCCTCCTCAAGAGAACTCGCGTGACTCCGTGACGATGGTCGCGGTCCGGCAACGGGCTGTTGCCCGTACGTAAAACCGCGGCAAAACGTCGGCCGCCGACCGGGAGGTTGAGGGGCCCGATCGGGCAAGATCGGCCCGTGTTCCTTCGCCCGGCGCTGAAGCTCGTGGCAGCGCTCGTCGCAGTGGTGGTGTGGATCGTCGTCGTGCCGGTGGTGGACGCGCTGCGCTCGGCGGTCGCCTTCGTCGCCCGGCCGTTCTCGCGGCTCAGCCGATGAGCCGGTGCAGCTCGTCCAGGTACAGCGTTCCCCAGCGCTGCAGCGGCTGCACGTAGCTGCCCTCGGAGATCTCGTTCCAGCTGATCAGCGTCCACCCGTCGGGGGCCGACTGCGCGTTGCCCGACCAGAGCGTGTCGAGCGTCTGCACGCCGTTTCGCGGCACGCAGGTCGAGCCGCCGTTCAGGATCGAGTCGTAGCCGGGGGCGACCGGCGCGAACCACAGCTTCCGCGACCCGTCGGGGTTGGTGCCGGAGGCGCGCACCTGCGCGGCCAGGTTCTTGAGCGTCGTGAACGAGCCGGGGTTCGTGTACGGGTTCTGCGACGACCAGTAGTAGCTGTCGCCGTCGAGATACGCGCTGCGCCCGTCCGACCACGTCGACTGCGTCTCGTCGCCGACGATGAAGAAGCTCGAACGGAAGCGGCTGCTGATCGTGGCGACGTCGGCGCGGGAATACTTGCGGCTCCCCGTCCAGAGCAGGACGGGGCGGCTCGAGTACGCGTGGTCGTACGCCGCGTCGTTGCCGTACTGGCGCACGAGGTAGGCGAGGTCGTTGCCGATCGCGGTGACGCTCGGCTTCGACGAGCTCTTGTAGCTGATCCACAGCTTGAACGGGATCCCCTCGCCGTTCACCTTGCGCACCGCCTGGAACATCGCGTCGAGGCGCTTGCTGTAGGTGTTCGAGGTGACCGTCTGCGACGTGCTGCCGGTGCCGGCCCAGTTGACGATGAAGCCGGCGAGGCCGGCCGCGGCGGCGGTGCGGACGTCGCGCTCGATCACCGACGGGTCGTCCTGCGTCCAGAGCGCCGCGGGCGTGTCGGTGAGGTGGTTGCCGGCGTAGAGCGAGACGGGGGTGCAGCCGCTCGCGTCGACCCGCGCCGGGAGCGGCAGCGGGCTCGCCGTGTACGGGAAGCTCGAGCCGAGCTGGTCGTGCCAGTGGTTCGTGCTCCACCAGAGGTAGTAGTAGGCGAGCACGTGCGGCGGGGCGGCGGCGCTCGTCGCGGCGGGGCCGGCGAGGGCGGAGAGCGAGAGGACGGCCGCGCCGAGGACGGCGCCGAGGAGGGAGCGCGAGGACCGGATCCCCTAGCCATCGACCGGGGGCGCGGCGCGCCGATCCCTCGCGCGAGGGAACGGGTCAGGCGGTGTTCTGCGTGATTCGCCGCCGTGCGACGAGCACGAGCCCGAGCAGCCCTAGGATCGTGCCGCCGGTCGCGAAGGCGATCACGTTGCCGATGCCCGAGGAGGCCCCGTTGTCGGAGTCGAAGCCGACGAGGCGCGGCCCGGGCGCGCGGCGCAGGCCGGCGAGCACGTCGAGCGACTGCGAGCCGTAGCGCGTGCTCGGCTCGATCTGGGTGTTCTCGCTGAACTCGTTCCAGCTGATCAGGCCGATCGCGTCGGGCGACGAGTCGAGCGCGGCCGCGTACTCGGCTTCGAGCGTCTTGCCGCTCCGGCGCGCGATCAGGGAGGTGCCGCCGAGGCTGCGCGCGTCGAAGCCGGGCGCCGCCGGGGCGATCCACATGCCGCCGTGGGCGTGTACCACGCCGGCGAGCCGCTTCAGCTTCGCCTCGTACCCGGGGGTCGTGAAGGGGTCGACGGCCGCCCAGTAGTAGGCATCGCCGTCCACCGACGACGCGACGCGGGCGTAGTCGTCGGCCTGCCGCTGGCTCGCGAGCAGGAGCAGCGAGGAGCGGAGTGGGCTCGTGACGCGCGCGATCGCCGCCGGCGTGAACTTCCACGTGCCCGACCAGATGACGAGCGGCTTCGAGTAGATGTGGAAGACCGGGCTCGAGGCGAAGTGCCGCTGAAAGAACTGGAGGTCGCGCGCCACACGTGCGACCGGCAGCGGCCGGCGCTCGAAGTCGAGGCCCTCGTACATGATCGCGAGCTTGAAGCGCGACTGCCGCGCGACGGCGATCAGCCGGGCGAGGCGGCGGTTCAGGGTCGGCGTCGACTTCCAGCTGACGACGAAGCCGTCGATGCCCGCCTGCTGCGCCCAGCGGATGTGCTGGCGCATCGTCCGCACCTCGTCGCTCGAGTAGCGGCCGAGGAGCGGCGTGTCGATCTTCGCCCGCTGCCACGAGGTGGCGTTGAACCAGATGTAGTAGTAGGCGAGGACCGGCACCGGCGGGCGCGCCGCCGCCGACGCCCCCGCCGCCCCGGTCGCCGCGATGAGGCCCGCTGCGACCGCTGCGGCCGCGCGCCTCACTGCCCGTGCGCCTCGCGGCCAAGGGTGGGCACGTGCAGGTGGACGCGCCGCAGGAAGCGGGGCCGCCGTCCGACCAGGAAGAGGAGCGCCGAGAGGACGAGGAAGGCGGCGCCGACGGCGAGCGCGTCCCAGACGCCGAGGATCCTGATCGTCGCGTCCTCATTGCGCGAGATGACGAGGTCGTGGCTCGTGCCGACGCCGAGCACGTCGATCTTCACGACGTAGTCGCCGCGCGGCAGCGCCGGCGCCGTCGCCTGGCCGTGCGAGAGCGTGAGCGGCGAGCTGCTGCCGTCCGGATAGGTCACCGTCGCGGTCGAGCCGACGGTGAAGCCGAAGAAGGCGTCGCGCGTGCGCACGTGCAGCGAGTAGAAGAGGACGCTGACGGCGACGCGGCCGCCGGCCACGAACCGCTGCTGGCCGTGGTTGACGACGTTCGAGCCCCTGGCGAGCACGCTTTCGATCGCGTAGTGGAAGCGGCGCGACCGCAGGGCGCCGCCGCGTACGACCGCGTCGCGGCTCGGGAGCCAGAGCGCCCTCGCGCGGGGGCGCAGCACGAGCGTGCGGCCGTCGCTGCGCGTCAGTGTGACGCTCTGGACGGCGCGCGGGTCGAGTCGCCGGCCGGTCGGGGTGATGAAGAGGAAGCTCGTGCGCGCGTCCACCCGGTAGGCGGCCTGGAGGCGGTGGACCCCGGGCGACCCGTCGACGGAGCGGACGCGCCCGCGCAGCCCGTCGCGCCAGCGCGCGAAGCCGACGCGCACGCCGGTGCGGGGGACGTGCATGGGGGCGGCGACGACCGTGTGGCGCCGCCCGACGGCGACCCGCACCTGCACGCGGCCGTCGAGGCCCGTCCTGACCGGCGTGCCGTCGACCGTGAAGGAGACGCCGCTGACGCCCGGGAGCGTCGCGAGCTCGATCACCTCGGAGCGGCCGGCGGCCGACGCCGCGGGCGGCGCAGCGAGCAGCAGCCCCCCGGCGAGCGCGAGCAGCGCGCCGCGCCTCATGCCGTTGCCTCCCGCCGGCGGCCGGCGAGCGCGGCCGCCACGAGCAGCGCCGTCGCCGCGGCGGCGAGCGCGTAGAGCGTGTAGATGACGACCATCTGGCGGTGGCGCTGCGTCAGCGACTCGCCGGGGGTGGCGGGGAGCTTCGGCAGCGGCCGGTCGCTCGGCACCGTCGCCGAGAAGGGCACGCGGTAGACGACGACCACCGGGGCAGCGCCGGTGCCGCTGTCGCCCGGCACGGTCGCCACGTGGACGATGCGCGCGTTGTAGCGGTCGACGTAGCGCAGCAGCCGGCGCGAGAAGTACCGCGAGCGCTGCGCCGAGAAGGCGTCCCAGACGAGGTAGCGGACGACGCCGCGGCGGAGCAGCAGGTCGGGGTTCCGCACGGGCACGTACGAGGGGTTGCGGGCGAGCGGGTTCGGGCTGACCGAGAGCCCGAAGCCGTCGCGCCGGCCGTAGAACTCGAGGATGTTGGCCATCGAGGGCCCGATCGTGAAGAACGTGCTCCCCGGCGAGGTGTTCGCGGCGAGCCAGCGGCCGGTGTCGCGGCCGCCGGGGACGCCGCCGGCGCCGGCGAGCGTGCGCGTGGTCGGCGGCTGGATGCGGCCCCAGGTCGGCACGGCAAGCGTCAGGCAGACGACCGCGGCCCCGGCCGGCGCGGCCCAGCGCGCGACCTGGGTGCCGAAGAGCTCGGGGACGCGCACGACGGAGCGCGCGCCGAGCACGGCGACCGTGGGCGCGAGCGGGAGCAGGTACTGGAAGCCCTTCACCGGCCACAGCTCGAAGAGGAGGAGCGGCACGGCGATCCAGCAGCCGAGGAGCCGCTCGCGCCAGGTGCGCTCGTGCCGGAGCAGCACGAGCGCGGCGAGCGCCGCGGCCACGAGCAGGGGCCCCATCGCATGGGGAACCTCGGTCAGGTAGAAGAGCCAGCTGTGGTTGGGGCGGCGCAGCAGCTGCCAGGCCAGGTAGTTGCGCCCGGTGTGCCCGCCGCCGCTCAGCGTCAGCGCAAGCGGGAACGCGGCCGCCATCGACGCGAGCACCCCGCCCGCGATCAGGAGCTGCCGGAGCCGAACGCGGGTGTCCGACGAGATGACGAAGAAGACATAGACGCCGCCGACGAGCAGCATCGCCGACTCCTTGCTCAGGAACGCGAGCCCGAGCACGGCCGCGCCGGCGTAGAGCCAGCGCTCGGCGCTGTCGCGCACGAAGCGGGCCACGCAGTAGAGCGCGCCGGTGGCGAAGAACGCCATCGGCACGTCGAGCAGGATCTGCCTGCTGACGACGACGTGGTACGGCATCGCGAGCAGGAACGCGGCTGCGACGACGCCGGTACGGCGGCCGTAGAGGAGCCGGCCGAGCAGGAACGTGAGGACGACGGTGCCGAGCCCGAAGCCGACGGCGAGCCAGCGGCCGGCGGTCGCGCCGAAGTGCGCCCGCCAGGCGAGCGAGACGAGGGTCTGGAAGAGGAGGGGGTGCGCCCGGAAGATGCGGAAGAACGGCTCCAGCCCGTCGTTGGCGGCGATCGACGCTCCCTGGCCGGAGTAGACGGCCTCGTCGGCGTTCAGCCCGAGCGCGTTCAGGTGCCAGATGCGGGCGACCGCGCCGACGACGGAGGCCACGGCGACCACGCCCCAGGCGACGCGCGCCGGGTGCGCTCCCACCACGCTCAGCGCACGACGGAGCGCGCCGGAGAGTGGGCGCGCCCCGCCGGCAGCCTGCGGGGGATGCGGGCGATCACCGGCCCGGGTCAGTGACAATAGGCCGTCCCGCTGTCGAGGGTGGTTCCGGTGTCGGAGACGAACGCCCAGTCGTAGCTCGTCGGGTGGAGCGTGAGCATGAGGACGCCGAATCTCTTCAGTTGCACCTCGCTGGTCGCGAGCTTCGTGGTCGGGAAGGGCTGCAGGCTCTCGCCGCCGCTGCCGACCACGAACTCGCGGATGCCGCCGCTCGGGTCGTAGGCGCCGGTGTTCGTCTGCGGGGCGAACCGCTCGTAGTTGTGGACGTGGCCCGAGAGGACGATGTCGGCGTGCGCCGCGAGCAGGTCGTTGTAGTAGTTGCCGGAGGCCGTCGACGAGGACACCGACGAGAAGCGCGGGTGGTGCCAGTACGCGACGGTGCACGCGGCCGGGTGGGCGGCGAGGTCGGCCTTCAGCCACTTCTCCTGCTGCGAGCCGGCATAGCACCCGTGCGACTTCGAGCAGTTCGTGTTGAGGACGACGAAGTGCCAGCCCGCGAGATCCCACGAGTAGTAGCCCTGGGACGGGTCGCCGGCGGCGGCGCCGAAATACGTGAAGTACCCCTTGGCGCCGCCGGTGAGGTCGCAGTCGGTCGAGCCCTCGCTGCTCGAGGTGTAGTACTCGTGGTTCCCGATCGCCGGGTGGGTGAGCGACTTCAGCCGGCCCCACGACGGGTCGTACGACTGGACGAAGGCCTGCAGGCCGCCGCAGCCGTACTGGTTGTCGCCCAGGACGAGCACGGCGGCGAGCGAGCTGCCGAGCGCCAGGTTCGACGTCGCCAGCTCATGGCAGTCGCTCGTCGTCCCGAGCCCGCCGTTGAAGTGCGTGTTCGAGGGGTCGCACGCGATGTCGCCGACGGCGCCGACCACCGGGTCGCCGCTCGGCTGCGGCAGCGCGGCGACGACGGCGGTGGGCTGCGTGGTTGCCGTCGCCGTGCCGCCGGCGCTCGTCGCCGTGACGACGACCGCGATCCGGGCGCTGACGTCGTCGCGGCCGAGCACGTACGAGGTGCCGGTCGCCCCGGCGACGTCGACGCAGGTGACGCCGCTCAGCGTGCACCGGCGCCACTGGTAGCCGTAGGTGATGCCGTCGCCGCTCCAGGTGCCGTGCTGGACCTGCAGGGACTGCGCCTCGGTCGCCGTGCCCGCGATCGTGGGCGGGCTCGTGTTCGCGGGCGGCGGCGGGCCGCTCGCGACCGGCGCCGTCGGCGCCGAGAGCGCGCTCGCGGAGCCGAACGAGTTGGTTCCGGTCACGCGCACGCGAATCGCATGGCCCGCGTCGGTCTGTTGGATCGTGTACGACGACGTCGCCTGGCCGCTGATCGCGGCGCAGCTCGCGCCGGCGGAGTCGCACAGCTGCCACTCGTAGGCGTACGACGAGGGCGCGTTCGTCCAGGTGCCGGTCGTCGCCGTCAGCACCAGCCCGGTCTGGGCGACGCCGATGATCGCCGGCGGATCGGTGTTGACCGGCCCGCCGGAGGCGACGGAGCCGGTGCTCTCGGCTGAGTAGGCGATGGTGGTGCCGCAGCCGAGCGAGCACGTGTTGCCGGCGCTGACGCCGAGCCGGAGGTACTCGCCGGCCTCGTTCGCGGTGAGCGTGTAGCTCGTGGCCGTCGCGCCCGCGATGTCGGAGCAGCTCGCGGGCGAGCCCGGGTCGGTGCACGACTGCCACTGGTACGACCACTTGGTCGGTGTCGGGATGCCGCTCCACGTGCCCTTGGAGACGAGCGTGACCGCGCCGCCGACGGCGAGGCCGCTCGTGGGCGTGAACGTCGGCGGGGTCGTGTCCTTCGGCAGGGTCCCGGCCACCTTGGCGGTCTGCGCCGAGGTCGCAGAGGCCGAGCCGGACGCGTTCGAGGCGACCACCGTGATGCGCAGCGTCTTGCCGACGTCGGTCGAGACGAGCGTGTAGGTGCTCGCGGTGGCGCCGCTGATCGATAGGCAGCTGCCGCCCGTCGCGTCGCAGCGCACCCACTGGTAGGCGTAGCCGGCCGGGTCGTTCGACCAGCTGCCGGGCGCGGCTGTCAGCGTCTGCCCGCCGACGGCGCTGCCGGAGATCGTCGGCGGCGACGTGTTCACCGGCGCCGCCGTCGCGGCCACGAGGTCGCTGGTCGCCGAGTAGGCCCAGGTCGAGCCGCAGCCGGAGGAGCAGACGTTCGTCGCGTGGACGCCGAGGCGGACGTACGTCCCCAGCTGGGCGGCCGCGAGCGCGTACGTGGTCGCCGTCGCACCGGAGATGTCGCTGCACGTCGAGGCGTCGCTCTGCGAGGTGCACGACTGCCACTGGTAGGCGTAGGAGCTGACGCTCGGGATCGCCGTCCACGTCCCGTTCGAGGTCTCCGTCACGGTCGACCCGGACGAGAGGCCGGTCGCGGGACTGAAGGTCGGCGGCGCCGTGTTCTGCGGCGCGATGCCCGCGACCTTCACCGTCTGCGCCGAGGTCGCCGCGGCCGACGAGCCGGCGTCGTTCGAGGCGACGACGCTCGAGCGGATCGTCTTGCCGACGTCCGCGCGCTGGAGTGTGTAGGTGGACGCGGTCGCGCCGGAGACGGCCACGCAGCTGCCGCCGGTCGAGCTGCACTGGAGCCACTGGTAGGCGTAGCCCGTCGGCGAGTCCGTCCAGGTTCCCGTGCTGGAGCTGAGCGTCTGGTTGACGACGACCGTGCCGGAGAGGACGGGCAGGGCCGTGTTCGTGGGTGGCGAGGTCGCGGCGACGGAGCTGCGCGAGACGGACGCGGGGACCGCGGCCGCGACGGCAACCGCGATGACCGCGCCGAGCAGGCGGCCGACGTGTCGCCGGCGGTTCGGCCGGCGGTCATTCGAACGCAAGGGAGACCTCCTTCACGGGGACAGGCTCGCCGAGCGCGGCGCCGGCGGCGCCGTTCAGCCCGACCAGCTCGGGGATCTGCTCGTACCAGTTCAGGCTGGCGCTGTGGAGCACGGCCGCGCGGCAGCCGGCCAGCGCCGAGGCGACGATCTCGCGCTCCGCGTCGGCGAGGTCCTGCCCGGTGTGGCCGCGCAGGAACGGCTCGATCGCGGCGTACGGCGGGAAGCCGAACGCGTCGCCGGAGTTCGCCATCAGGATCTCGGTCGCCTCCTCCGGCTGGAGGGCGCCGCTCTCGCCGTCGCCGCGCCGGATCACGACCATCGTCTCCAGCTGCCCCGTCGTCGCCTCGAGGACGTGCGGGATGAGGCGCCCGATCGCGTACTTCGGCGGCGGCACGATCAGCTGCACGAGCGCGTTGATCGTGGCGATCGGCAGCTTCGTCCTCGTGAGCAGGAACGCGAACTGCCGCCCGGAGCGGGAATGGACGCGGCTCTGCAGGAAGAGGCCGAGCCGCTCACGCAGGGAGAGCAGCGGCCGCCGCACCGCCTTCACCGTGTGCCGGCTGATCGTCAGCGGCTTCGGGTAGGCGAGCACCCGGCCGTCGCTGCGGACGAGCGTCAGGTCGTCGGACAGGAACGACGCCGGGTGGCGCTCGAGCAGCTTCAGGATCGTGGTCGTCTTGCCGGTGTCGGTGTGCGCCGTGATCAGGTGGGCGCGGCCGCCGTCGGCGATGCAGGCGCCGTGGACGAGGGCGTAGCCGCGCGCGACGAGCGACCAGCGGATGACCGGCTCGACGACGTTCGTGTAGAGAACATGCGGCGAGCGGCGGAGCAGGGGGGAGGCGACGACGTGCACCCGGGAGCCGGTCGACATCAGGTCGACGCCGAATCCGATGCGGCCGAGGCCCTCGTCGTAGCGCGTGTGAACGGGTCGGATCGGCTCGAGTAGCGTCGTCACGAGGTCGGTCTGGAGGCGGCTGAGCGCGCCGACCTGGACGGTGACCGTCGCCGGCTCGTCGAGGCCGGGGACGCGGAACGGCTCGAGCTCGGGCAGCGCCACGTCGCTCGCGACCGAGACGAGGCCGTGGACGTCGTAGGCGTGGGCGGTCTGCTCCTCGTCGCCCCCCCAGATCCAACCGTCGGCGATCACGAAGCGGGCGGCGGTGAGCGCGACGAGCGAGACGATGTTCGCGCTGTCGGCGCCGAGCGCGCCTACGTTGACGAGCACGACGAGCAGCGGCCCGCGCAGCACGAGCCCGGCGTTGTTGAGCGCCGCGAAGCCGAGCAGGCGCGTCCCGCGCGAGCGGCGGCGCTTCCGCTTGCGGTCGAAGACGAGCCACTCGAGCCAGACGAAGTTCCACAGCGTGGAGACCTGGGTCGCGAGGGCGGCCGCGGCCAGGTACTGCAGCGACGCCAGGTGGAGGAAGGCCGCGAAGGCGAGCGCGTTGATCGCGAGGCCGCTCAGCCCGACGATCCCGAAGGCGGCCAGGCGGCGGCCGACGGCGCCGACGCGCAGCTCCCAGAGCTGCAGCACGTAGGCGGCCGCCTCGCGCGCGGAGGCCTTGCTCTTCTCGGCGTGGCGAACGCCGAACTCGAACGGCACCTCGCTCACGCGCAGGCCGTTCGACCGCGCCAGGATCTCGAGCAGGATCTTGAACCCGCGCGGCCGCAGCCGGTCGAGCGGGACGAGGCTCCTGCGGATGAGGAAGAACCCGCTCATCGGGTCGCTGGTCGTGTCGAGGCGGCGCGGGAAGAGCGTCTTCGCCGCGAGCGTCGAGCCGCGCGAGAGGAGCGAGCGGACGGCGCCGAACGACGTGGCGCGCCGGCCGTCCGCGTACCGGCTCGCGACGACGACGTCGGAGCCGCGGCTCTCGGCCTCGGCGAGCAGCGTCGGCACGAGCTCCGGCGGATGCTGCAGGTCGGCGTCGAGGACGCAGACCCACCGCCCGGCCGTGGCGCGGATGCCGTCGACGACGGCGCCGGCGAGCCCGTTCCGGGCCTCCTTCGGGCGGTGCACCAGCCGCACCGGGACGGACGCATGGCCCGCCGCGGCGCGGACCGCCTCGGGCGTCCCGTCGTCGCTGTCGTCGACGAAGACGACCTCTGCCCGCCGCCCCTCCAGGTGTGGCAGCAGCCGCTCGAGAAAGGGCTTGACGTTTCCTGCTTCGTCCCTCGTCGGCACCACCACCGACAAAAGCGGTGCTGCCGACAGGACCTCCCCGGTCTCCGTGCCCATCTCTCCCCCTCCGCAGGCCTGGATGTACAGGCAATCCCGTGAATCCCCGCGCCGAGTGTATGAAGGCGTATCGCGGGCGAATAGACGGCGGATGCCGGATTTCGGCCGTACGGCCGCGGGCCGGGACGGACGACGGACGGCGTACGGAGGCGTACCGAAGCGGCTGCAGCCTGCGCCTACAGCGGATGTTTCATGCGGTAACCATTGACACGTGCGTCACGGTAGAGAATGCTTGCCCTCGCGGCAGTCACGGGGAGGGGAGCCATCAGCTACTGCGGTCCGATACTGATCGTCGATTCAGACGACGGCTTTCGTGCCGACGTCAAGACCTCGCTCGCCCGGCTGGGGTATCCCCTGGCCGAGGCGGCCATGGGTGACGAGGCGCTCCGGATCGCGTTCGAGGAGCGGCCGAGCCTCGTCCTGATCGAGATCGACGTGCCGGGGGCGAGCGGCCTCGAGGTCTGCCGCGAGCTGAACGAGCGCTACGGGCCCGACCTGCCGATCATCTTCGTCTCGGCGACGCGCACGGGCCGCCTCGACCGGATCGGCGGCCTGCTCGTGGGTGCGGACGACTACATGGCGAAGCCGGTCGACCTCGACGAGCTGCTCGCGCGCGTGCGCCGGCACCTCTCGCGCGCGATCGGCAAGAGCCGTGCGGTCGACGCGGCGACGCTGACGCGGCGGGAGCGCGAGATCCTCGGCATGCTCGCCGCCGGGCTCGACCAGCGGTCGATCGCCCGCGAGCTGATCATCAGCCCGAAGACGGTGGCGACGCACATCCAGCGCATTCTCACGAAGATCGGCGTCGGCAGCCGCGCGCAGGCCGTCGCCTACGCGCACCAGCACGGCATCATCGAGCCGGCGCGAAGCCTGCGCCTGCCGCGCCGGGCCGGCGTCCGCGAGCCGGTCTAGGCCGCGAACGGCCGCGGGCACGCGTCGATCTTCGGGATCGCGACGCGCGCGATCGTCGAGAACGGCTGCGGGCGGCAGGCCTGGCAGATGTTCGCGTCGCAGGCGACCGAGAGGAAGACGAACGCCTCCTCGATCGTGAACCCCCACTGGTCGACGAGGAACCGCGCACCCTCCTCGGAGGCGCGGTCGAGCGCCTCCATGAAGTCCGGCCCGGCAGTGCCGTGCACGACCCAGCGGTCGGCGAGCTCGGTCACCGGCCACGTCCCCTGCTTGCCCTTGAGGAGCGAGACGCGGATCGTCACCTCGCCGGCGATCTCGACCCCCGTGAAGCAGATCTCACCGTCGCCCATCGAAGCGTGCATGTCGCCGATCGCGAGCATCCCGCCCGGCTGCCGGACGGGGAGGTACACGGTCGCGCCGGGGCCGTGCAGGTGGTTGTCGAGGTTGCCGCCGTGCTCGCCGGCGTAGCCGTTCCCGACGGTCTCGCCCGCGGTCGCGCAGCCGATCACGCCGACCATCGGCCGCAGCGGGAAGGCGATCCGGTCGTTCATGTGGATCGTGTTCCCTTCGATACGGAAGACCTGCGTGAGCGGCGCGCGCACCTGCTCGATCAGCTGGCCCATCCCGGGGATGAGCGTCGCGAACCCGGTGCCCTGCGGCTTCACCTCGAGCAGCTCGACGACGAGCGAGTCGCCCGGCTCGGCGCCGCGAACGGCGATCGGGCCGGTGGCGCTGTTCACGCGCTCGAGGTCGATCTCCGTGACGAGGTCGGCTTCCGAGCGGATCTGGCCGGTGAAGCAGTCGTTCGTCTCGAGCGTGACGGTGTCCCCCGGGTCGATCTCGAGCACGGGAGTCATCTCGGGCCCGAACGCCCAGACGATCTCGTCACGTCCGATCCTGTGTGCCGAGGCGACGGCCATGGCCGAATGCTCTCACAGCGCGCCGACGCGCGGCAAAAGGCCTGCAAAAGCAGGATTCGTCCGACCCGTGGCGGATAACCCCACGTGAACGCGTTTACCGGTAGGGCGACGCCGGACCCGCTCTTCTACCGCGGCCTCGGCTTCGGGCTCCTCGGCGCCGGCGCCATCTGGCTCGCGCTCGGCGTGCTCCTCGCCTACGTCGTCTGAGCTCAGGCGCGCGGGTCGGACTCGGCGGCCACCTGCCGTGGCTCGCCCGGATGCTTCCGCACGACGAGGTAGCCCTCGCTGCTCTCGATCACGCTCTCGACGGTCGGGTCGTCGTGTCCCGGGACGACGAAGAAGCGGGCCGAGTCTGCACGAGTTCGCTCGTACAGCTCGACGGTCACGTCGAGCCGTTCGGTGCAGTCGATGCGGTCGCACTCGCAGACGATGCTGAGCGGCTCCTCGTCGCTCAGCTCGAAACGGCGGTGGAGCGCCTCGATCCGCTCGTTCACCTCCCGGAAGACCGCTTCGTTGGCGGCTTTGCGGCGTTGCGCCTCGTCCATCCGGCTATACGGTAGTTACTGTGGCGCGATGCCGGAAGCGCGGTGGGAGTGGATCCTCTTCTCCCTCGGGGTCGTGATCACCGGCGCGCTGCTCGCGCTGATCGTGCTCGACCGCGGCCGGCGGGCGCCGGAGAGCCGTCCTGTCGCGCTGACGCAGCGTCCGACGACGGTCGCCGCGCCGCCGGCCACGACCGTCCGCGCCACGACCACCACGACGGCGACGGCCCCGGCGACGACGACGCAGAAGCAGGCGGCGCCGGCACCCGGGCAGGCGGTGCGCCTGCGCCTGACGGCCCGCGCGGACACGTGGCTCTCCGTCCGGCCGGTGCCCGGCGGGAGGGTGCTCTACCAGGGGACGCTGCCCGCCGGCGCGAGCCGAACGTTCAGCGGCGACCGCTTCGAGGTGCGCTTCGGCGCGGCCGCGAACGTGAGCGCGACGCTGAACGGGAAGCCGCTCGCCCTCCCCGGCGGCACCTACAGCGTCACCGTCGGCGAGTCCGGCCTCGGCCCTCGCTCGGCCTGATCAGTCCCAGGGCGGCGGGTTGTGCACCCAGCGGCCGGCGACCATCGTCGCGACGACCTGCGCGTCGAGGTCCTCCCACGGGTCGCGGTCGAGCACGACGAGGTCGGCGTCGTGGCCGGGGATGAGCGTGCCGCGCCGCCGCTCGTCACCCGCGAGCCACGCCGGTGCGACGCACGTGGCGCGGAACGCCTCGTCGACCGTCAGGCACTGCTCGGGATGCCACGCCTCGCGCTCGTCGCTCGTCCGCCGGACGCCGGCGCGGATGCCGGCGAGCGGGTCGAGCTCCTCGATCGGGGCGTCGGAGCCGTTCGCGAGGACGGCTCCCGACTCGAGCAGTGACCGGAACGCGTAGGCGCCGTCGGTCTTGCCGACCCAGAAGCGGTCGGCGAGGTCGCGGTCGGAGGGCGCGTGCGTGAACTGCACCGAGCAGGCGACGCCGAGCTCGGCGAAGCGCGGGAGGTCCTCCGGCGAAAGCAGCTGGCAGTGCTCGACCCGGTGGCGGAGGCCGAGCGGCGCCCACACGTCCCGGGTCGCCTCGAACGCGTCGAGCGCCTCGCGGTTCGCGCGGTCGCCGATCGCGTGCACCGCCACGGGGAACCCGGCCGCCGCGCCGCGCCGCACGATCTCCGCGAGGTCGTCGCCGCTCGTGATCCGGACGCCGCTCCCGTCGAGCATCCAGGCGGTCTGCGAGCCGAGCGTCCCGTCCATGAACACCTTCAGGTAGCCGACCCGCAGCAGCGGCGAGCCGAGCCCGGAGCGGAGCCCGACGGCGGCTGCCGGCTCGACGAGGTCGGCGGGGATCGACTGCCACACCCGCAGCGAGAGCTGCCCGCGCTCCTCGAGCTTGCGCCAGAGGCGGAGCGCGCCGAGCCAGCCGTCCTTGTCGTGCACCGAGGTGACGCCGCGGGCGTTCGCGAGCCTGACGCCGGCCCGCATCGCCTCCAGGTAGTCCTCGTCGGCGACGAGCATGTGCCGCTCCTTGAACCGCCATGCCGCCTCCTCGCGCAGCACGCCGGTCGCCTCGCCGTGCTCGTCGCGCTCGACGACGCCCCCCGGCACTTCCAGGTCGCCGCCCGCGAGCGCGAGCGCGGCCGAGTTGAGCCAGAGCGAGTGGTAGTCCTTCGCGATCAGCGCGGCCGGGGCCGAGCCGGTGAGCGGGTCGAGGTCGTGGCGGGTCGGCTCGCGCGCCGGC
>DASUAX010000058.1:0-25026 GCA_035763525.1 Gaiellaceae bacterium
TAGCCGCATCCGTAACGGCTCGGCGAGGAGAGCGCACCCGGCGCAACGGACGCGAGAGGCGACCCGCGGTTCAGCTACGAGCCGCCCACCGTAGCGGCGCTCGACCCTAGAGAGCGGCACCGCTTCTCACATCGCACACCCGGTCATGCGGTCCCAACCCGCGCATATCAGCCGCGACACAACGCGTCGACGACTGCCGCCACGCTCTCCCCGCCGAAAAGCGAAGGCCTGCACACGCGGGCCTTCAAGCCGTGCGCCCTTGACAAACCTCACTCCATATCAGCGCTCAGGCGAGCGCCGCGTGACCGGCGGAGAGGGGCCGGACGCAGGGCGGCAGGTCGTGCGCCTCGCCGAGGTACGTCGCCCTGCGCAGCCGCCCGTGCACGCGCTCGCGCTCGACGCGGCCGCGCGGCGTGACGACGAGCACGACGCGGCAGCCGCCCGGCCGAGCGCGGGCGAGGGCGAGCACCGGCCGGTGCGGCAGGTACCACTCGAGCGGCGCCCGGTAACGGAGCGGGTTCCCGTAGACGGCGATCGGGATCGAGCTCCGCCAGCCGTCGGCGACGAGCTCGCGCGCCATCACGTCGTAGGGCGGCACCCGGCCCGTGTTCGAGACGGCGAGCGAGGCGGCGAGCGCGCAGACCGCGGCGGCGGCGGTCGCCGCGACGGCCGGCCGCACGCGGACGGCGGCGACCGCGGCTGCGGCGGAGACGGCGAGGAACGGCCCGATCGCGATCAGGTTCCGCTGGGCGTAGATCCGCCAGCCGAGCGCCCAGCCCGTACCGGCGAGCGCGAGCGGCAGCAGCGCCAGCACGGCGGCGAGCCTGCCCGCCGGTGAACGGCGCACCGCCCAGGCACCCACTGCCACGAAGGCGAGCGCCGCGACCGAGAGCGCGAGCCCGGTGTGCGTGTCGTCGAAGGCGGGCGTGAACAGCCGGAGCGGCGTCGAGACGAGTCGGCGGAGGGTGAACGGCCCGATCCACCAGAAGCGGTCCTGGTGCAGCTGCCGGAGCGCGAACGGCGCCCACGGCAGCGTCAGCACGGCGCCGGCACCGACGGCCGCGGTCGCACGGCGGCGAATCCGCCGCGCCGCAGGGTCGAGCCACAGCCAGGCGAGCGCCGCCGCGGCGGAGAAGAGGAAGAAGTAGTGCGTCAGCGCGCCGGACGCGGTCGTGGCGGCGAGCGCCCCCTCGCGCCACCGGGACGGGGCGTCGAGCTCGGCGAGCAGCGAGAGGGCGAACAGCACCGTCACGAGAGCGAACAGCTCGTAGGCGCGCAGCTCCTGTCCGTGGGCGACGAATGCGACGCCGAGCGCGACGAGCAGGCCCGCGAGAACGGCGGGAGTCTCGGCGACGACGCGCCGGGCGAGCACCGTCGTCGCCGCCGCGAGGAGCGCACCGGCGACGACGGAGACGAGCCGGACGTCGCGCATCGCGAGCCCGCCGTGGTGCGCGACCCAGCCGACGACGTACCAGAGCGGCGGCGTCGACTCCGTCCTGACGATGCGTGCGAGCGCAGCACCGAGCGACCCCTGCGCGAGGATCCGCGCCGAGGCGACCTCGTCCTGCCAGAACGCCTGCGTATACACGCCCGGCAGCCTCACGGCGACGGCGACAGCGGCCACGAGAGCGAGGGGCACGAGCCGGCGCGGCATCGCCGCGAGGCTAGCCGCGTCCGCTTTGAGCTTCGTTGTACGTTTCGTTAACCGGACGTGCGCGCGCGCCGCGGGCGACCGAACTCACGGTCCGCACACGCGGGGCAGTAGAACGCGAGCGTCGGTGGCTCGTCCCGTTCCGGGTCGTCACAGCGGTACGCGCGCCAGCGGATCCAGAACGCCCCGCTCGAGATCCCGCACTCACGGCACTCGACGATGTTGATCGAACGATGCTCCCCCATGACCGCATCATCCTGCGGGCGCCAGACGGCGCCAGCGACGATCGGCTGAACTCGACCTCACCTCGGTCGTGCCTCGAACGAGGGATGCCGGTGTAGAACATGTCGCACGATGCGCGTCGCGCTGCCGGCAGCGATCGCCCTCACGGCTGTCCTCGCGCTGGGCGCCGCCCCCGCGCACGACCCGGGGCCGCTCCGGGGGTCGGCCCTCGGGAGGACCGGCCTGCGGCTCGTCGTCGCCGCGAAGCCGCCGATCGTCCTCGACGTCGACAGCGGCAGGGTCACGCGCCTTCGCGGCGCCGCAACCGCGGGGCGGTGGCCGCTGTCGGTCACCCCGGTGGGCGGCCGCGCCGCGGTCGTCTTCGCGTACGCCGCCTCGCAGCGGGCACGGCTCTGGAGCGTCCGCGCGCCGGCGCGGCTCTCGCCGCTCGGGCGGGGAACCGCAATGGTCGCGGACGCCGATTCCGTCTGGGTCAAGAGCGGCGCACACGCCGACTGCTCGCTCCGGCACGTGAGCCTCGACGGGCGCAGGCTCGATCGCGACCGCGTGATCTCGTGCCGTACGACGCCGACGGCTGCGAGCCCGGCCGGTCTCGTCGTCAACCGTGTCCGTCTGATCGATCCGCGCACGGGCCGTACGCTGCTGCGCACGCGCTGGGGCGTCATGGCAGCCGCCGGCGGGCAGCTCCTGCTCGCGGGCCCGGGCAGGATGGTCACCCTTCACGACGTCGCGACCGGTACCGAGCGCCGCATCCGCCGGCCCGAGAGCATCGGCAACCTGCGCGCGGAGTCGGTCGACCCGCACGGGCACTACGTCACGCTCTCCACCGGCGACCCGGCGTGGCAGGGCGGCGGCGACCAGGTGGTCGACCTGTGGGTGCTCGACACGAGGACCGCGCGACTGACCCACGTGCCCGCGATGCCCGCGTTCGTCGCGCTCAAGCTGACGAGCACGGCGTGGACGGATGACGGGCGGCTCGTGCTCCTCGCCCGGGACCGCGACGGCGACCGGGTCGCGGTGTGGCGGCCCGGGCAACGACGCCTGGCCCTGAAGCCGCTGAAGCTCCCGTCAAGGGACAGCGCCGGCAGCGACAGCTTCGCCGTCCTGCGCTGACGCCCATGCCCGCCGTGGCGGGGCTGCTAGCCGACGTCGGCGCGGCGGATCAGCGCCGATTCGGTCAACGGCACGCACGTCACGACTCGGCCCGAGGTCTCGAAACGAGTGTCGCGAGGACGCTTGATCTCGACCACGCGCCAGCGGCGACCGTGCAGGTCGAACTCCTGGCCGACCTGGAACCGCTCCGGTCCCTCGTATGCGATGTCGTGCGAGCGGCCGTTCGGGTACCTGAGAGAGAGCCGCAGCATCCCTTTTCGTATCGGCCGCCGCCGAGGAACCTTGAGTTCGCCGCGGCGGCCACGTCAGACCTCGCCGGGCGCGCCGGCGCCCGGGGGAGGATCAGTACCACTTTCCCTTCGCGAACCCGCCGAAGGCGATCAGCCCGATCAACGCGATGATGATTCCGAGCCACACGCTCCAGACCAGGGCGATGATGATCCCGATGATCACGAGGATTCCTCCGAGACCGATACCCCCGGCTGATCCTCCGCGCCTGCCGTCGACAGCCATGCATCCTCCCTTCGATTCGAACGAGGTGGGGATCATGTTCGGAAACGGCGCCGGGGAAACCCGCTGGCTACGCTGATCCGCGTGCCGTACTACATCTGTCCGCGCTGCAAGCAGCGCTCCGTCGACGTCGACGCCCGCGAGGGCTTCTCGACCGACGCACCCGCGTGCCGGCACTGCGGCTTCGGATTCCTGTTCGAGCTGCTCGACGACTACTACCCGGCACCCGACACGGGCATGGTCGTGACCGACAAGGAGCGGCGCGTGCTCGCGATCGGCCGCGGCGTGTTCGAGCTGACGGGCTTCCCGGAGCCCGACCTGATCGGCCGTGACCTCGTCGAGGCGCTCGGCTTCTCCGACGACAAGCCCGTCGAGCTTGCGCGCGAATGGGGCGTGCGGCGCCTCGGCGAGCAACTCTCGATCCGCACGCGCGCGGGGAGCGAGAAGCGGGTCGTCGCCGACGTCTTCCCGGCGTACGACGACGACGGCGGCCTGCTCGTGGCGTTGACTCCTACACGCGGCTAGAGGGACAGAGCCCCGAAGCAAGGGGGCACTCCTCACACAGCGGCGCCCGCGCGATGCAGACACGGCGGCCGTGCCAGATCAGGAGGTGCGGGAAGCGGGCCCAGTCCTCGCGCGGCACGAGCCGGACGAGGTCGCGCTCGATCTTCACCGGATCCTCCTGCCGCGTGAACGCGAGCCGCTGCGAGAGCCGCCGCACGTGCGTGTCGACGACGATCCCCTGCGCGTCACCACGCTCGGCCGAGACGACGTTCGCCGTCTTGCGCGCGACCCCGGGCAGGGTGAGCAGGTCGTCGAACGCCTCGGGCACCTCTCCCCCGTACACCTCGAGGATCCGCTGCATCGTCCCACGCAGCGACTTCGCCTTCTGCCGGTAGAAGCCGGTCGCGAAGATGTCGCGCTCGAGCTCCTCCTGCGGCACCGCGAGGTAGTCCTCGGGCCGCCGGTACTTGCGGAAGAGCTGCTCGGTGACCCGGTTCACGTTCACGTCCGTCGTCTGCGCGGAGAGCATCACCGAGACGAGCAGCTCGAGCGGGCCCGCGAAGCGAAGCGCGATCCGCGCGTCGGCGTGCAGTTCGGCCAGCCGGGCGATCACCGGCCGCACGCGCTCCTTCTTCGGCGCCACCTTCTTCCGGCGCGCCTCCGCCACGTAGCTCTTCGCCGTCACCTCAGGATGTTGACCGCGCGCGCGGCGACGAGGAGGAGCGTCGAGATGGAGACGAGCGACTGCACGAGCATCAGCATCTTCGCGCGCCGGGTCAGGGGCATCGTGTCGGTCGGGCTGAACGCGG
The DNA here is from genome assembly GCA_035763525.1 of Gaiellaceae bacterium. Lineage (GTDB taxonomy): Bacteria > Actinomycetota > Thermoleophilia > Gaiellales > Gaiellaceae > PALSA-600. The sequence continues at coordinate 4,831 of DASUAX010000058.1, forward strand.
TCGCGTTCGTGTACGAGGTGTAGAGGTAGTCGGTGAAGCGCGGGTACCAGCCGCGCGCGAGCCGCTCATCGCCGAGCTGCGGGAACAGGAAGTCCGTCTCGTCGGCGGAGCTCCCGTCGAGCTCCCAGTAGAGGAGGCCGAACACGATCACGTTCGTCACCCAGATGTCGAAGGCCGCGTAGAGCAGCGTCCTTCCCGTGACGTCGCCGGAGTAGAGCAGCTGGTGGATCAGATACGCGAGTGCCGCCGCATTCGTCAGGCCGATCACGCCGATCAGCCCGAGTGAGGCGCGGCGGCGGTTGCCGGCGACGAGGAGCATGCCGAGCGCGAGCTCGATGCCGGAGACGACGAACTGGAGCGCCCGCGGCCCCGGCACGAGCTCCTCCGGCACGGTCGCGAACAGGAGTGCCGCGAGCACGACCGCGAGCGCCTCGGGCCAGTGACGCCTCGACATCAGACGGTCGCGACGAGATGCTCCGGTGGATTCCGGAGCCGGGGGCCGGCGCAGACGACGTCGAGCGCCGGGCAGCCGCCGCAGGTGAACTCGCCGGGCGTCGGCACGAACTCTCCGGCGTCGATGCGGCGGATGGCGGCGGAGAGCTCCTCCTCGAGCACCGGCAGCTCGAGGCGCGCGAACGTGGTCGAGACGACCGCGTCGGGCCGCTCGAGGAAGTGGTAGACGACTTCGACCTCCTCGGCGCCGGCGCGGAAGCACGCCAGTGCGTACACGAGCCGCTGCAGCCGGTAGTCGCCGTCGACGATCTCTTCGGGAGTCCCCTCCGCAAGCGAGTTCGTCTTGTAGTCGAGCACGAACGCGCGCGTCCCCTCACGCCAGAGCACGTCGAGGCGGCCGTGCAGGAGCACGCCGTCGTGCTCGAACGCGAACGGGCGCTCGACCGCCACACCGGCGAGTGACGCGACCCGGCCGGCGAGCTCGGAGGCGCAGTACGACTCGACGAAGGCCTCGATCCGTGCCACCTCGTCCTCGCTGACGTCGGGGTACCACGTCCGAACGACCGAGAGGTCGGGGCATGCGGGGGCCGCGAGGTCGACGAGCTCGAGCAGGCGGTGGACGGCGTCGCCGATCTCCGTCGCGGCGAGCCCGGCCGACGCGCCGGGAACGGCGATGCGCTGTTCACGCAGTCCGGCAACGCGCTCGGCGTAATAGCGATACGAGCAGCGCTCGAAGAGCGCGAGCGCCGAGTAGGACAGGCGCCGCACCCGGTGCAGCGGCGCCGCCGGGAGCGGCGGCAGCTCGGGCAACCGGTAGCCACGGGGCGCGGGCACCGTCGGCAGCTCGGCGAAGAGCTCGAGCTGCCCCTCCTCGGGCAGCACGGGCTCGGCGGGGGCTTCCGGCTCGTAGCCGTTCACGCGCAGCGTGAAGCGCGCGTCGCCACGCTCGATCTCGCCGTCGGCCGGCTCGTCGACGCCGAGCCGCGAGAGCACCCAGCCGATCGGCGTCTCCTGGTCGCGGGCCTTCTCCGGGTCGAGCGCCCCCGAGACGATCAGCCGGTCGATCGCCCGCGTCATCGCGACGTAGTAGAGGCGCAGCCGCTCCGCTCGCTCGTCCGCGGCTTCGGCCTCGCGCACCGCCTGGTAATCGAACGCCGGCCGCTTCCGCCCCGACTTCGGGTCGACGACGCGGAAGCCGAAGCGGCCGTCGGGGCGCACGAGGATCTCGTCGGCCGAGGGCGGGCCGCCCGTGTCGCGTCCCGCGTCGGCGACGATCACCACCCTGAACTCGAGGCCCTTCGCCGCATGGATCGTCAGCAGACGAACGGCGTCGGCGCCCTCCTCCTCGGACACCGCCTCGAGCTGCGACGCGCCGAGCGCCTCCTGGTCGCGGATGAACCTCACGAAGCCCTCGATGTCGGGGCCGCGCAGCGCCTCGTAGGAGCGCGCCAGGCGCATCAGCTTGCGCAGGTTGGCGTAACGGCGCTTGCCGTCCCACTGCGCGAGCACCGCGAGGTCGTAGTCGTGGGCGGCGACGGCCTCCTCGCACAGCCGCTCGAGCCCGAGCCGTGCCGACGCCGCGACGAGGCGCTCGTAGCGTTGCTTGAACGCGCGCACGAGGCGCTCGTCGTCCTCGGACAGCGCCTCCGGCAGCGAGCGCTCGAGCCCCGAGTAGAGCGGACGCTTCCCGGCGTGACGCCGCACGTGGACGAGGGCGTCGTTCGACAGGCCGACGAACGGCGAGGCGAGCACCGTGACGAGCGCCTCGTCGTCGTAGCGGTTGTGCAGCAGGCGCAGGTACGCGAGCAGGTCGACGACCTGCTGCTGCCCGAAGTAGCCCCTGCCGGTCGCGCGGTAGGTCGGCAATCCCTGCGCCCGGAGCGCCGATTCGTACCGTTCGGCATCGGTGCCCGCGGCGAACAGGAGCACGATCTCGCCCGGCGCGGCCACGCCCGCGTCCACGAGCTCGCGCACGCGCCGGGCGATGGCCCCCGCCTCGCCGTCGCGCCACTGGACCGCCGCGTCGGCGAAGCTGCGCTTGTCGGTGACGAGCAGCTCGACCGGGTGCCCGAACACCGGATCCGCGAACTCGCCCGAGGCGGCGAGCGGCTGGTAGCCGTCCCCGAACTCCTCGTGGAAGAGGTGGTTGACGGCGGCGAGCACCTCGGGCCGCGAACGGTAGTTCCGGGCGAGCGGCAGCCGCTGGGCCGCCTGTTCGCGCCGCTCCCGGAACACCTCGACGTCGGCGTGGCGGAAGCCGTAGATCGACTGGAACTCGTCGCCGACGAAGAACACGTCGCGCTCGAGCGGCCCGCCGCGCAGCAGGTCGACGAGCTCGCACTGGAGGCGATTCGTGTCCTGGAACTCGTCGACCATGATCGCGCGGAAGCGGAGCTGCTCCTCCTCCCGGATCGCGGCGTGGTCGCGCAGCAGGTCGCGCGTCAGGAGCTGCAGGTCCTCGAAGTCGAGCGCCGACTCGCGCTCCTTCGCCGCCGCGTACTCGGTCGTGAAACGGTCGAGCAGCTCCTGCAGCAGATCCTTGTCCCGCAGCGCGAGCTCGTCGAATGCAGCCTGCTCGAGCCGCTTGCGCGCCGCCTCGAAGGGCGCCGCACGCTCGCCCGAGGCGCGCAGCGTGCCGAGGTCGTGCAGCTGCTCCGGATTGGTCGTCGTCAGCGCGAGCGCGCTGGCGGCGGCTGCGAGTTGCTTCTCGGTACAGCCCGCGTCGGCCGCGAGCGCGCGCGCCTCCTCGTGCAGCTCGGCGAGCCGCTCCACGAGGTCGGCTCGCGGGGAGAGCTCGAGGCGCAGCTCGCGCCCCGCCGAGCGCAGCGTCTCGTGGACGGCGGTCAGCTTCCGGCGAAGCCCCTGCGCGCCGTACGTGGCGAGGAGGCGCAGGCGCTCGGAATCGCGCGTCGAGCAGAAGGAGGCGAGCGCACGCTCGAACGCCTCACCGCGGATGACCGCTCCCTGGTCGTCGTCGAGCTCGCGGTAGCGCGGGTCGATGCCGACCGCGAACGGGTGCGCACGGAGGAGCCGCGAGCAGAAGCCGTGGATGGTCGAGATCCACGCGCCGTCGAGACGCCGCGCGAGGTCGTGCCGGCCGCGCGCGCGCAGCGCGGCGCGGATGCGCGCCCGCAGCTCGCCCGCCGCCTTGCGGGTGTAGGTGATCACGAGCACCGACTCGACGTCGATCCCCTCCTCGCAGACCGCCCGGACGAAGCGCTCGACGAGAACGGTCGTCTTGCCGGTCCCGGCGCCGGCCGACACGAACACCTCGCCCTTCGCCTCGACCGCCGCGCGCTGCTGGGTGTTCACGACCGCGGCACCCGGCACATCGACCACAGGTCGCACCACGACGGGCACGAGCCGCCCTTGGGATCGTGGTGGACGTCACCCGCCCGGATGCGCTGCGCGTAGCCGAGGGCGCGCTCGCGCGCCGTGTCGACGAGCGACCAGAACGCCTGGTCGTCGAGGTAGTCGTTGCGCTGGAAGCCGGGCAGGTCGTCGGCGGCGTCCTCGGCGAGCAGGCCGCGCGTGACGCGGGCGCCGGCGAGCGCGCGGTAGACGCCCCCGAGCGGCTCGATGCCGACGAGGTCGCGCAGCACGAGCATGTAGAGCGGGATCTGGAGCTTCAGCTCCTCGTCGATCTGCTTCGCCGAATGCGCGGTGCGCCCTGACTTGTAGTCCTGCACGATCCCACGTGCCGAGAACGGATCGACGTCGATGCGGTCGATCTTGCCGCTCAGGTGGATGCCGTCGCCGAGCGCCAGTCCGCGCTGTAGCTGCGGCGCCGAGCGGTCGGAGCCGAAGCCCACCTCGAACTGGCGTGGCACGAGTCGGAGCGGCGATTCCGCCTCGTCGCGGACGAAGCCCTCGAGGTCGCGCCACAGGCTCTCCTCGAGCTCGGCAGCCTGCAGGTCGGTCAGCTCGAGCCGCACGCCGCCGCGCAGCGCGTCGTCGAGGCAGCGGCGGAGGAAGCCGACAGCTCGCTCGAGGTTCTCGGGCGTGACGCGATCGTGGCCGAGCTCCTTCGGCACCCCCGCGTAGAACTTGTGCAGCGCGCTGTGTGCGACGGAGCCGCGCAGCATCGGATCGACCTCGGCGTCGATCGTCTTCGGCGAGACGATGCGCTCGAACAGCCACGCCGAGGAGCAGTCGGCGAAACGCTCGAGCTCTGTGACGCCGAACATCGTGCGCGCCCCGAAGAACGAGAGGAGCGGCGCGCTGCGCAGGCGCGTCTCGCGCTGCAGCGCACCGCGGGCGCGCGCGAGACGACGCTCCCACCCGTTCGCCTCGGCAAGCGCGCGCGCGGCGTCGCCGTCGCTCGCCGCGAGCAGGACGAGCGCGCGGAGCCGCTCGCGCTCGGACGGGGCCGACTCGAGCGGCCATGTCAGCGCCGAGAGCGGCCGCCGGTACGTCGCGTGCGTTACGTCCTCCGGCTCGAAGACGGCCGCGGCCTCCTCCCAGAACGGGCTCGGCTCGCGCGGCGCGCCCTCGTCGCTCGCCGCCTCGCGCACGAGGTACAGCCGGCGCGTCGCGCGCGTGCACGCGGTGTAGAAGAGGTAGCGGTCGCGGGCCACCTGGTCCGGGCGCTCGAGCCGTCCTCCCAGCTCACGACGGCGGTCGTCGTCGAGGAACGGCGACACGCGCGAGCGCCGCGGCAGCGAGCCCTCCTCCAGTCCGAGCAGGAAGACGACGTCGAACCGACGGGTGCGCGCGCGCATCAGGTCGAGCACCGCCACCCTGCCCGCCTCGCCTGCGGACGAGAGCCGCACCTCGCACCGCTCGAGCGCCGCCACGAGCTCGTCGCGCGTCGCCTCGAACCGCTCGAGCTCGCCTAGCAGTTGCAGCACGTGCCCGTACGCGCGCAGGTCGAGCCGCGACGTCTCGCCGGCCGGCGGCGCCTCGGTGCCGTACGCGGCACGCAGCATCTGCCGCAGCAGCGCCCGCACCGCGTCGACGGGATCCCCCGCGGACCGCAGCTCGGCGAGACCCGGCACCGGGGCCTCGCGCAGCTTCTCGGCCTCTTCCTCGACGCGCGCCGGTGTGTGGATCGCCCGTCCCCGCAGCCGCCCCTCGACGTAGTCGACCGACGAGCGCGCGAGGCCCGAGTACGGGCTGCGCAGGTACGCGAACAGCTCTTTCCGGCCGGCGTCCTGCCACGCGTAGCGCAGGAACTGCAGCAGGGCGTGCCCGATCGGCGTCGCGCCGAGCCGTACGCGCGACTCGACGGCATACGGGACCTCGAGCGCGCCGAGCACCGTCTCGAGCGGCCCGCGCCAGGCGTCGAGCGTCGGCGCCACGAGGGCGATCCGCTCGGGTGGGACGCCGTCACGCAGGAGCGCGACGAGCTCGTCGCCGACGAGCTCGAGCGTGCCGCGCATGCCCGCGCCTTCGAAGAAGCGCACGGCCGCCTCGAGCGGCGGCGGGGCCGGCCGCGACTCCTCGAAGAGCGCGCGCTCGAGGTGCGCGAGCGCCGGGTGCTGATACTCGGAGGAGCGCGGCGGCAGCTCGCACACGTCGCCGTCCGCCAGCGAAGCGAGATCGCCGGCCGTGCGCGCGAGGGAGGCGAATGCGACGCGCCCCGGCTCGTACGGCAGCGAGACCTCGACCTCCGCGCGGCCGGCGAGCGCGTTCAGGAGCGACCACTCGGCACCGGTCAGGTCCTCGAACCCGTAGGCGAAGACGGGCGCGCCGTCCCACGCAGCGAGGTCCGTCTCGAGCCGCTCCGCAGCGCGCCGCCGCAGCAGGTCGCGGTCCCAGAGCCCGAGCCGGTCGAGCTCGGCGCGGTAGCGGGCGTAGAGCTCTCCGAGGTCGCCGTCCAGGTCCTCCGGGTCGACGAGCCCCTGCTCGAGCTCGCCGAGCGTCGCGAGCAGGGTGTCGGCGAAGCCGCCGCTCCGGGCCGAACGCGCGAGCCCGTTCAGCGAGGCGTCGTGGAGCATGCGGCGGACGATCAGCGCGCGCTGCGCGTCGCCCGCGACCGGGCGCTGCCCGCCGTCGCCCGCGGCGAGGCGGCGGAAGAGGTCGTCGAAGGTGCCGATCGTGCCGCTGAACAGGCAGCCGCAGCGGGCGAGCAGATCGCGCTCGACGCGGTCGACGTCCGACGCATTCGGCACGATCAGGAACGGGTCGTCGTCGAGCCGCCCGAGAAAGCGCTCGAGGAGGTGCGCGACCTTGCCGGCATTCGCAGGCCCTGCGAGAAGGGACAGCCCCACCTTCCCATCGTAGGCCGGTCTCCGGACGTTTCCGGCACGAAAACGCCGCAAACAGGGAGAATGCTCCCGTGGCCTTCCTGATCCTGCACGGGCTCGAGGGCTCGGGCCCGGAGCACTGGCAGACATGGCTCGCCGAGCGGCTGCGAGGCCGGGGCCTGGAGGTCGCCTACCCCGACCTGCCCGAGGCGGAGGCGCCGCGCCTCGACCGGTGGCTCGAGGCCCTCACGGGCCTGCTCGATGCGCTCCCGCTCGCGCGGACGACCGTGCTCTGCCACTCGCTCGGCTCGCTCCTCTGGCTGCACCACGAGGGGGAGCCGGTGGCTCGCGCGCTCCTCGTCGCGCCGCCTCAGCCCGACGAGGAGGTGCCGCCGGCGGTCGGCTTCCGGCCGGTGCCGTCGCCTCGGTCGGCGGCACGCGAGACCCGGTTCGTCTGCTCGACCGACGACCCGTGGTGCCCGCCTGAGCGGTCACAGGCGCTCGCGGACGCGGTCGGAGCGCCCGTCGACTGGCTCGTGAACGCGGGCCACGTCAACGCCGACGCGGGGTTCGGTCCGTGGCCCGCCCTCGAGGCGTGGTGCCTCGGCGAGCGGCCCTCTCCCGTGTCGGGCGTGTAGCCCTAGTCCGCGGTGGCGGCCTTCGGCCGGCGGCCCCGGCGGGCGGCGGCGCGGCCCGGCATCTGCCCCGCGCAGTCGTCGCAGAGGTCGGCCACCTTCGAGCCGCGGCGGGCGTCGACGTAGGTCACGCGAAGCGTGGCGCCGCGCGACTCGTCGACCTCCTTCCCGCAGTTGTCGCAAACGAGGATCGTTTTCCGTGCCATATCTCGCCAGTTTACGCCGCGGCGCGCGATTCGCGAATTCGCCAGGAACGAAGGAGGCTCAGCGTCGCCTGTTCCTCACGGTCGAGACCGACATCCCGCGCGCCGACGACGCGCAAATGGCGAGGCCGGAAATCGTCGATGGTTCTCCCGTCGAGATACTGCTCGACGACGGCAGGGCTCACGTACGAGGACCGCGCAACCGCGGGCGTGTTTCCGAGCTTCTCTCCAACCTCGCGCATCACCGAGGCAATGCGCTTCTTCGCCTGGGTGGGATTCTCCGGCAGATCGTGCTCCGCCAGGCCGATCGCGGCGATCATCGTGCCGCCCCACGTACGAAAGTCCTTCGCGCTGAATTCCGCGCCGAGATACGCCTTGATGTACGCGTTGAGCCGCCGCTGGTCGAGGTTGCAGCGCGTCCCGTCGGGCTGCACGAACTGGAAGAGGCGCTGCCCGGGGAGCGCGAGCAGCTCGCGCACCGCGGCGGCGAGCTCGGCATCCACGATCGCGCTGCGAAGCATGATCGAGTGCTTGCCGCGGTAGCGAAACGACACGCGCGAGCCGCGGACCGAGACATGGCTCTTGCGCAGAGTGGCGACCCCGAACGTCCTCGACCGCTTCGCATAGCGGTCGCCGCCAACGCGGAACCAGCCGAGGTTGATCAGGCGGGTCGCGATCGCAGCGACCTTCTCCGGGGGCAGGCCGTCGAGCGCCATGTGCCCGGCCATCGCCTCACGGAGCTGGGGGAGCCGCTCGGCGAAGCGGATCAGCTTGTCATACTTCGCCTGCTCCTGGCGCGCGCGAAAGGCCGGGTGGTAGAGGTACTGCTTCCGGCCGGCCGCGTCGACGCCGGTCGCCTGGAGCTTCGCCCGCGCCGACGGCGAGATCCAGACCTCCTTCCAGGCGGGCGGGATCACGAGCGCGCGGATGCGCTCGAGCTTCTGCTCGTCCGTGATCTCGCGCCCGTTGGCGTCGAAGTACCGGAACCTCTTCTTCGACCCCTTGCGCGTCCAGCCGATCCTGGCCGCCATGTCTCGCGGATTCCCACGCGGACGCCGGCGCTAATCTTCGCCGCCGATGCTGGAGCTGAAGGCGATCGCCGTCCTCGAAGGCGACCAGACCGGGCAGGAGCTGCTCGAGGAGGCCCTGCGCGTGCTCGCACGCGACGTGGTGGGCCTCGAGGTCGAGCTGCCGCGCTTCGACCTGTCGCTCGAGTCGCGGCGTGCGACCGGCAACGCGATCGTGCACGAGGCGGCGGCCGCGATCCGCGAGCACGGTCTCGGGCTCAAGGCGGCGACGGTCACGCCGGAGGCCCGCGACGACGTCGGGTCGCCGAACCGGATCCTGCGCGAGGAGATCGGCGGCAAGGTGATCGTGCGCACCGGCCGCCGCTTGCCCGGTGTGGTGCCGTTCGGCGGCGTTCACGCGCCGATCTCGGTCGTACGGATGGCGGTCGGGGATGCCTACGGCGCCGAGGAGTGGCGCGAGGGCGCGGCCGGTGACGAGGTCGCGTTCCGCACCGAGCGGATCGAGCGCAGCGTGTGTCGCGCCGTCGCCGAGTTCTCGTTCCGCGAAGCCGAGCGCACGGGCGCAAAGGTCTTCGGCGGGCCGAAGTACACGGTCTCCCCGACGTACGAGGGGATGCTGAAGGAGGAGATGGACGCCGCCGCCGAGCGGCATCCGTCGGTGCAGTACGAGCCGCAGCTGATCGACGCGACGTTCGCGCTCCTGATCGCCTCGACAGGCGACCCGATGGTGATCCCGGCGCTGAACCGGGACGGCGACATCCTCTCCGACCTCGTGCTGCCGCTGTTCGGCTCGATCGCCGGCTCGGAGTCGATGCTCGTCGCGTTCGAGGGGGCCGACCTCGAGCCGACCGCGCTGATGGCCGAGGCCGCGCACGGCACCGCCCCGTCGCTCGAGGGGAAGAACGTCGCGAACCCGCTCGCGATGATCCTCGCCGCGGCGGCGCTCCTCTCGCAGACGGAGACGGGCGCCACCGCCGGCCGGGCGATCCGGGAGGGGGCGCTCGAGGCGATCGCGCACGGCGTGAAGACGGCCGACCTCGCGGGGCACGCGTCGACGACGGAGTTCACCGACGAGGTGATTCGCCGCACGCGGACGAAGCTCGAGGTCTGGTCGACCCTGTAACGCGCGTCAGGCGCTCTCGACGACCCGGTTCCGCCAGAGGCGGAGCACGACGAACGCGACGGCGCCGAGGACGACGAGCGCGACGACGGCGTAGAGGCCGTAGTGCTCGATCGCGTCGGCTGCCGCCTGCCCCGCCCAGTAGGCGACGAGCGCGGTGCCCGTCGCCCAGACGATGCCGCCGGCCGCGTTCCAGAGGAAGAACTCCCACCAGTGCATCCGGCTGATGCCGGCGAGCCATGCTGCGGTCACGCGCAAAAGTGCGACGAAGCGACCGAGGAACACGGTCTTCCCGCCGTGGCGCGCGAAGAAGCGCTCGCTCGGCGGCAGCGCCCTGTCGGCGTAGCGCCGCGTGACGCGCCAGCGCTGCACGAGCTTGCGGCCGCCGAGCCGCCCGATCCAGTAGCCGACGTTGTCACCGACGATCGCCGCTGCCGCCGCGACGACGATCACCCATTGGATCCCGTAGTGGTCGTGGGCCAGCACGGCCGCCGCGATCAGCGCGGTCTCGCCCGGCAACGGCACGCCGGCCGACTCCACCGCGACGAGCAGGAAGAGGAGGACGAGGCCGTAGTCGAGGAGGAGGTCGGTCACGGGTGGATTTCCTACCGTACCGCCGCGCCGATTCAGGTAGCGTCGCGCGAGGTGATGCGCGTCGGCGTCGCGAAGGAGACGGTACCGGGGGAGCGTCGTGTGGCGCTCGTGCCCGAGACCGTCGGCAGGCTCGGGGCGGGCGTCGAGGTGGTCGTCGAGCAGGGCGCGGGCGACGAGGCCGGCTACCCCGACGGGGCGTACACGGAAGCGGGCGCGACGGTCGGCGACCCGTGGAGCGCGGACGTGGTCGTCAAGGTGGCGCCGCCGAGCGCGGCCGAGGTTGCGAGGCTGCACGAAGGGCAGGTGCTCGTCGGGTTCCTCGCGCCGCTGTCGGATCGCGAGGGGGTGGATCGCCTCGCCGCCGCCGGGGTGCACGGGCTCGCGCTGGAGTCCGTCCCGCGCATCACGCGCGCCCAGCCGATGGACGCGCTCTCCTCGCAGGCGACGGTCGCCGGCTACAAGGCGGCGCTGATCGCCGCCGACCGGCTGCCGCGCTTCCTGCCGATGCTGATGACCGCGGCGGGGACGATCCCACCCGCGAAGGTGCTCGTGCTCGGCGCCGGGGTCGCCGGACTGCAGGCGATCGCGACCGCGCGCCGTCTCGGCGCCGTCGTCAGCGCGTTCGACGTGCGTCCCGCGGTACAGGAGCAGGTCGAGTCGCTCGGCGCATCGTTCCTCGACCTCGGCGTGCAGGGCGAGGAGACGGAGGGCGGCTACGCGCGCGAGCTGACGGCGGAGCAGCAGGCCGCGCAGCAGACGGAGCTGCAGGCGCGGATCCCGGGCTTCGACGCGGTGATCACGACCGCGGCGGTGCCGGGCAGGCCGGCGCCGAAGCTCGTGACCGCGTCGGCGGCGCGGGGCATGCGCCCCGGTTCCGTGATCGTCGACCTCGCCGCCGAGACGGGCGGCAACTGCGAGCTCACGCGGCCCGGCGAGGTCGTCGACGAGGGCGGCGTGACGATCGTCGGGACGACGAACCTCCCGTCGACGATGGCCGCGCACGCGAGCCAGCTGCTCTCCCGGAACATGCAGGCGATCCTCGGGCTGCTCGTGAAGGACGGAGAGCTCGTCCTCGACTGGGACGACGAGATCGTCGCGGGCGCGTGCGTGACGCGGAAGGAGGTCGCTGCGTGAGCCGTTCCCCGGCACCGACGGGCGTCATGCGGGTTCCTCGGGCGTCGCCGATGGCGCGGTGCCGGAGGTCACGGTACGGGAGCGCCGGCGAGGGGCGCGCATGAGCCACGGGACGCTGCTGGTGTTCGAGGTGACGATCCTCGTGCTCGCGATCTTCCTCGGCTTCGAGGTGATCTCGAAGGTGCCGACGCTGCTGCACACACCGCTGATGTCGGGCACGAACGCGATCCACGGCATCGTCATAGTCGGCGCGATGATCGTGCTCGGGCAGCCGGACAAGAGCGCGTTCACGTGGGTGGTCGGCTTCGCCGCGGTGGTGCTCGCGTCGGCGAACGTGGTCGGCGGCTTCGTCGTCACCGACCGGATGCTCGAGATGTTCAAGAAGCGGGAGCCGGCGAAGCCGGTCGACGCGTCGCAGAACGGCAAGGGCAACTGAGGGTGCCGTGAGCACGAACGTCGCGAACCTGCTCTACCTGGTCACGATCGTGACCTTCATCCTCGCGCTTCGATTCCTCTCGAGCCCGGCGCATGCGCGGCGCGGCAACCAGATCGGCGCGGCCGGAATGCTGCTCGCGATCGTCGTCACCTGGATCAAGGTGGGCACGACGAGCTGGTGGGCGATCGCGATCGGGATGGCGGTCGGCGGCGGCTTCGGTGCGGTCGCGGCGCGCAAGGTGAAGATGACGGCGATGCCGCAGATGGTGGCGCTGTTCAACGGCGTCGGCGGCGGCGCGGCGGCGCTCATCTCGCTCGCCGAGCTGCACAAGATCCTGCCGGCGCCCGGCGCGCCGAAGGTCGACATCTCGACGGCGATCGTGCTCTCGGCGCTGATCGGCGCGATCTCGTTCTCGGGCTCGATGATCGCCTTCGCGAAGCTGCAGGAGCTGATCGGCGGCCGGCCGATCACGTACCCGGGCCAGCAGGTCGGGAACGCGCTCGTGATCCTCGCCGCGATCGCGGCCGGCGTCACGCTCGTCGCCGGTGTCCAGGCCGAGTGGCTCCTCTGGGTGCTGATCGCCGCCGCAGCGCTGTTCGGGATCCTGTTCGTGCTTCCGATCGGCGGCGCCGACATGCCGGTCGTGATCTCGCTGCTGAACGCGTTCACCGGCCTTGCGGTCGCCGCGGGCGGCTTCGAGCTCGAGAACAACGTCCTGATCGTCGCGGGCATGCTCGTCGGCGCATCGGGGACGCTGCTGACGCTGATGATGGCCCGCGCGATGAACCGCTCGGTCGCGAACGTCATCTTCGGCGCGTTCGGGCAGCTGCAGACCGTGACGGCGGGCGTCGCCGGCACCGACGGCACCGTTCGACCGACGACCGCCGACGACGTCGCGGTCATGCTCGCGTATGCGCACAAGGTCGTCGTCGTCCCGGGTTACGGGATGGCCGTGGCTCAGGCTCAGCACGACGTGCGCGCGCTCGCCGACCTGCTGGAGGGAAAGGGCGTCGAGGTCACCTTCGCGATCCACCCGGTCGCGGGGCGCATGCCCGGGCACATGAACGTGCTGCTGGCCGAGGCGAACGTCCCTTACCCCGCGCTGAAGGAGATGGAGGACGCGAACTCCGAGTTCCCCCGTACCGACGTCTCGCTCGTGATCGGCGCGAACGACGTCGTCAACCCCGACGCGCGCAACAACCCCGGCAGCCCGATCTACGGCATGCCGATCCTGAACGTCGACGAGTCGAAGGCAGTCGTCGTCCTCAAGCGGTCGATGAACCCGGGCTTCGCCGGCATCGACAACCCGCTCTTCGTCGAGCCGAACACGATGATGCTCTTCGGCGACGCCAAGGACTCGGTCGCGAAGCTCGCGGCCGCGGTCAAGTCGCTTTGACGTCAGCTGTCCTGCTCGACCGTGCCGCGGTGGAGGCGGCGGTCTCACCGGAGCGCGCCGTCGACGCGGTACGTGATGCGTTCGTCGCCCATGCGCGCGGCGAGTGGACGATGCCGCCGAAGGTCTACGTGACGAACTACCCGGCCGGCGACTTCCGCGCCATGCCGGCGCTCGGCGGCGGCCACGCGCTGCTCAAGTGGATCACGTCGTTCCCGGGCAACCCGGAGCGCGGCCTGCCGACCGTCACCGGCGTCGTGCTCGTCTCGGACGCGTCGACCGGCGAGCTGCGCGCGGTGCTCGACGCGGCGTCGGTGACGGCGCTGCGCACGGGCGCCGCCGCCGTGCTCGCGGCGGAGGCGCTCGGCCGCCCCGATGCGCGGAGCGCAGCCGTGGTCGGCGCCGGCGTGAACGGCCGAGCGGCTGCACGAACGTTCCTCGCCCGCGGACACGACGTCGCGCTCTGGGACGTCGACGCCGGGCGCGCGGCCCGGGTCGCCGAGGAGCTCGGCTGCCGCGTCGCCGCGTCGCGCGAGGACGCACTCGCCGCGGATCTGCTCGTCACCGTCACCCCCGGTCGTGAGGTGCTCCTCGGCGAGGGGTCGCTCCGCCCCGGCCAGCACGTGTCGCTGATGGGCGCCGACGGCCCCGGCAAGGCGGAGGTAGCCGGACTCGAGCTCGCGCGGTCACGCCTCTTCTGCGACGACTGGGAGCAGGCGTCGCACGGAGGCGAGCTCGCGCATGCGGTCGAGGACGGCCTCGTCGCCCGCGAGGAGGTGACAGCGATCGGTGACGTCCTCGCCGGGACGGCTCCCGGCCGCTCGTCGGACGACGAGATCACCATGTTCGATTCGACGGGGCTCGCGATCCAGGACCTGGCGATCGCCCTCGCCGCGCTCCAGGCGGCCGACGCCGACGCCCTGCCCCGGCTCGAGCTGTCGCGCTAACTCGAAGGCACCACCTCCCGGTACAGCCCGTCGGCGTGGAAGACCACGCCGAGCAGCTCGAGCTCGGCGAGCGCCGCGGCGGCTGCGCCCGGCGCGAGGCCGGTGCGACGCACCACCTCGTCGGCTGCCGCGGGGGAGTCGGCGACCGCTGCACGCACCGCCTCGAGCCGCGGCTCGAGAGGCGCCTGCTCGACCGCCGGCGCGCGCGACACGCCCACCGCCGCAAGCACGTCGTCGACCGACGTCACGGGGGCCGCGCCGAGGCGCAGCAGGGCATTCGCACCCCGGCTCAGGTTCGAGGTGATCTCACCGGGGACCGCGAGCACCTCCCGGCCCTCGTCGAGCGCGAGATCGGCGGTGATCAGCGCACCGCTCCGCTCTCGCGCCTCGACGACGACGGTCGCGTCGCAGAGCCCGGCGACGATCCTGTTGCGAGCCGGGAAACGCCACGGCGCCGGCTCGACGCCCGGCGGGTACTCCGACACGACGAGGCCGTTCGCCGCGATCGCCGCCGCGAGCGCGGCATGCGCCCGCGGATAGTCGCGGTCGACCCCGCAGCCGAGGACGGCGACCGTCTCCCCCGACTCGAGCGCGCCGCGGTGCGCCGCGGCGTCGACGCCGCGGGCGAGACCCGAGACGACGAGAACGCCCGCGCGTGCCAACTCGCGGCCGAGCTCGAACGCGACCGCCGATCCGTACGCGGAGCAGGCACGGGCGCCGACGATGGCGACCGCCGTGCGGTCGAGCAGCTCGAACGGAGCGGCGCCGCGGACGAAGAGCCCCGGCGGCGGGTCGTGGATCGACCGCAGGCGCGCCGGGAAGCCGCGTTCGCGGCGCGAGATCCACCGGAGGCCCTGCGCCTGGAGCTCACTCCGGAACCGGCTCTCGTCGAGGCTCGCGCGGAAACGTTCGAAGCGGAGCGACCGCGGCTCGGCGAGCAGGTGTGAACCGGTGGAGGCTGCGAACAGGGCGATCGCGAGCTCGCTCATGCCGCGAGCTCCGCAGGCGGCCTGTACGAGAGCGCCTCGGCGACGTGGTCGGGCTCGACGTGCTCGGCACTCTCCAGCGCCGCCACGGTGGCCGCGACTCTCGCCACGCGCGCGCGCCCGCGGCCGGAGAGGGGAAGCCGCTCGACCGCGCGTGTCAGCAACGCGTCGGCGGGCGGCGTTCGTGCGAGCTGCTCCTCGCGAAGGCGGAGGCGCGCCGCGAGCACGCGCTCCCGCACGGCCCGGGACCCCTCGGAAGCGGGGCCGGCGAGCTCGTGCCCTCGCGGCCGCGGCACCGCGAGCACGAGGTCGAAGCGGTCGAGGAGCGCGCGGGAGAGCCGCTCGCGATAACGCTGCACGCGCTCGGGCGTGCAGGCGCAGCTTGCGGAGGAGTCGCCGCGCCCGCCGCACGGGCAGAGGTTCATCGCGCCGACGAGCTGGAAGCGAGCAGGGAAGACCGCCCGGCTCGCGACGCGGGAGACGGCGACGACCCCGTCCTCGAGCGGCTGACGGAGCGCCTCGAGCGCCGGTCGCTGGAGCTCCGGCAGCTCGTCGAGGAAGAGCACGCCGCGGTGCGCGAGGCTGACCTCGCCCGGCCGAACGGAGGTGCCTCCTCCCCCGACGAGCCCTGCAACGGATGTGGAGTGGTGCGGCGCGCGGAAGGGCGGCACGCGCACGAGCCCGGCACCGGGCCGCAGCACACCCGCGACCGAGTGGATGCGAGTGACTTCGAGCGACGCCTCGTCGTCGAGCAACGGCAGGAGCCCCGGGAGGCGCCGCGCGAGCATCGTCTTCCCGGTTCCGGGCGGGCCTGCGAAGAGCAGGTTGTGCATACCCGCGGCGGCGATCTCGAGGGCACGCCGCGCGCGCTCCTGCCCGCGCACGTCCGCGAGATCCGGCACGAGGGCGAGAGCCTCGAAGTCGTCGGCGGGAGGCGGCGGCTCGGGCGGGTCGTGCTCGCCGCGGAGATAGGCGACGACCTCGCCGAGATGGCGCACGCCGACCGGCTCGACCCCGGCGAGGGCGACCTCGGGCGCCGACTCGGCCGCGCAGACGAGATGCGCGAGGCCCGCGCGCCGCGCGCCCTCGGCCGCGACCAGTGCCCCGGGAACGGGTCGGAGCCGGCCGTCGAGGCCGAGCTCGCCGAACGCGGCGTGACCCTCGAGCGATCCGTCCGGCACCTGCGCCGACGCGGCAAGCACCGCGAGCGCGATCGGCAGGTCGAAGCCACTGCCCTCCTTGCGCAGTGACGCAGGCGCGAGGTTGATCGTGATCCGGCACGGCGAAGGCCACTCGAGCTCGGCGGCGGCGACGCTGGAGCGCACGCGAGCCTTCGCCTCCTGGCAGGCACGGTCGGCAAGCCCGACGATCGCGAACGCGGAGAGCTTGCCACGCTGGATGTGCGCCTCGACCTCGACCCGGCGTGGGTCGAGTCCGACCAGGGCGTGGGTGACGGTGCGTCCGAGCACGTCTCCAGCGTAGGAGCGCGCTCGTCACGAAACCGTGTCAGGTAGGCGCCGAATTCGTGCCGATCACGTCGGCCAGCGACCGTGGGACGAAGCCCGGGGTGAAGTGGACGAGCCCTGCGGGGACGCGCCACTCGATCACGTGCACCCGGTAGACCCCGGCGCGGACCGCGGGATCCGCCTCCTTCAGCTCGCGCGCCCGCTCGGGGCCGACGTTCAGGATCGAGAGGCCGTGCAGCTCGCCGTCGGGATCCGTGAGCGGCCCGACGGCGAGCAGGTGCCCGGCCTCGTGCAAGCCGGCGAGGTACGCGAGGTGCTCGTCCTGGAGCGCCGCCGCCTCCTCGTCCGAGAGCTCCGGCGCGTCCGGGCTCGTGACGAGGAGGACGGCCGTGTACTCGGCGAACTCCATCGCGTTCGTCTCAGCCCTGGAGCGGCTTCCCCGTCTCGAGCAGCGTCTTGAGGCCGCTCAGGACCATCGTCCACCCCCGGCCCGACACGCTCGCCGCGGTCTTCGGCGCGCCCTCGAGCCGGTCGTGGACGACTGTCAGCAGGCAGACGCCGCCGTCATGCGGCTCGATCTCCCAGGTGACGCGGCTCTCCTCCTCCGCGGCCATCTCCGGGTCGTACATGGAGCGCCAGCCGTGCACGAGCCGGCGGGGCGGGTCGAACTCCTCGACGCCCGCGTCGCCCCAGACGGCGTCGTCGGGGCCGAGCGAGTGGTAGCGGTCGGGCACGACGCTGATTCGCGCGCCGTAGAAGTACTGCTGCGTGAACTCCGGCTTCGTGATCGCGTCCCAGATCTCCTCGGCGCTCGCCTTGATGAACACCTGGTAGACCTGCGTCGTCTGCGCAACGGTCGTCGTCATCGACGTTCCTCCAGTCGGTTCTTCAGATCGGTGAGCGCCGACACGTGGCGCTCCGTGTACTTGTCGATCCAGCGGTCGTGGATCAGCCGGATCGGGACCGGGTTCAGGAAGTGGTGCTTCTCCCGCCCGTGCCGGCGCGTGACGACGAGACCCGCCTCCTCGAGCACCCGCAGATGCTTCATGACGCCGAAGCGCGTCATCTCGAGCTCCGCCTCGAGCTCCGTCAGCGTGCGGCCGTCACGCTCGAAGAGCCGGTCGAGGAGATGGCGCCGCGTCGGGTCGGCGAGCGCCTTGAAGACGAGGTCGTCGTCGGTCACGTCGACATATTACGTGACCGATTGGTCACATGTCAACCTCCGTGACACGGACGCGCCTGCAGCTCGAGGCGCGGGCCTCCCCCGGTCACCTTCACGAGGATGCCGCGTCGAAAGCGCGTCCAGGCGGCGGCGTGCACGGGGAGCGCGTCGGTACGGACGAGCGGCAACGGCCGCCCGCCGACGGTGACCCCACATGCAGCCGCCGGCGGGTAGAGGAGGAACTGCTCCTCGCGGAGAGGGTGCGTGACCTCGACCCTGGTCACGCCCGCTCGATCCGCCGTCGAGGTCAGGACCGAGCCGCGATCGGCGACGCTGCGTGCCACGGCGCCCCGCGCCGGAGCCGCGAGCCAGCCCTGGCGTCCGTTGCGGAGGAGGTCGTCGGGGCGCCAGTCCGCGCGCCAGATGCGAGGCGTCCGCAGCGACAAGGGAATCGCAGACCCGACCTTGACGTACAGCGGGAAGTCCCGCGCCCCGCTCCGCCGCGAGATCGCGCGCCCTCCGGATTGCCTTCGCCCGCTGAACAGGTCGATCCACTGGCCCGCGGGGAGGTACACCGAGCTCGTCGCTCGGTCGTCGGTAACGGGCGAGACGAGGAGCTGCGACCCGACGGTGAACTCGAGGTCGTTTGCCCACGCGCGTTCGTCCGCCGGCCAGTCCAGACCGAGGGGCCGGACGACCGGGAGGCCGGTCCTGCTTGCCTGAACCGCGAGTGCGTACAGATAGGGCACGAGCTCGTAGTGCAGGGTTGCGGCGGCGCGGAAGCCGGCCACGGCGCCGGCGCCGAGCCGCCAGAACCGGGCGTTCGCACCGTCCCCGCCGACCTCGAAGATGGGGAGCACCGAGGCGAACTGCGCCCAGCGAACGAAGAGGCCCGCGGTGAGGGTCCCGCCCGTATACCCGCCGACGTCCGAGCCCCAGACGGACGCCCCTGCGACGCCCGAGGTCTGCGCCGCCCTGATCTGCTCGCGGAGGCCACCGTAGTCATGCGCGGCATCCGGGCCGACGAGCCCGGGAAGAACGGACGACGATCCCGGCACGAACGCCCGGAACAGCGTCGCGAACTGGGAGCCGTGCCTGCTCGCGAGAGCGCGGGCGGCCTCCTCGTCGTAGAGCAGCGGCAGGAGG
Source organism: Gaiellaceae bacterium (assembly GCA_035763525.1). Lineage (GTDB taxonomy): Bacteria > Actinomycetota > Thermoleophilia > Gaiellales > Gaiellaceae > PALSA-600. The sequence continues at coordinate 23,722 of DASUAX010000058.1, forward strand.
TTGTGGAAGGCGGTTCCCGGCCCGGCCGCGAGCCGGTTCGGCTCGAGGTCGACCTCGTCGCCGCGGTCCCCCTTGAAGCCGTCCACGCCGAGGTCGACGAGCCGCTCGAGGCGCTCCCGGTAGGCAGCGCGCGCGGCGGGCAGTGTCAGGTCCCATTCGTAGGTCCGGTCGTTCCCGGTCATCCACCCGTCCTCCACCTGCGGCGCCGCGCAGGCGCCCCGGCCCCTGTTCACCTGCGGCGAGATCCAGAGCATGAAGCGCACGCCCTGCCGGTGAATGCGCCGGATCATCCCGCGCGGGTCCGGGAAGACCGACGTGTCGAAGGTGAGTGCGCCGTAGCAGGTCGAGCGAAACGCACCCTGCTCCCATGGATTGTCGAGCAGGATCCAGCCGATCGGTAGGTGCCGTGCGCGAAGCTCCTTGATGTCGTCGTAGAGGTCGCCCGGCCCCGAGACGCGGTCGCGCCACTTGATCAGCGCGAACTGCGGCAACCACGGGGCGCGCGGGAGCCCCACGGCCCGGGCGTGCCGTTCGAGCTGGCGGCGCAGCGAGCCGGTCTCGACCGTCACGGTCGCGCGCGCCGTCTTGAAGCAGAATCGGACGGCGGCAGACGCGAGCCCGACGGGGCAGGTGCCGCTACCGACGCTGCAGGCGAACCTCGTGTCGTCCACGGCGCCGGGAAACGCCATTCGCCCGACGGCGGCCGTCGAGACCCAGGCGCCGAAACCGGCAGTGGAGAGGAAGAACGGGCTCGGCGAGGAGCTCTTGCAGTCGCTCCAGACCTTCAGCGGCACGACCGTCCCGCGCATGTCGACCCAGCCGGTCCGCTCCCCGCTGCCGAGGAAGTGCGCGGAGGCGGGCGCCGTGAGACCGAAGCCGACCGCGTTCACCGACGTCGTCGGCTGGACCGCGTACGTGAGGCTGAGGGCGCCCTCCTTCGGCCGGACGGTCACCGACACGGATCGCCCCGGCTCGTCCGTCGCGGCGGTATAGGTCGTCTGGTCGCCGCTTCGGACGCTGCGCAACAGTCGCGTGGCGTGATGCTGGATGCCGTCCGCCCAGTAGCTGAGCGGCGCGTCGGCGCCCCCGAAGGTTGTCAGGGCCTTCGCGCCGTCCCGTACCTCGAGTGCGAACGGGGCCGCGACTGCACGAGCCACGAGCCCGGGCGCCGCCTCGGCAGACCCCGACTGCGCCGACGAGAGCGAGCCGACGACGATGAGCGCGAGCGTGGCGACGACGCAGGCCGCGGTTCTGCGAACCAGGTTCAACGGTGTCTACAGGCCATCGAGCTACATGCGCCGGGCG
>DASUAX010000059.1:0-2802 GCA_035763525.1 Gaiellaceae bacterium
CGCGACCGCGGCGGGTCGCCACGTGGCGGCGCCGGGCACGAGGGCGGAGAGGAAGCCGAAGTGGAGCACCGGGTCGAGCATGAGCGCGCCCAGGTGGAGCCCGACCATCGAGAGCCCGGTCCAGGCAAGGGTCCGGTGCAAGGGCAGCAGGAGCTTCTGTCGTTTCGGGCCGAGCAGGCGCGTGCTCATGGCGAGCCCGAGCCAGACGGAGAGCGTCAAGAGGCCGAACGCGACGAGCCCTGCGGCACGCGCGACGAGCCAGGCGATCGGCAACCCGTTCACGCGGCCGTCACCACGAAACGCTGCGGCGCGACCGGCGGCCGGCCGAGCGGGATCGGCGGGCCGGAGTGGGGGACGTAGAGCGCAGACAACTCGGGCCGCACCGCCACGAAGGCGTCGGCCTCGGTGAGGCTCGCGATGGCGAGTGTCGTCGCAGCCGCCTCGGCCTGCGCCGCGTCGGGCGCGACGACCGTGACGGTTAGCGGGCCGGCGAGCGCCGATTCACCGGTCTCCGGGTCGATGAGGTGGTGGAGCGAGCGGGCAGGGCCGAAGCGCCGGGCATCGCGGCCGGACGTGGCGATGCCGCCGGCTGCGAGCGCGAGGATCGCGAGGGTCTCGCCGGGCCGGCGCGGATCCGCCACGGCGATCCGCCACGGTCCGCCCTCGGGCGCGTCGCCGCTCACCGCGATGTCCCCGCCGAGGTCGACGAGGCCGCCGCGGATGCGCGGCGCGATCTTGAACATCGCGTCGAGAGCGCGACCCGCGGCGTAACCCTTCCCGATGCCGCCGAGATCGACGGCTGCTCCGGCTTCGATCCTGGCGCGGCAGCGTTCCTCGTCGATGTCGATCGAGGCGCCGCGGTGCCAGCCGTCGGCGCGCTCTGCCGGCCGCTCCTCGAGGCGCTCGAACGAGCGGTCGTAGCCCGCAGCGACGAGCGCGGGGAGAACCGTGGGATCGAACCGTCCCGCCGTCTCCTCTCGCGCGCGAAGCGCGAGCCGCAGCGCCTCACGTAGCCGCGGGCCGGCCTGAACCCAAGTTCCGGCGGCCGCGTTCAGCCGCGAGAGGCCGCTCCCCGGGTCGAAGCGGGAAAGCTCGCGCTCGCAGGCAGCGACCTCGTCCTGCGCCGCCGTGAGCGCGACTTCGGCAGCGGTCTCCTCGTCGGGGGTGGTCGTGGCCGCCGCCGAGCATGTCGTGCCGACGGCGCGCCACTCGACCCGAGCCAGGGGGCTCACGGCCGCACCGCTGCCGAGGTGGACGTGGTCGCGTGCGCCGGTGCCTTGAGAACGACGAGCCGCTGCTTGCCGTTCGAGCCCTTGACCAGCACCTGCTGTGACGCGAGCTGTGGCGCCGGCGCAGCGGGCCTGGACGACCAGGCCAGGACGGCGACGATCGCGAGCATCGCCCAGACCGAGAGCACTACGACCCAGACGCGCTGCATCAGTTGTCACCTCCCTCGCTCCAGGCCGGAGCGGCCGGCGGAGCTTGCTGCACCACCACCGGGGCGGCCGGAGCCGCGGATACCGGCCGGTGCAGGAGGCCGAGGATGGCCCCGCCGCCGGTGAGGACGGTTGCCGCCAGCACCGCCGCCAGACCGAGCGCTTGTCGTTTCGTCTTCATGCGCCCGTTCTACGCCCGCGCGTGGAAAGGACGGGCGAGCGGCCGGCCAAGCTTCCGTAAAGCCTTTGCTCAGATGCGGCGCAGGCGCACGACCGCGTCGACGCCGCCGCTCGCTTCCTCGCGCAGCTCGACCTGTCCCTCGTCGGCCTCCGCGAGCCGCTGCGCGATCGCCAGGCCCAGGCCCGAGCCGCCCTCGCCCGAGCCGGCTCGCCAGAAGCGGTCGAACGCGCGCTCCCGCTGCTCCCGAGTCAGGCCGGGACCGTGGTCCGAGACGTGCAGCTCGATCCACGGGCCCACCGCGCGCGCCGACAGCGTGACCGTCCCATCGGTCGGCGACGCCTCGAGGGCGTTGGCGACGAGGTTGTCGAGGACCTGGACGAGGCGTCCCGGTGCGGCGCGCACGGGTAGCGGCCCGTTGAGCTCGGCGACGAGAGCGACGCGCTGCTCCTCGGCCAGCGGCGACCACGTCTCCACGCGCTCGCGCATGAGCGCGGCGGCGTCGACCCGGGTGGGTGGCTCCTTGCCGGCGTCGGCCCGTGCGAGCGCGAGCAGGCCGCCGACGAGATCGCGCAGCCGGTCCGCCTCGCGCAGCGCGGCGTCGCGCTCCACGCCCGGCGGCAGGGTCTCTATGCGCAGGCGCAACGCGGTCAGAGGGGTACGCAGCTCGTGCGACGCGTCGGCGACGAACTCCTCCTGCGAGCGCAGGAGCCGCTCGAGCTTGCCGACGGTCTCGTTGAACACGGTGGCGAGCGAGCGAACCTCCGGCGGGCCGGCGCGCTCGTCGGCACGTGCGTCGAGTCGCCCGTCGCCGACGGCGGCGGCCGCCTCCTCCAGCCGGTGCAGCGGTCGCGTCACGAAACGTGCGACCCCGAGGCCGATGATCGCCGCGCCCGCCAGCACGAGCAGGCCGATCAGCCCGAGGATCAGCCAGTAGCGGAGAACGCGCGCGTCGACCGCGGAGAGGGGATAGGTGACCCTGACGGCTCCATGCACCTTCCCGCCGGATGCGATCGGCACGGCGACGAAGAGCAGCCGCTCGTGGAGCGTGTTCGACGTGCGGACGCCGCGTGGGTAGCGCCCCGCGAGGGCGCCTCTGATCTCCGGGCGCGAGGCGAAGCTCTCGGTGCCCCGGATGCGCCCGCTCGTGTCGATGAGCGCGTACCCCCGGCGGTCGACGACAACGAC
>DASUAX010000060.1:0-5969 GCA_035763525.1 Gaiellaceae bacterium
ACCCACCCAGCGCACCCAAATCGACGAGCGTCATTCCGGCTCGAGTTCTGAGACCGGTACGCGTGACGACGCCCGCGGAGCGACTTACCCTTCGCCCGTGCACATCCGCATGGCCTCAGCCGACGACGCGCTCGCGATCGAGACCGTGCGCGTGCACGGCTGGCGCACCGCGTACCGGCACGTCTTCCCGCCGGCGGACCTCGACGCGCTGCCGATCGACGGGGAGCGCTGGCGGCCGCGCCTGCGCATCCCGCCGCGCGGCTGGACGACGATGGTGTGCGAGGACGGGGGTCGCGTCGTCGGGTTCAGCTCCGTCGGCCCGAGCCGCGACGAGGACGGGCTGGGCGAGCTGTACGCGATCTACGTCGCGCCGGAGGCATGGTCGACGGGCGCCGGCCGCGCCTTGATCGCGGCGGCGGAGGAGCAGCTCGCGTCGGAGTACGAGTCGGCCCTGCTGTGGGTGCTCGAGGACAACCCGCGCGCGCGACGCTTCTACGAGCGGGCCGGCTGGGCGCCGGACGGCGCCCGCAAGGCGGAGGAGCGCTTCGGCGTGCGCGCGCCGGAGGTTCGCTACCGCAAGGACTTCGCGAGCGCGCGCTGGGTGTCAGACACCAAACGTGTCTGAGACCTTTTCGAGCAGCGCGCGCTCCGACTCGTGCGAGAGCAGCTCCGCCGCCTCCTCGACCGTCGCCCAGCGCACCGCGTCGACCTCGTTCGAGGGCCCCGCCTCGCCTTCGGTGGACATGCGCCACCAGCGCACTTCCTTCGGCACCCCGCCCTGCGTGTACCGGGTCGAGCCGACGAAGGCGCCGAGCTCGCAGCGGAGGCCCGTCTCCTCCCACACCTCGCGCAGGGCCGCCTCCTCCCACTCCTCGCCGGGCTCGAGCTTCCCTTTCGGCAGCGACCAGTCGTCGTAGCGGGCCCGGTGCACGAGCAGGACGCGCCCGTCCCGCATCACCAGACCTCCGGCGGCGCGGATCACACCTCGATCAGGAGCGCGTCGCCCTGCCCGCCGCCCGAGCAGATCGCCGCGAGCCCCAGGCCGCCGCCCGACCGGCGCAGCTCGTGCACCATCGTCCCCACGATGCGGCCGCCGGACGCACCGATCGGGTGCCCGAGCGCGACGGCGCCGCCGTTCACGTTCACCTGCGCCTCGTCGGCACCGAGCAGCTTCGTCGAGTTCCACGCCACCGACGCGAACGCCTCGTTGATCTCCACGCGCTCGACGTCGTCGATCGTCTTCCCCGCCCGCTCGAGCGCGATTGCTCCCGCCTTCGCCGGCGTGCGCGCGAGGTACGCGAAGTCGTCGGCGACGTAGCCCTGCGAGAGGATCGTCGCGAGCGGCTCGAGGCCGCGCTTGCGCGCCCACTCCTCGGAGCAGACGACGACGCAGCTCGCGCCGTCGTTCACCCCCGGCGCGTTCCCCGCGGTCGTCGTGCCCTCAGGGTCGAACACCGGCTTCAGTGCCGCGAGCTTCTCGAGCGTCGTGTCCCGCCGCACGCCCTCGTCCGCGGTGACGTCGCCGACGGCGAAGATCTCGTCGTCGAAGCGCCCCTCGTCCTGCGCGGCCGCCGCCCGCTCGTGCGAGCGAACCGACCACGAGTCCTGCTGCTCGCGCGAGATGCCGAGCTCGCGCGAGACCTTCGAGTTCTGCGCGACCATGTGCAGCCGGTCGAAGGTCGAGGTGAGCCCGTCGAAGACCATCGAATCGATCAGCTCGCCGTTGCCGAGCCGGTAGCCGAACCGCGCCTTCTTGAGCACGTACGGCGCGTTCGTCATCGACTCCATGCCGCCCGTGACGACGACGTCGACGTCTCCGGCGCGGATCATCGAGTCGGCGATCTCGATCGCGCGGATGGAGGAGGCGCAGACCTTGTTGATCGTGTCGGCCGGCGTCTCGACGGGCAGCCCGGCGCCGACCGCGGCCTGCCGGGCGGGCGCCTGCCCCGCGCCGCCCTGGAGCACCTGGCCCATGATCACGTACTGCGGCTCGTGCGGCTCCAGGCCGATGCGCCCGAGCGCCTCCTTGATGGCGAGACCACCCAGCTCCGTCGCCTCGTAGGATGCGAGCCCGCCGCCGAGCTTCCCGAACGGTGTGCGGACGGCGCTGACGATGACGGCGCGCGTCGCCATCAGCGCACGAACGACGTGTCGGAGCTCACGCGCTTCGCGAACGCGACGATCAGCCGGACGACGGCTTCCACGTCGGCAAGATCGCACATCTCGTTCGGGCTGTGCACGTACCGCGTCGGGATCGAGAGCAGTCCCGTGGGCACGCCCGCACGGGAGGCGTGGATGTCGTCGGCGTCGGTCTGCGTCAGGCGCGAGTAGACCTCGTACGCGTGCGCGATGCCCTCCGACTCGGCGATCTCGACGAGCACGTCGGTCAGCTTCCGGTTGAGCATCGGCCCGCGCGCCACCATCGCGCCCATCCCGAGCTCGATCGGCCCGGCCCGCCGTGCTTCGCCGCCCGGCACGTCGGTCGCCGGCGACACGTCGACGACGATCGCCGCCGCAGGGTCGAGGCCGAACGCGGCGGCGCGGGCCCCGAACGTGCCGATCTCCTCCTGCACCGCGGCGACCGCGACGACGTCGACGCCGGCACCCGACTCGGCGACCCGGCGCGCCGACTCGAGCGCGACGTACGCGCCGAGCCTGTTGTCGAGCGACTTCGAGGCAAGGCGGCCGTTCGGCAGCTCGACCGGCGCACCGGCCCAGACGCCCGCGTCGCCGACGCGCACGAGCCGCTCCGCCTCCTCGCGGTTCTTCGCGCCGATGTCGAGGTGGAGATCGGCGTGCTCGAGTCTCGCGCGGTCGCGGACCTGGTCCGGGTAGACGCGCTTGCGCCCCACCACCGCCGGGATCCTCCCGTCGCGCGTCAGCAGCTCGAACCGCTGCCCGTGCATCGTCTCGGGCGCGAACCCGCCGATCGTCGTGTACGAGAGGAGGCCGTTCTCCTCGATGTTCGTGATCGCCACGCCGATCTCGTCGATGTGCCCGACGACGATGAGCGTGGGCGCTCCCTCGTCCGCGCGCACGCGCGCGAACGAGTTGCCGAGCGTGTCGGACGTGACCTCGGCGAAGGACGACGCGGCGTCGCGCCACACGCGCGCCGCTTCCTGCTCGTGCCCGGACGGGCCGGGCGTCGTCAGGAGCTCCCTGAGAAGGTCGGGGACGGCCAAGGCTTGCGCATTCAAGCAGCACGACATACCCTGGCCGGAGATGAGTCTTCCGACCCCGAAGCGGTGGGCCTGGCGCCACGAGCGGGGCGGGAGCCTGCGCGCGTAGGAGACGCGCCGCACACGACCGCACCGCCACGACGACCCGACCAGGGTCGTTTTTCGTATCCGATGACGACGACCGTCGACACCGCACTGATCACCCCGCTCGCCGCGTACCTCGACCTGCGGACCCGCGGCCGCGCCGCATTCCTGCTCGAGTCGGTGGATCGCGGCCGGCTCGGCCGGTACTCGCTCGTCGGCTGCGGCGACCGGCTCGTGTCGTTCGAGGACGCGCAGCGGCTCGCCGAGCCGGTCGTCGGCTACCTCGCCTACGACCACGTCGCTCGGCTCGAGCCGAGCGTGCCCCTCCCGGCTGCCGGCCACGGGCTCCCGGAGAGCCGGTTCGTCGTCGCCGACGTGCTCCTTCGCTTCGACCACCTGCTCGGCGTGGCCGAGGTGCTCGCCGGCCCGGCCGACCTCACGCTCGAGACCCCGGCGGCGACGCGGCCGCAGCCCGCCGCGTCCGGCCCGACGCGCCGCCTGCCCGAGCGCAGCGACTACGAGCGTGGCGTCGAGCGCTGCAAGGAGCACATCCGCCGCGGCGACGCCTTCCAGATCGTCCTCTCCCAGCGCGCCGAGCGCGCGACCGGCGCCGACCCGGTCGCGCTCTACCGCGCGCTGCGCCGCGTCAACCCCTCGCCGTACCTCTTCCTGCTCGAGCTCGACGGGATCGCCCTCGTCGGCTCGTCGCCGGAAACGCTCGTCAAGCGCGAGGGAACGCGCGCGTCCGTCAACCCGATCGCCGGCTCGACGACCCCCGGGTCGGGCGACGCGGAGCGCCTGCTCGCCTCCGGCAAGGACCGGGCCGAGCACGTGATGCTCGTCGACCTCGGCCGCAACGACCTCTCGCGCGTCTGCTTTCCGGGCACGGTCAGGGTGGAGCGGTTCCTCGAGGCGGAGCGCTTCTCGCACATCACGCACCTCGTCTCCGAGGTCGCGGGCGAGCTGCGTGCGGACGTCTCGTCGTTCGACCTCCTGCGGGCGACGTTCCCCGCCGGGACCGTGTCCGGAGCGCCGAAGATACGCGCGATGCAGATCATCTCCGAGCTCGAGGGCTTCCGGCGCGGGCCGTACGCCGGCGCGGTGCTCTACGCGCTCCCGGACGGCACGCTCGACGCCTGTATCGCGATCCGCACCGTCGTGCTCCACGAGGGGCGCGCGCTCCTGCAGGCGGGCGCCGGCATCGTCGCCGAGAGCGACCCGCGCGCCGAGCACGAGGAGTGCCTGCGCAAGCTCGCCGCGCTCGAGGCGGCGCTCAACCTCGCGGAGGCGGGCACATGAGCGACGTAGGCTCGACGGAGTCGCGCAGGAGCGAGGTGCCGGCTCTGCCGGCGCCGGAGCGGAGCATCCGCATGCTGATGATCGACAACTACGACTCGTTCACCTACAACCTCGTGCACCTGTTCGCGGAGCTCGGCGCCGACGTGACCGTGCGCCGGAACGACGAGATCGACCCGGACGAGGCAGAAGCGCTCGCGCCGACGCACCTCGTCGTCTCCCCCGGCCCCGGGCGCCCGGAGGCTGCGGGCGCGTCGCTCGCCGTGCTCGAACGGCTCTGCCCGCACGTGCGCACGCTCGGCGTCTGCCTCGGGCACCAGGCGCTCGTGCAGCTCTTCGGCGGCACCGTCGGGCAGGCGCGCGAGCTCGTGCACGGGAAGGCGACCGTCGTCACGCACGACGGCCGCGGCATCTTCGACGGGCTGCCGAGCGAGCTTCCCGCCGGCCGCTACCACTCGCTCGCCGCGACGTCGGTCCCCGACTGCTTCGAGGTGTCGGCGACGGCGGCCGACGGCGAGGTGATGGCGGTCCGGCATCGCTCCCTGCCGGTCGACGGCGTGCAGTTCCATCCGGAGTCCGTCCTCACCCCGAACGGCCGCGAGTTGGCCGCGAACTTCCTGAGCGTAGGCTCGACGGAGCTCATCGGAGAGCGGAGGCGCCGACCTGCGCGGCGCCGGAGCGGGGCCGCATGATCCAGGACGCGCTCGCACGGCTGCTCGACGGGAAGGACCTGACGCGCGAGGAGTCGCGCCGGGTGATGGGCACGATCATGGCCGGTGACGCGACACCGGCGCAGATCGGCGGCTTCCTCGTCGCGCTCCGCCTGAAAGGCGAGACGCCCGCGGAGATCGCCGGCGCCGCCGAGGCGATGCGCGAGCACGCGGTCGGTGTCCGGCCGGCGCGCGACGACCTCGTCGACACGGCCGGCACCGGCGGCGACGGCGGCAAGACGTTCAACATCTCGACGGCGGCGGCCCTGGTCGCGGCGGCCGCGGGCGCCGGCGTCGCGAAGCACGGCAACCGCTCGGTCTCCTCGCAGTCCGGCAGCGCCGACGTGCTCGAGGCGCTCGGCTTCGACCTCGAGCTGCCGCCGGAGCGAATCGCCGACTCGATCGACACGCTCGGCTTCGGGTTCATGTTCGCGCCGCTCCACCATCCCGCGATGAAGCACGCAGGCCCGGTGCGGCACGAGCTCGCCGCCCGCACCGTCTTCAACGTGCTCGGCCCGCTGACGAACCCGGCCGGCGCGCGCGCACAGGTCGTCGGCGTCTACTCGGCGCACCTCGTGCCGGTGATCGCCGACGTGCTGGCGCAGCTCGACGCGAGCCGCGCCTTCGTGGTGCACGGCGCCGACGGCGTCGACGAGCTCTCCCCCGCCGGGCCGAACCTCGTCTGCGAGGTGCACGACGG
>DASUAX010000061.1:0-2033 GCA_035763525.1 Gaiellaceae bacterium
TCGTAGTGGCGGAAGTACTCGTCGCGCAGCTCGGGGTAGCGGTCGAGGCCGAGCCCGCGCCAGACGACGCGGTCGAAGCTGCGGACGAGGAAGTCGGTGAGGAAGTACGTGCCGGGCTCGTGCCCACGATTCTTCAATGCAGAGCCGAAGACCTCGTAGCAGTGTGCGCCCTTGAGTCGCGGGTAGCCGTCGAGGTCGGCGCCGCAGTGCGCGTAGGCGACGACCGCGTCGTCGCCGGCGGCTGCCTCCTCGACGGCCGCGCGGATCCGCTCCGGCCGGTTGTGGAGCTCCGGCGGGACGGGGCGGACGTCGAGATCCCAGCCGCGCCGGGCCGCGATCTGCTTCACGTACAGCGCGAGCGCACCGCACGCAACCACGACCCGCGGCCCCTGTCCACTCTGGACACGGCTGGTACCTGGTACCGGCCGTGTCGACTTCGGACCGGTCTTGACTCGACGAATGGTGCTTGAGTGCTGGGTCTCTGGCGCTGCGACAGGTCCTCTTTGGCCGCGTCCGGTACCTGGTTCCGGCCGTGTCCCCTCGAGACCCGCCGTCATCCGGGGAAGGAGAGCTGGTCGATGAACAGGTCGTTGAAGTCCTCGCGGCCGGAGAGCTCGACGTACTCGACCTCGTCGAGCACAGCGTTGGCGGCGGCGCGCTCGGTCACCGAGAGGGCGGCGATCTTCGCGCCCTCGCCGGCGACGTTGCCCGCGGCGACGATCCGGGTGACGGGCAGCTTGGGCACAAGGCCGATCTTGACCGCGCTCGCCGGCGTGAGGTACGAACCGAAGGAGCCACCAAGCAGGACCTGGGCGATCTCGGCCGGCTCGATTCCGAGGTCGCGGCAGAGGATCTGCCACCCCGTCGCGATCGATGCCTTCGCGAACTGGAGCTCGCGGACGTCGCGCTGCGAGAGGTAGACGCCCTCCGCGAGATGGAAGACCGTCTCCTCGCCGATCTTGTCGAGCCGGTCGGAGGAGCCGGCGACGAAGCGGCCGGAGTGGTCGAGGATGCCGGCGCCGACGAGCTCGGCGACCGCGTCGACGAGCCCCGAGCCGCAGAGCCCCTGCGGCTCGACGTCGCCGATCACTGTCAGCTCGACCTCGCCGTCGACGAGCTTCACGCCCTCGATCGCGCCGTCGGCGGCGCGCATCCCGCAGCGGATCTGCGCGGCCTCGAACGCGGGGCCGGCAGGCGCGGCGCACGCGAGCGCGCGCGCCGAGGAGCCGAGCACGATCTCGGAGTTCGTGCCGACGTCGACGAACAGGCGGACGCGGCGGTCGAGCGTGAGCCCGGTGGCGAGGATCCCGGCGACGATGTCCGGGCCGACGTACGCGCCGAGCGCGGGAAAGAGGATCGCGGGTGCGCGCTCGTGCACGGCCAGGCCGAAGTCGGTCGCCGCCGCCTCGGGCAAGCGACGCGCTGCGATCGTGAACGGCGCCATCGAGAGCGGCTCCGGATCGATCCCGAGCGCGAGCTGGAGCATCGTCACGTTGCCGGTCACGACGACCTCGTACACCTCGCGCGGATCGACGCCGGCCTCGTCGCACACCTCCGCGGTCAGCGTGCGCAGCGTCTCGTGCGCATGTTCCTGCAGTCGCCCGAGCGCGTCGTCGTCCATCATCGTCGCCGAGATCCGCGAGATGACGTCCGCCCCGAACGGCTGCTGCGCGTTGAGGATCGTGCGCACGGCACGCGGCTGCCCGGTCTCCAGGTCGAGGAGCGTCGCAACGACGGTGGTCGTGCCGAGGTCGAAGGCGATCGCGTGCCGATGCCCGGCGGTGTCGCCCGGCTCGACGTCGATCAGGAGGTCGTCGGCCAGCACCGCGGTCACCTTCCAGTCGGACTCGCGCAGCGTGTGGCCGAGCGTGCGCACGACCTCGAGCGGGACGCGCGGCTCCACGTCGTCCATCGCGTCCAGCAGCCGCTCGAGATCCGAGCGCTGGTCCTCGAGCGACGGCTCGTCGAGCTCGACGTAGCGCTTCTGCACCGCCGGCCGCAGGATCACGTGGCGCCCGACGCCCGCGAGCGCC
>DASUAX010000062.1:0-10403 GCA_035763525.1 Gaiellaceae bacterium
GAGCGGAGTCGCTGAATGTCGCTGCGACGGGCGCGATCGCGCTCTACGAGCTCCGGCGTCGGCGCGGGTAGCGGCCGGCTACGAGACGTAGCCGACCCAGCCTCCGCCGCGCGGCTCGCCCGTCGACCAGAGCTCCTCGGCCCGCGTCGCCGCGTCGCGCACGACGGCCGAGTCGAAGTCGATCCTCGTCAGCGCAATTCCCTCCGAGGGCCACTCCGTCACGAACGTGAGCGGGCCCTCCGGCGGAAGCGGCCATGCCCAGAAGCGGAAGTCCCAGGTTGCGTCCCCGCCTCCGCCGCCGCGCTGCGAGAGGACGATCTCGGGCGTGGCGAGCTGCTCGGGGTCACCCCACCACGCGCGGCGGTCGAACACCGTGGCCTTGCGGCCGTCGGCGAAAGCGATCCCGAACCGCACTACGTCGTCGGGGAGCTCGTCGCCGGGAGGCGCACGCCAGCTCATGATCGGGTCGCCGCGCCGGATCGGCGGCTTCCGCGAGTGGAGCGCGAGCGTGAACTCGAACCCGTGCACGTAGGCGCGCCCGGAGTGGACGAAGAGCGCGAGCTCGTCCGTGCGCGCGAGGACGAGATCGAGGGGGAACGACGCCGCCAGCACGTTGTTCGGCGGGCCGGCCCACACCGGCGCCTGCGGGCGGGGCGGCGGCGCGGGCGGCGGTGGCGGCGGCTCGAAGAAGCTCATCCCGTGCCGCAAATCGTGTCAGACACCGCCCGGGGCGGGCGGCTCGTGCCGGCAGACCCAGACAGAGTCCTCGCCGCCGCGCCACGGCGAGCGGTCGAACCAGCCGTAGAGGGCGTCGACGACGAACCCTTCGTCGCGAAGGAGCTCCTTCCACTCCGCCACCGAGAGCCACGCGAGTGACATCTCCGACTCGCCGTCCGCGCTCCGCAGGCGCAGGATCAGCGTGCGCGTCCCCTCGTCCCAGTCCGCGCGCTCCCAGATGCCGGGCTCGCGCTCGATGAAGCGGCCGTGCGTATCGGCGATGTCGTCCGCCGCCGGCGTGAAGACGTCGAAGACGAAACGGCCGTGTCCCTTTGCCAAACGACGGGACACGGCCCGAAGGGCCAGGCGCCGGTCGGTGTCCGTCTCCATGTGGAGCAGCGAGCGGAACGGGCAGAGGACGAGCGGGAAGACGCCGTCGACCGGCGGGTCGCGCAGGTCGCCCCGGCGCAGGTCGAGCTCGACGCCGGCGAGCTCGGCCCGCTCGCGCGCCACCTCGAGCATGCCTTCCGACAGGTCGACGCCGACCACCTCGACGCCCGCCGCCGCGACCGGCACCGCGATCCGGCCTGTGCCGACGCCCAGCTCGAGCACCGGCCCGCCCGACCGCACCGCCTCCTCGACGTAGAACGGAATGTCCTCGACGACGCTCGCCGACCACGGGTCGTACACGCGCGCGATGGCGTCGTAGGCGGACACGGGTATGCTTTTACCGATGGACGCGACGCAGACGCAGCGCTTTAGCCGGCCCCGGTGCGCACCGGGGCGCGTCGCGTAGCGCCTCCACGCCGCACCGGGGCCTGACCGGGACGCCCCGAACGAGCGAAAGGAGGAACCTTGGATAGTCTCGCCGCCGTGGACTGGACGGCGTACGAAACGCAAGCGACGGCCGCGATCGGGGCCTCGCTCGCGGACGGCGAGCTGGAGGACGCTCGCGTCCACTGGCTCGGCCGCAAGTCCGAGCTGGCGCTCGCCCTGCGCGGCGTCCGCGACAGGGAGAGCGGCATGCTCCTGAACGGCATCCGCGGCCGGCTCGAGGAGGCGGTGCAGCACCGCGAGCAGGAGCTCCGGCGCTTCGCCTACGAGCAGGCAGCCGAGCGCGGCGTCGACGTCACCATCCCCGGCACGCCCGTCAAGCGCGGCCGCCTGCACCTGCTGACGCAGATCCGCCGGGAGATCGAGGACATCTTCCTCGGCATGGGCTACGAGGTGTGGGACGGCGCCGAGGTGTCGACCGTCTGGGAGAACTTCGACGCGCTCAACACCGACGCCGGCCATCCGTCGCGGTCGACACTCGACACCTTCTACCTCGACGACGACACGATCCTGCGCACGCAGACCTCGCCCGACCAGATCCGGGCGATGATGACGCGCAATCCCCCGATCTACATGGTCTCGCCGGGCCGTGTGTACCGGCGCGACACGCCCGACGCGACGCACTCGCCGACGTTCCAGCAGGTCGAGTGCCTCGCCGTCGACCGCGGCATCACGCTCGCCGACCTGCGCGGCACCGTGCTCCAGTACTTCCGCCTGCTGTTCGGGCCGGAGCGCGAGGTGCGCATGCGCACCAGCTACTTCCCGTTCACCGAGCCCTCGGTCGAGTTCGACGTCACGTGCTTCCTCTGCAACGGCGCAGGCTGTGCCGTCTGCAAGCACTCGGGCTGGATCGAGATGGGCGGCGCCGGCTGGGTCGACCCGGACGTCTTCCGCAACGTCGACCTGGACCCGGAGGAGTGGCAGGGCTTCGCGTTCGGCTTCGGCATCGAGCGGATCGCCATGCTGCGCCACGGCCTGCCCGACCTGCGCGCGTTCTGGGAGAACGACATCCGCGTGCTGGAGCAGTTCTAGCCATGAAGGTCCCGGTGAGCTGGCTGAAGGAGTACGTCGAGCTGACATTGCCGCTCGAGGAGCTCGCGCGCCGTCTCGTCTTCACGAGCTGCGAGGTCGACCGCGTCGTCCGCCGCGGCGTGCCCGACGTCGACGGCAACCTCGGCCACTTCGTCGTCGGCAAGGTGCTCGAGGCCGGTAAGCACCCGAACGCCGACAAGCTGCAGCTGACGAAGGTGGACGTCGGCGGCGGCGAGACGCGCTCGATCGTCTGCGGCGCGTGGAACTTCGGCGCGGGTGCCACCGTCGCCGTCGTCACGCCCGGCGGGCTCATGCCCGGCGGCGACTTCCGGATCGAGAAGCGGAAGCTGCGCGGCGAGACGTCGGAGGGGATGATCCTGTCCGAGCGCGAGCTCGAGCTCGGCACCGACCACGCCGGGATCATGGTGCTCGCCGACGAGCTCGAGGCGGGGACGCCGCTCGCCGACGTGCTGCCGCTCGGCGACGACGTGCTCGAGATCGAGACGCTCTACAACCGCCCCGACCTGACGTCCGTCTACGGGATCGCGCGCGAGGTGGCGGCACTCACGGGAGCGGAGCTGAAGGCCCCGCCGGGCGCCGATCCGCCGCGCGACGGCGACGAGCCGTTCAGCCTGCAGGTGGACGAGCTCGACGCTTGCCCGCGCTTCGTCGCCCGCACGTTCCGCGACGTGACCGTCGGCGAGTCGCCCGCGTGGCTGAAGGGGCGGCTGATGGGCGCCGGCATGCGGCCGATCTCGAACGTCGTCGACATCACGAACTACGTGATGCTCGCGCTCGGGAGCCCGCTGCACGCCTACGACGCCGACACGCTGCGCGGCGGCATCGTCGTGCGGCGCGCGCACCCGGGCGAGGAGCTCGTCACGCTCGACGGCACCCGCCGTGAGCTCGACCCGCGTGACCTCCTGATCGCCGACCACGAGCGCGCGATCGGGCTCGCCGGCGTGATGGGCGGCGAGAACACCGAGGTCTCCGGCGCGACGACGTCCGTCGTGCTCGAGACGGCGAACTTCGAGCCGCTGACCGTGATCCGGAGCGGCGAGCGGCATCGCCTGCGCTCAGAGGCATCGACGCGCTGGGAGAAGGGCGTCGACCCCGAGGGGGCCGGGCTCGCTGCCCGGTATGCGTCGCAGCTTCTCGCCGAGCTCGCCGGAGCCCGCTGGACGGGGGAGGCCGAGGTTCGCGCGGAGCTCTCGCCGCCGCTCCCGATCGCCTACCGGCCGGGGTATGCCGACGAGGCCGTCGGCCTCGCGATCCCGGAGGCCGAGCAGCGCGAGCGGCTCGAGCGCCTCGGCTTCGAGGTCGCGGACGACTGGACGGTGCACGTTCCCAGCTGGCGGGCGCGCGACGTGCGCCGCGACGTCGACCTGGTCGAGGAGGTCGCGCGCTTCCGCCTCGAGGACGTGCCGGCGACGCTGCCGCGGCGTCAGGCGATGTTCGGTCGGCTCACGCACGAGCAGCGGCTGCGCCGCCTCGTCGCGGACGTGCTCGTCGGCGCAGGGCTCTACGAGGCGTACACGTACTCGCTCCAGCACGGCGATCCCGACCCGAACGCGCTCGAGCTGCCCGAGCCGCTCTCGTCGCAGCAACACGTGTTGCGCACGACGCTCGCGATTGGCCTGCTCGGCGCGGCGCAGCACAATCTCGACGCGGGGAACGCCGACATCGCGCTGTTCGAGATCGCACACGTCTACCTGCCGCCGGGACCCGTGCCGGAGGAGCGCTGGCGCCTGGGCGCGATCGTGCAGGGCGACTTCTTCCGCGCGAAGGGGTTCGTCGAGGCGGTGTTCGCGGCGCTCCACGTCGAGCCGACGTGGTCGCGCGTCGAGCTCGGGCCCGAGCTACTCGTGGCGGCCGCGGTGCAGTCCGGGTGGGTCGGCACGTACTCGGGGGGGCTTCCGCTCGACGGCGAATGGAGCGCGTTCGAGCTCGACCTCGACGAGCTGTTCGAGCTCGTGCCGGAGCGGATCGAGTACCGCGACGTGATCACGTTCCCGCCGCTTCGCCAGGACCTCGCCTTCGTCGTCGACGAGACGGTGCCCGCAGGCGAGCTGATGACGGCCGCGCGCGAGGCGGCGGGCGACGAGCTGCGGGAGGTGCGCTTCCTCTCCGACTACCGCGGCGAGCAGATCCCGGCCGGGAAGAAGTCGCTCGCGCTCGCGTTCGTGTTCCAGTCGCCGGAGCGGACCCTGAGCGAGGACGACGCGACCCGTCTCCGCGCGGCGATCGTCAAGGCGCTCGGCGAGCGGTTCGGCGCCGAGCTTCGCTCGTAGACGCTCAGTTGAGGTCGCGGAGCGAGAAGCGTCCGACGCGGGCGCGCTCGTGCCCCGCGCGGCCGCGGCGCGCGAAGTAGCGGAGCGTCGCGCCGACCCCGCCGGCGAGGACGAAGCCGGTCGTGGCGGCGGCGCCGGCGACGATCGGGAGCTTCGCCTTCAGCCTCGCCGTCACGTTCGCCGCTTCCCCGAGCGACTCGCGTAGATCGTCGACCGCCGAGGCGAGCTCCTGCCGCTCCGACTCGATGTCGCGCTTGACCTGCTCCGCGGTGCGCTGCGGGGCCATCAGCTCTTGATCGCCGCCGTCGTCAGCTTCGCCTCGCGGATCGCCTGCTCCGGCACCGGCGGCGTGCCCTTCTTGATCGCGCCGAGCGCGAGCATGCCGAGCAGGCCGGCGAGGAGCGCGAGGATGCCGGTGACGATCAGGAGGGCCAGCCACCAGGCGAGGAACGTCGCGAAGGCGGCGGCTATGGTCGCGAACGCGAAGCCGAGCATGAAGAGCGAGAAGAGCGCGGCGCCGACGCCGAGACCGATGCCGATCCCGAGCGCGGCGACCTTCTTCTTCAGCTCGAGCAGCGCCAGCTCGATCTCGAGCTTCGCGACCGACGAGGCGTGGTCGGCGACGTTGC
The DNA here is from genome assembly GCA_035763525.1 of Gaiellaceae bacterium. Lineage (GTDB taxonomy): Bacteria > Actinomycetota > Thermoleophilia > Gaiellales > Gaiellaceae > PALSA-600. The sequence goes on from DASUAX010000062.1 coordinate 5,504, forward strand.
GCGCCGCCTCAGACACGGGGGTGGGCATGGCCTCTCCAGTCGACGAACTTCGCCAGGACGTAGCCGGCCGCCAGCGCGGCGCCGATGACGAGCCACGGGCTCGGGCCGCCGCGCGCGCGCTTCGGCTTCGCCGGCCTCGGCTCGGGCGGAGGCTGCGGCGCGTGCTTCGGCTCGTTCACCGGCTCGCCCTTCGCCCGCGCCTTGACGAGGCTCGGCTTCAGCTTGCGCAGGAACTCCGGATCCTCGGCGAGTGCGTCGCCGACCTTCGCCTTGACGCCGCCCTGCCGCCGCGCGTCCTCGACGAACGACTCGAGCCTGTCGGCAGCGGTCTCGAATGCCTGGTCGACCTTGGTCATTTCTTCGTCGGCGGGTCCTCACCCGTTGCGACCCGCCAGACCTTCGATGCGAACCGACGCGCGGCCATCGTCGAGACCGCGCCGATGCCGGCGTACAGGCTGGACCACATCACCTTGCGGAGCATGCGGACTCTTTCGCCGCGCGCCGGTGCCTGCAAACATCGTCTGTGTGCACCTGGAGCGGGCGTTCTCGAAGGTCGACCGGCAGAAGCTCGTCCTCAGCCTGGTCGGGCGGCGCCAGCTCGCGACCCAGCAGGACCTGCTCGACGCCCTCGAGGCCGCAGGCTGCCGCGTCACGCAGGCGACCGTGTCCCGCGACATCCGGGAGCTCGGGCTCGAGAAGGAGGTCGATCCACTCGGTCGCCTGCGCTACGTGGCGCCCGGCACGCGAAGGCGCGAGCCGCGCGACACGCTCCGCTCGCTGCTCGCGCAGTTCGGGCGAGGCGCGAACGCCGCGCAGAACATCGTCGTCGTCCATTGCGAGATCGGGTCGGCGCCGGCGATCGCGCGGGCGCTCGACCGTGTGGAGCACGAGCTGGTCGTCGGCACGCTCGCCGGCGACGACACGCTGCTCGTGGTTGCTCGCGACTCAGCCTCTGCCGAGAAGCTCGCGCGCGAGCTCGGGTAGCGCCCACGGGTGCGCGGCCTCGAGCTGCGCGGCGAGGCGGAAGAGCACGGCCTCGCCGGCCGGCGGGCCGATCAGCTGCACGCCCACCGGCAGCCCCTGCACGACCCCGAACGGGATGCTCGCCGCCGGCTGGCCGGTCACGTTGACGAGCGGCGTGAACGGCGTCATCTCGCCGCCGCGCTCGAACTGCTGCCAGGGATCCTCCGGCTCGAAGATCCACCCGATCGGCACCGGGAGCTTCGCGAGCGTCGGCGTCAGGACGACGTCGACCTCGTCCCAGAACGCCACCACCTGTCGCGCGTGCCGCAGCAGCGCCCCGACCGCCTGCGCGTACTCGACGCTCGACGTCTCGTGCGCCCGCTCGAGCTGCGCCCGGTTGATCGGCTCGAGGAGCGACGGGTCCTCGACGGGATAGAGCGCCGGCGTGACCTGCCAGAGCCGCGCGAACACCCAGAGCAGCGACTCGTCGCGCCAAGGCGGTGTCGCCTCGACGACGTCGTGGCCGAGCTCCGCGAGCGCGTCCGCGGCGGCACGCGCAACCGCCGCGACCTCGGGCTCCACCGAGTACGGCATCGGCGGGTCGACGGTGAGGGCGATGCGGAGACGGCCCGGATCGCGGCCCACCTCCTCGAGGAACGGCCGCTCGGGCGGCGGCGCCCAGTGCGCGTCGCCGGGCTCGTAGCCGGCGAGCACGTCGAGGAACGCCGCGGCGTCGCGCACCGTCAGCGACAGCCCGGCCTGCTGCGACAGCTCGAGCGACCCGCTCACGTACGGCGCGGGGGAGACGCGGCCACGCGACGGCTTCAGCCCGAAGAGACCGCAGCACGAGGCCGGGATGCGGATCGAGCCGCCGCCGTCGGAACCGTGCGCGAGCGGCAGCACTCCTGCCGCGACCGCCGCCGCGGCGCCGCCCGACGAGCCGCCCGGCGTGCGCGAGGGGTCCCACGGGTTCCGGCACGCGCCGTTCAGGGTGGACTCGGTGACGCACGTGATCCCGAACTCGGGCGTGTTCGTCTTGCCGAGGATCGTGAAGCCCGCCGCACGCATCCGTCGCACGGTCCCGGCGTCGGCCGTCGGCACGTAGCGCGCGAACGCGCGCGACGAGAACGTCGTCCGGATGCCCGCCGTCTCCGTCAAATCCTTGACGAGCATCGGCACACCGCGAAACGGCCCGTCGGCCGGCTCCGCGAAGTCGAACGCCGCGGTGACGAGGAAGTTCAGGTCGCGGTTCGCCGCCTCGATGCGCGCGATCGCCTGCTCCGCGAGCTCGCGCGGTGACACCTCGCCGCGACGTACCTGGGCGGCGAGGTCGAGTGCGTCGATCAGCGCCGCCCCGCGAGGCCGAGCCATTCCGCGAGCCGGCGAACGAGGCCGACCCGGTGCGCGCGCGGGTCCGTCTCGAGCACCGACTCCTCCATTCGTTCGCGCCTCGAGGCGGCGTCCGGCTCGACGTCGATCGACTCCGCCGGCTCGTCGTACGCGCCGAGCGTGTCGACCCCGGCGCGGTCGAGCGAGAGACGGACGGTGCCCTGCGTGATCTCCGCCACCTGCTCGGCCGGAACGTACTTCGGCCGCGCGAACATCCCGGATGCGATCGAGAGCCCGTCGAAGATGTCGGCGTTCGAGTCGCCGGTTACGGCCTCGATCCGCCCGACCTCCTCGCCCTGGGCGTCCACGACCTGCCAGCCGGGCTCGATCATGAGCCACGAGACGGGATCGGCCATCAGATCGTCTTCCCGTTCGCGATCCAGACGGGCCCCTGCGTCGCCACCGGCTGCGAGTCGGAGAGCACGCGCAGGATCGAGACGGAGCCTTCGATCCGCTCGGCGTCACAGCGCTCGAGGCAGCGGCGCGCCATCTCGGGCGAGACGCCGTAGCCGCGCACCCGCGCGCAGCGGAAGCGCAGTGCCGCGCGCCTCCCGTCGCGGCGTGGGTTGCACTGCACGCACAGCACCGCCGCCCGCTCGACGAAGTCGGTGGACGTCAGCTGCACCTCGACGTAGAGGTCGCTCCAGTCCGCCGGCACACCGGCGATCGCCCGGTCCCACGACGCTGTCAAGCTCTCGACGAGACGTCCCGGCGCGCGTTCCGGGGCGGCCTGGGATCCAGAAAGCACGAGCGTTCCGGACGGCACGTTGCGCAGCAGCCGCGTGAGGCTGTCGGGGCTCGCGGAGCTGCCGTCGCGGGCGACGCTGAAGAGAAGCACGGTGGGAGCCGCCCGGTACGGCCCGACCGGCCCGAGCATCGCGGCCGCCCTGTCGGCAACCTCGTGGTCGGCGAGCTCGAGCCGCAGCTGGGCCCTCGCCCAGCCCTCCGGGAGGTTGGATCCAATGGCGTTCCACTGCTCCGCGACGCTCACGGCGAGGAGCGTACACTCCCGCCACTTTGGCCAAAGTCGAGAGGGAAACCACGGTCACCGAGGAGCTTCTGCGGGACTTCCTGCACGACCTGCTCCTCATCCGCCGCTTCGAGGAGAAGGTCGAGGAGCGCTTCCGCGCCGGCGAGCTACCGGGCTTCCTGCACGTCGCGATCGGGCAGGAGGCGGTCGCGGTCGGTGTCTGCCGCGCGCTGGACGACGGCGACATCTTCGCGTCGACGCATCGCGCGCACGGTCACACGCTCGCCCGGGGATCCGACCCGCGCCGTGTGATGGCGGAGCTCTACGGGAAGGCCGAGGGCGTCTCGAGCGGGTACGGCGGCTCGATGCACCTCTACGACATCGAGCGCGGCAACTACGGCGCGAACGCCGTCATCGGCGGCGGGCTCCCGGCTGTCACCGGCGCCGGCCTCGCGTTCAAGATGCGCGGCGAGCCGCACGTCGCCGTCGCCTTCTTCGGCGACGGAGCGACGAACATCGGCACGTTCCACGAGTCGCTCAACCTCGCGCAGCTCTGGAAGACGCAGACGGTCTTCGTCTGCGAGAACAACCACTGGGCCGAGTCGACGCCCGGCTGGCAGCACTCGCCGGTCTGGGACGACATGTCCAGGCGCGCGCTCGCGTACGACATGAAGTCGATGAAGGTCGACGGGCAGGACGTCGAGGCGGTGTATGCGGCCGCGGTCGAGGCGCTCCAGCACGCACGCTCCGGCGAGGGGCCGGTGTTCCTCGACGTGCAGACCTACCGCATGCACGGCCACTACATCGGCGACCCGCAGGTGTACCGCTCGAAGGAGGACAGGCAGGCCGCCGCCGACCACGACCCGATCCCGCGGCTCGCGGAGCGGCTCGGCCTCTCGGACGAGGAGCTCGAGGCCTTCGACGAGGAGGCGCACCGCGTGGTCGACGACGCGCTCGAGTTCGCGAAGGCCGGCACCGACCCGAAGCCCGAGGACGCCTTGAAGAACGTCTATGCCTGAGGTCACCTACCGCGAGGCGGTACGCGACGGGCTCGCGCGGGCGATGCGCGACGACGACCGCGTCTTCGTCATGGGCGAGGACATCGCCGAGATGGGCGGCTCGATGGGCGTCACGCAGGGCCTGCTCGACGAGTTCGGGCCCGAGCGCGTGCGGAACACACCGATCTCCGAGGCGGCGATCGTCGGCGCGGGCATCGGCGCGGCGATGGCGGGCATGCGGCCCGTCGTCGAGATCATGTACGAGGACTTCCTGACGCTCTCGCTGGAGCAGATCGTCAACCAGGCGGCGAAGCACCGGTACATGTCGGGCGGCCAGGTGACGGTGCCGCTGACGATCCGGACGCAGGGCGGCGCCGGCTGGTCGCCGGGGGCGCAGCACGCCCAGCAGCTCGAGGCGTGGCTCGTTCACATCCCGGGGCTGAAGGTGGCGTTCCCGTCGACGCCCGAGGACGTGCGCGGGATCCTCTGGACGGCGATCCACGACCCGAACCCGACGATCGTCTTCGAGCACCGCCTGCTCTATCCCGTCAAGGGCGAGGTGCCGGAGGAGCTCGAGCCG
>DASUAX010000063.1:0-11634 GCA_035763525.1 Gaiellaceae bacterium
CGCGTTCACGCCGAGCCAGGGGCGCGCGGAGTGCGCGGCGCGCCCCTCGAAGACGACGCGCGCGTTCAGGTTGCCGAGGCACCCGAGCTGGAGGGTGTTGTCGGTCGGCTCGAGGCAGACGACGAGCTGCGCCTCGTCGACGGCCGGTGTCGCCGCGAACACGCCCGGCAGCGGGTTCTCGGCGGGGCCGAGCTCCTCGCGAGGGAAGAACAGGAACGCCAGGTCGAAGGCGAGCTCCACCTCGGGTGCCCAGCGCGCCAGCTCGATCATGACCGCGAGCCCGCCTTTCATGTCGCTCGCGCCGAGGCCGACGACGGCGCCGTCCTCGATCCGGCCGGGCAGGTTTCCCTGCGCCGGCACCGTGTCCAGGTGCCCGGCGAGGAGGACGAGGGGCTTCCCGTCACGCTTCGCGAAGAGCAGGGACTCGCCGTCGTCGTGGACGAGCGGGACCGTCACGGCATCCCGGATGTAGGCGTAGAGGTCGGCCTCATGGCGAGACTGCGAAGGGATGTTCACGAGGTCGAGAGTGCGCTCCGCCAGTGGCATGATTCGCCGGATGATCCCATCTTCCCCGAGACGTAGGCTCGACGGAGTCTCGCAAGAAGCGAAGGTGCCGGCTTTGCCGGCGCCGAGAGCGGATGACTGAGCCCGAGCGCGGCTTCGTCCTCGCCGTGCTGGCCCAGGGGGTCGACGCAGACGACGAGCTGGCGGAGGTGCGGGAGCTCGCGCGGACGGCCGGCGTCGAGCCGGTCGGCTCCGTCGTGCAGCACCGCGGCCGCCCCGCGCAGCGCACGTACGTCGGCAAGGGGAAGCTCGACGAGCTGAAGCAGCGGTTCAAGGAGGCGGGCGCCGAGAGCCTGCTCGTCGACGACGAGCTCGATCCGGCGCAGCAGCGGTTCCTCGAGAACGCGCTCGACGCGCGCGTGATCGACCGCACGCAGCTGATCCTCGACATCTTCGCGCAGCACGCGACGTCGGCCGAGGGGAAGCTGCAGGTCGAGCTCGCGCAGCTCGAGTACAACCTGCCGCGCATGCGCGGCATGTGGCAGCACCTCGAGCGGCTCGGCGGCGGCGTCGGCACGCGCGGCCCCGGCGAGTCCCAGCTCGAGAGCGACCGGCGCACGGCGCGCCGGCGCATCTCGATCCTGCGGCGCCGGCTGAAGGAGCTCGAGAAGCAGCGGGCAACGAGACGCCAGGAACGGCAGCGGAACGAGACGCCGACGGTCGCGCTCGCCGGCTACACGAACGTCGGCAAGTCGACGCTCCTGAACGCCCTCACCGGCGCGGAGGTGTCGGTCGAGAACCAGCTCTTCCACACGCTCGACCCGACGACGCGCGGCTTCGAGCACGACGGCCGCCGCTACCTCGTCACCGACACCGTCGGCTTCATCCGCCGCCTGCCACACCATCTCGTCGAGGGCTTCGCGTCCACGCTCGAAGAGACACTCGTCGCGGACGTCGTCCTCCACGTGGTCGACGCCTCGGCTTCCGACGAAGAGCAGGACCGCCAGCGCGAGGCGGTCGACGACGTGCTGCACGAGATCGGCGCCGGCGAGCTGCCGGTCGTCGTCGTGCTGAACAAGATCGACCGCGTCGACCCACTCGGCCGCCGGCGGCTCTCGAACCGCCTCCCCGACGCGCCGCACGTATCGGCGCTGACGGGTGAGGGTCTCGACGAGCTGAAGGCCGAGCTGGCCCGCCGGTTCGAGGACAGGTGGGAGCGCGTGCGGCTGCTCGTGCCGTATGCCGACGGCGGCCGCCTCGCCGAGCTGTACGCGCTCGGCACGCCGATCGAGGAGCGCGAGGACACGGAGAACGGCGTGCTCGTCCTCGCGCGGCTGCCGCGCCGCGAGCTGCAACGGTTCGCGCCGTTCCTGGTCGCCGAGTCGCGCTCGCACCGCGAGTCGGCGTGAGGCTGCCGGTCAAGCGGATGCGCGACGGCGCTGTCGTGCCCGCGCGCGCGTATCCCGGCGACGCGGGCATGGATCTCGCCTCGTGCGAACGGGTGGAGCTCGCCCCGGGCGCGCGTGCGCTCGTCCCGACCGGGCTCGCGGTCGCGATCCCCGACGGCTACGCCGGCTACGTGCAGCCGCGGTCGGGCCTCGCCGCGAGGCACGGCATCTCGATCGTGAACACGCCGGGCCTCGTCGACTCCGGCTACCGGGGCGAGCTGCTCGTGAACCTCGTCAACCACGACGAGGCCGAGACGTTCGTCGTCGAGCCGGGCATGCGCATCGCGCAGCTCGTGGTGCTGCCGGTGCCGCCGGTCGAGCCGGTCGAGGTCGAGGAGCTGCCGGCGAGCGAGCGCGGCGTGGGCGGCTTCGGATCGTCAGGGCGCTAGTGGCCCCTCCGGCATACGGCAGCGCCCGGAGAGACGAGTGAACGACCCGCGCATCCGCGTCAGCGCCATCCTCCGCTGGCAGGGGCGGGTGCTCCTCTGCCGGCAGGAGAAGCCGGGCAAGGAGTACTGGCTGCTGCCCGGCGGGGGCGTCGACGGAGGGGAGACGCTGATGGAGGCGCTCCGCCGCGAGCTGCGCGAGGAGCTCGGCATCGAGGCGGACGTGCAGTTCGAGGGGCCGGTCGCGATCGTCGACTCGATCGCGCCGAAGACGGTCGTCCCCACGCGCAAGCACGTCGTCCACATCATCTTCTCGGCGGACCTCTCGCACCGGTCGCTCTCGGCGGTCGAGACGCACGACGCCGCGGTCAAGGGCGCTCGCCTCTTCTCGAACGACGAGCTCGACGACGTGGTCGTCCACCCGCCGATCAAGCGCTTCCTCGAGCGCTGGCAGCCCGGCGACCCGGCCGTCTACCTCGGCGCCCTCTGGGCGCGCTAGAAACGACCGCCGCGCGAGCGGGCCCGCGCCGCGGAGACCGCGTGCGCCTCCCGCTCGAGCTCGTCGGCGAGCGGGTCGAAGCGCTCCTCGACGCCGGCGTGCGCGAGCGCCTCTTCCAGGATCCGGTCGGCGAGCCACGGGTTGCGCGGCAGCAACGGGCCGTGCAGGTACGTGCCGTATGCACGAAGACGGCGGCAGCCCTCGTAGCCCGACGCGCCGTCGTTCCCGAACCCGGCGACGACGCGGCCGAGCGGCTCGGCCCCCTCGTCGAGGATCGTCCGGCCGGCGTGGTTCTCGAAGCCCGCGAGGGTCTCGCCGGCCCAGTCGCACTCGAGGAGCACGTCGCCGATCATGCGTCGGTCCCCTGCAACCGTGTGCAACGGCAGGAGCCCGATCCCCGGTAGCTCGTTCCCTGCGACGTCGAGGTACGAGCGGCCGAGCAGCTGGTAGCCGCCGCACACGGCGAGGAATGCCGCGCCGCGCTCGACCGCCTCCCGCAGCGGCTCCGCCTTGGCCAATAGGTCGTGCGCGACGAGCTCCTGCTCGCGGTCTTGCCCGCCGCCGACGTAGAAGAGGTCGATCCGGCCGACCGGCACCGGGTCGCGCATCCCGATCGCGTGCACGTCGAGCTCGTGCCCGCGTGCCCGTGCGCGTGCCGCCAGCACCGCGATGTTGCCGCGGTCGGCATAGATGTTCAGGTAGTCGGGGTACAGGTGGCCGACCCGGATCTTCATGCCGCACGCTCCCAGTAGTTCCTGATGTGCCCACGCGCCGCCACGATCCGCCGCAGCGCGAGCATCGCGGTGTAGGTGGGGAGGAGGGTGAGCTCACCGCCGGGCGGCGTCAGCTCGAGGCCGCGGTCGAGCGCCGCCTCGAGCGACGGGACGACCTCGATCCGCCCGCGGTCGAGCCCGCCGTACGCGAAGCGCAATGCCAGCTCCGCCGCGCGCGTGCCGGTCGCGACGAGGCGGTCGAGCCCGGCGGCGAGCGGCTCGAAGTCGACGTCCCAGATCCACGAGACGTCCCTGCCGTCGGCGATCGCGTCGTTGAGCGCGATCACCGCGACACCGGGCGCTCCGCCCTCGACCAGGGTGCGGATCGCCTCGTTCGCCCCGGCCGGGTTCTTGATCAGGAGCACCAGCAGCCGCCGGTCGCCGATCGGGATGCGCTCGAAGCGCCCGAACGCCGCCGAGAAGCGCCCGAGCCCCGCCCTGACGTCGTCGAGACCGACGCCGAGCGTGAGCGCGAGCGAAGCCGCTGCGAGCGCGTTGTAGACGTTGTAGAGGCCCGGCAGCGAAAGGTCGACGCGGGTCGCGCCTTCCGCCGCTGCCAGCGCGAAAGAGGAGCCTTCGAGGCCGCGGAGCTCGACGTCGCGCGCAACCACGTCGAGCGCCGGCCGGGCGTGGCCGCAGCTCGGGCAGCGGTAGTCGCCGAGATGGCCCATGTAGGCCGCGGCGTACACGTACGGGGTGCCGCAGCGGATGCAGTACTTCGAGTCGGCCGCGTGCTGCAGCGACGGGCGCGCGACGCGGGGGTCGTCGAGCCCGAAGACGCGGCCGCCCGCGCGAGCGAGCGAGCCCACCTGGGGGTCGTCGCCGTTGACGACGAGCTGGGCCTCCGGAAGGTCCGCGACGGCCCGGCGCCAGCGGGCGGCGACGAGCTCGAGCTCGCCGTAGCGGTCGAGCTGGTCGCGGAACAGGTTGCCGAGCAGGAGCGCCTTCGGGCGCAAGCGGCGCGTCACCTCCGGCAGCGCGCCCTCGTCCACCTCGAAGAGCCCAAGCTCTGCGCCACGCGCGCGAAGAAGGCTGGAGGCGACGCCCGAGACGAGGTTCGCGCCCGACTCGTTGTGCGCCACGCGGACGTGGGGTCGCAGGATCTCGGCCGCCATCGCGGTGGTCGTCGTCTTCCCGTTCGTCGCCGACACCGCGACCGACCCCTGCGGCAGGCGGCGGGCAAGGGCGTCGATCGCCCCCGGATCGAGCTTCCAGAGGAGCTTTCCCGGCAACGTCGTGCCGCCGCCGCGGCCCGCGAGCCGCGACAGCGTCCCGGCGGCACGAACCGCGGCCGCCTCGAGCACGAGCGGGAGCGGGGGGCGCATCCGGGAGAAGCTACCGGAGCTGATTTTTCCGGCCGCGCGGTTCATACTCGGCGCACGGCGCAGCGGCCGCTGGCGCCGACCTCGAACGGGAGGAGCCCGCCTTGTCCACCACTGACGCTGCAACGGAGCTGCGGTTCGAGCCGCCCGGTCCGGGGTTCTGGGAGCAGGACCCGGTCCACTTTCCGCGGGCGTTGACCCGGTACTGGAGCGAGGTGCATCCCGCTGCCTTCGCGCGCGGCACCGCCGACTTCGCGTCGTTCTACGGGATGCCGATCGGCGGGATGAGGATGGAGTACCTCGACGGGTTCGGCTACAAGACCGTCGTCCCGGTGCCGGACGAGGAGATGCCGGCTCGGTTCCGGCGTGCCGAAGAGGTGCTCGCCGGAAAGCTCTGGCGCGAGCAGCTCCGGGAGTGGGACGAGCACGTAAAGCCCGCGGCCGTGGCCCGCCATCGCGAGCTCCAGGCGATCGACGCCGAGGCGCTCTCGGACGAGGCGCTCGCCGACTATCTCGAGGAGTGCCGCGACCATCACGCCGCGATGATCGCCCAGCACATGCGCTACACGGCGAGCGCGGTCGTCCCGACCGGCGATTTCCTCGCGCACGTCGGCGACTGGACCGGGCTTCCGCCCTCCGAGCTCCTGACGCTGCTGCGCGGCGCCTCGCCGGTGTCGGCCGGCGCGTCCGCGGAGCTCGAGCGGCTGATCGCTGCCGTCGAGAAAGACCCGCGTGCACGGGAGTTGCTCGCCTCCGACGGCGACCCGACCGAGACCCTCACGGCGCTCCGGAAGCTCGAGGGAGAGACGGGAGCTGCGGTGAGCGGTTACCTCGACCTCGTCGGCAACCGGCTCCTCGACGGCTTCGACATCTCCGAGCCGTCGGCGCTCGAGCTGCCCGACCAGCTCCTGCGCGCGATCCGCACGGCGGTCGAGACCGGCGTCGTCGACAGCGAGACCGACGCCCGGACGGAAGCCGTTCGCGCGCGGGTGCCGGCCGAGCACCAGACGGCCTTCGACGAGCTGCTCGCAGAGGCGCGCCTTCTCTACCGGCTCCGCGACGAGCGCGGCGTCTACAGCGACATCTGGGCCTCGGGGATCATGCGTCGCGCCGTCCTCGCCGCGGGAAGCCGCCTCGCCGCCTCCGGTCGCATCGAGGCGCCGGAGCACCTGCTCGACGCCGGGGTGGCGGAGATGCGAGCGCTGCTCGCAGGCGCCGACGAGCCCTCCGCGGAGGAGCTCGCGTCGCGTGCCAGGCGCCGAGTGGCGCGCACCGCGAAGGACGTGCCCGCAACCCTCGGCACGCCGCCCCCGCCGCCGCCCGATCCCTCGACGCTGCCCGCGGCCGCGGCGCGGCTCGCGCGGGCGACGGGCATCGCGCTGGGCGCGCTCTTCGGGAGCTCCGACGCCGAGCACGAGGAGGCGCTCCTGCGCGGGCTCGCCGCCAGCCCAGGCGTCTACGAGGGCCCCGCGCGCCTCGTCTCCGGGCCGCACGACTTCCACCGGATCCTGCAGGGCGACGTGCTCGTCACCACGTCGACGAGCGAGGCCTTCAACATCCTGCTACCGCTGCTCGGCGCGATCGTCACCGACAGCGGCGGCCTGCTCTCGCACTCGGCCATCGTCGCGCGCGAGTACGGCATCCCGGGAGTGGTGGGGACACGCGAGGGCACGGAGCGGATCGCCGACGGCGCGCGTGTGCGAGTCGACGGCGGCGCGGGCGAAGTCACCGTGCTCGCGTGACCGATCTCGTCTCGCTCGACGACGTCGCGGACACCGCGGTCTTCGGCTCGAAGGCCGTGGGGCTCGGACAGGCGCTGCGCGACGGCCTGCCCGTGCCGCCGGGCATCGCGCTCGCCGGGCCGCTGGTGGAGGCCGTCGCGAGCGCCGACGAGGAGGCGATCGAGCGGGTGATCGCGGCCGTGGCTCCGCTCGGCAAGCCGCTCGCGGTGCGGTCGTCGGCGGTCGACGAGGACGGCGCCGACGCCAGCTTCGCCGGCCAGCACCTGACGCTGCTCAACGTCCCGTCGGCGCTCGAGCTGCGCTCTGCGTTGCGGGAGATCTGGTGGTCCGCGAACAGCGACTCCGCGATCACCTACCGGAAGCGCGTCGGGCTCTTCACCCGGCCGAGCGTCGCCGTCGTCGTCCAGGTGCTGCTCGACCCGGAGTGCGCCGGTGTGATGTTCACGCGCAACCCGATCACCGGCGCGGACGAGCGGATGATCGAGGCGAGCTGGGGCCTGGGCGAGGCGGTCGTCGCGGGACTCGTGATCCCCGACAGCTACCGCGTCGCCCGCGACGGCGAGGTGATCGAGCGCAGGCCGGGGCTGAAGCGGGTCGCGATCCGCGGTCTTCCGTCGGGCGGGACCGTCGAGGAAGCGGTCGCACCCGAGCTCGTCGAGCGGCTGTGCCTGGACGACCGGCGGCTCCGCGAGCTCGCCCGGCTCGCGGCTCGCTGCGAGGTGGTCTACGGCGCCGATCGCGACATCGAGTGGGCGCTCGCCGGGGACACCGTGTACCTGCTCCAGTGCCGCGCGGTGACGCGGATCGGGAGCGGCTGATGCCCGGCGCACCGCTCGAGGCGCTCCGGCGGGTGCCGCTGTTCGCCGGCCTCGCGGACGACGAGCTCGCAGACGTGGCGCTGCTCTTCAAGGAGCGCCACTTCGAGGCGGGGGAGACGGTCGTCAAGGAAGGCGCGGACGGCGCGGCGTTCTTCCTCGTCGTGTCGGGCGAGGCGACGGTGGCCGTGCGCGGAGCGGAGCGAACGACGCTCGGGCCGGGCGACCACTTCGGCGAGATCGCGCTGATCGACGAGGGCGTCCGCTCGGCGACGATCACGGCCGTGACCGACCTCGTCTGCTACGGGCTGACGCTCTGGGAGTTCCGGCCGCTCGTCGCCGGCAACGGCGAGATCGGCTGGAAGCTCCTCCGGTCGCTCGCGCAGAAGTTGCGCGTCGCCGAGCTGTCGTAGCGCACTAGCGCCTACTTGCGGCTCGTCCATCCTGATCTACCATTCTTGCCATGGCCAGGAAGCCGTTCCGCGCCGTGGCGGACATCGACCCGGAGGCGCTCGCCGCCTTCCGCTCCGGCATCCGCAGGCGGTACACGGACGCCCAGATCCTGGAGGCGCTGCGGGCGTCGGCGGAGCGGCTCGGGCGGTCGCCGACGATGAAGGAATTCGCCGCCGACCCGGAGGCCGCCATGCACCCGCAGACCGTGATCGAGCACTTCGGCACCTGGAACGCGGCCAAGCGCGCAGCAGGGCTCCTGCCGCGCCGGTTCGCGACCCGCGAGGAGCTGGTCGAGCGGCTGCGGCTCCTCGGTGAGGAGCTCGGCCGGACACCGACGGCGCAGGACATTCGCGCGCGCCGTGGCTCGATGCCCTCCGCATCGCTCTACTGGCACACGTTCGGCTCGCTGACGACTGCGCTCCGCGAGGCCGGCTTCGACGTCGCGGTGGGGGAGGAGCGCCTCGAGCGCGCGCTCTCGCAGGGTGCCGCGCTCGCGCGCGAGGTCGGGCGCCTGCCGAAGTTCGGCGACTGGCAGGAGGCGCGCCGTCGTGACGCGACGATGCTGACCGAGTGGCAGGTCTACCGGCTGTTCGACGCGCGGCGCGGCGCCTGGGCGACATTCCAGTACCTCGTCCGCGAACGGCTGCTCGACGAGGGCGCACGCGTCGAGGCGGACGGCACCGTCCCGTAGTCGGCCCGTCTACGCGGCCGCGAGCGCCGCGAGACGCGTGAGGCAGAACTCGCGTTCCCCCGGCGCCCGCACGGCGGGCAGCGGATCGGCCTCGACGTAGTCGAGGTCGGGCCGGAACCGCTCGCGTCGGGCCACGCGGCCGTCGTCGAGCGCGAGCCACGTGCCTTCGCGCAGTTCCCTCTTGCGGAGCCGGATCGTGCAGTAGCGCTCGACCACCTCGAGCGCGAGCTTCGTCGAGGCGAAGAAGACGCCGTCGCGGCCCTCGCCGACCCAGAGCGGCCGGCCGCTACCACGCGCGACGAAGACGACGCCCGGCTCGCGTTCGTCGAGCCAGCCGCTCGCCATCGCGCCGCGCAGGCTCTCGAAGGCCCGCGCGTCGTTCCGGGAATGCGCCGCCAGGGCGAAGATCGCCTCGGAGTCGACGGTCATGCGCGGCTCGGCACGGGCGCAGGAGTGGGGGGCGAGGAGCTCGTCGTCGTTCGTGATGATCCCGTTGTGGATCCCGATCACCGGTCCGTGGCGGACCGGGTGGTTGTTGGCGGCGATCGACGGATGACCCTTCGTGTAGTCGCGGACGTGCACGAGCAGCTGCGAAGCCTCGCCCGGGACGGCGACGCGCTCGAGCAACTTCGACGCCGGCGTGCGCTGCTTGACGACGGTGGCGTACGCCTCCGCCGGCCCGCGGTACGCGTAGCCGACGGCGTCGGCGCCGCGCTCCGCGATCGCGGCGAGCAGCGCCTGCGCGGCAAGCGTCCGGTCGAGGCCCGACCCGGAACGCACGCTGTATCCCGCAATGCCGCACATAAGCCGATCGTATGAATGGAGACGGATGGCGTCCTGGGAAGTTGTCCGCCGGGCGCATTCTTTACATCTCAAGCTCGCGCTTCCTCCCGCCGATAGGGGATTCGTGGAGAATCCCGTCCCCGACGCGGTCGACGAGCTCGAGGGTGAGCTCGCGGCCGCGTTCGACGCCGTCCAGGAAGAGGACGACGAGCCCGACAACGCGTACCTGACCGAGGACGAGCGCCTCCAGACCGCGGACCCGTTGAAGCTGTACGTGCGCCAGATCGGTGACGGACGGCTGCTGACGGCCGCCGAGGAGCGCGAGCTCGCCCGCCGCAAGGATCTCGGCGACGAATGGGCGAAGCGTCGCCTGATCGAGTGCAACCTTCGCCTCGTGATGTCCATCACGCGGAACTACACGAAGGCGGGCGTGCCGCTCCTCGACCTGATCCAGGAGGGGAACCTCGGCCTGATCCGCGCCGTCGAGAAGTTCGACTACCGGATGGGCTACAAGCTCTCGACGTACGCGACCTGGTGGATCCGCCAGGCGGTGACGCGCGCCCTCTCCGACCAGGGGCGGACGATCCGGCTGCCCGTGCACGTCGCCGAGCAGGTCCGCCGCGCGCAGCGCGCACGCCGCCAGCTTGCGCAGAAGCTGAACCGCGACCCCTCGACCGACGAGATAGCGCAGGAGGCCGGCTTCACGCCGGAGCGCGTGCGCGACCTGTTCGAGCTGGTCGATGACCCGGTGTCGCTCGAGACCCCCGTCGGGGACGGCGAGAGCATGGTCGCCGACCTGATCGAGGACGAGAAGTCGGAGTCGCCCGACGGCGCGACCGCCGAGCACGCCCGCAGCGCCGAGCTCTCCGCGGCCGTCGACCGGCTGAACCCGCGCATGCGGCATGTCGTCCTCCGCCGCTTCGGCCTCGACGGCCGGCCGCCGCAGACGCTGGAAGAGGTCGGGAACGAGCTCGGCATCACCCGCGAGCGGGTGCGCCAGCTCGAGACGCGGGCGCTGAAGGAGCTGCGCAACACGGCGCCCGGGCTCGTGCACTACCTGCGGACGTGACCGCTACGACGTGTAGGCGACCGCTTCCATCTCGTGGAGCGTCGCCAGGCGCTTCAGCGCCTCGACCTCGATCTGCCGGACGCGCTCGCGCGTCAGCCCGAGCCGCCGGCCGATCTCCTCGAGTGTCTTCGGCTCCGAGTCGTCGAGCCCGTACCGCAGCACCACCACGTTGCGGTGCCGCTCCGGCAGCGCCCGGAGGGCCGTCGCGAGCGTCTGCGAGCGCAGCGAGTCCTCGACCTGCTCGTCGGGCAGCGGCTCCTCGCCGGGGACGAAGTCGCCGAGCACCGCGTCGTCCGCCTCGCCGACCGGCGCGTCGAGCGACGTCGAGGCCCGCGCGGCCGCTCGCACCTCCCGGGCCTGCTGCAGCGGCAGGTTGGCCTCGTCGGCGATCTCCTCGAGCGTCGGCTCGCGGCCGAGGACGGCCCACAGCGTCCGCTCGGCCCGGTTCATCTTCTGGAGGCGCTCGACGATGTGGACGGGCATGCGGATCGTGCGGCCCTTGTCGGCGAGCGCGCGGGCGACCGCCTGACGGATCCACCAGGTCGCGTAGGTCGAGAACTTGTAGCCGCGGCGCCAGTCGAACTTCTCGACGGCGCGGATCAGCCCGAGCGTTCCCTCCTGGATCAGGTCGAGGAACGGCAGGCCCTGGTTGCGGTAGTTCTTCGCGATCGAGACGACCAGGCGGAGGTTCGACTGGATCATCCGCTGCTTGGCGGGCATGTCGCCCGACTCGATCTTCTTCGCGAGCTCGACCTCCTGCGCCGCCGTCAGTAGCGGGTGCCTGCCGGCCTCGCGGAGGAAGAGCTGCAGCGCGTCGGTCGTCGTCTCCCACGAGACCGCAGCGGGCAGGGGCGGCGGCTCGGGCTCGGGCGCGGGCTGCGGCGTGCGCTCGCCGTCCTCGCCGACGTCGTTGACGACGTCGATCTGGCGCGTCTCGAGCTCGCGGAAGAGCGCGTCGACCTCGAGCGGGTCGAGGTTCAGCGGCTCGAGCACCTCGTTCAGGTCGGACTGCAGGAGCGAGCCGCGCTCCTCGGAGCCGTCGACGAGCTGACGCAGGTCCTCGCTCAGGAGGAGGATGTCCGTCTCCGCGGCCGACACTCGTGCGGTTCCTAGCCGCTCGCTCGTCGAACCAAACCACCTCGGACGCGT
>DASUAX010000064.1:0-43252 GCA_035763525.1 Gaiellaceae bacterium
CTGAGCAGCCCTACTTCAGTACTTCCGCTCCATCGGCTCGTACTTCGTGAACCGGACCTCCTTGTAGGAGAGCTCCGGCCCGTCGGGTGTGTGCCGCGAGATCGAGTGCTTCATGAAGTTCTCGTCGTCGCGGGTCGGGAAGTCGTACGGCCGCGCGTGCGCGCCGCGGCTCTCCTTGCGTGCGACGCCCGCCTGCAGCATGCAGCGCGCCAGCTCGATCATGTTCCCGAGCTCGATCGTCTGCGTCAGGTCGCTGTTGAAGACCTCGCCCTTGTCCTCGATCACGACACCGCGCTCGAAGCGCTCCTTCAGCTCCTCGAGGATCTCGACCTGCTTCTCCATCTGCTCGGCGCGCCGGAAGACACCGAAGTTCTCGAGCATCGAGGTACCGAGGTCCTGGCGAATCTGCCACGGCCGCTCGCCGGCCGATACGTCCAGCATCGCCTTCAGCTCCCGCTCGGCGTCCGTCTCGGCACTTGCCGGCACGTCGATCGTCGTGTGCGAGAGCGACCACTCTGCAGCTGCCCGTCCGGCACGGCGGCCGAACGTGATCGTCTCCATCAGCGAGTTGCCGCCGAGGCGGTTGGCACCGTGCACCGACACGCACGCGACCTCGCCTGCCGCGTAGAGACCGGTCAGCTCCGTGCCGCCGTCGTTGTCGGTCTCGACGCCGCCCATGTGGTAGTGGGCCCCGGGCCGCACCGGCACCGGGTCGTAGATCGGGTCGACGCCGGCGAACGTCATCGCGAGCTCGCGCGACCCGGGCAGGCGCTCGATGATCCGCTCGGCGCCGAGGTGGCGCATGTCGAGGTAGATCGAGCCGTTCACGCCGCGGCCCTGGTCGATCTCGGTCTGCTCGGCGCGCGAGACGACGTCACGCGAGGCGAGCTCCATGGCGTTCGGCGCGTAGCGCTTCATGAAGCGCTCGCCCTCGCTGTTCACCAGGTAGGCGCCCTCGCCGCGGCAGCCCTCCGTGAGCAGGATCCCAGAGGGGTACAGCGTCGTCGGGTGGAACTGCATGAACTCCATGTCCTTCAGCGGCACGCCGAGCCGGTAGGCCATCGCAGCGCCGTCGCCCGTGCACGCGTAGGCGTTCGTCGTCGTGCGGTAGATGCGGCCCTGGCCGCCGGTCGCGAGCACGACCGTCTTGCCTCCGACCGTGCGCAGGCCGCCGTTCAGCAGATCCCAGCAGATGACGCCCTGGCAGCGCCCGTCGTTCTCGACGAGCTTCCAGGCGTAGTACTCCTCGTAGACCGCGATGTCGCGCTTCACGAGCTGCTCGTAGAGCACCTGGATCAGCACGTGGCCGGTGATGTCGGCGGCGTAGACGGTGCGCGGCGAGCCGGCCGCGCCGAACGGCCTCTGCGCGAGCTTGCCGTCGTCGCGCCGGGAGAAGAACGCCCCCCAGTGCTCGAGCTGGTAGATGTCGGCCGGCGCCTCGCGGCAGAAGACCTCGATCGCGTCCTGGTCGCCGATGTAGTCGGAGCCCTTGACGGTGTCGAAGGCGTGCGTCTCGGGCGAGTCCTCGGCGGCGTTCCCGAGCGCGGCGTTGATGCCGCCCTCGGCCGCGCCGGAGTGGCTGCGGGTCGGGTGGAGCTTCGAGATCACGCCGACGTTCGCGCCCGCGTCGTGCGCCTCGATGGCCGCACGCATGCCGGCGCAGCCTGCGCCGACGACCAGGACGTCGTGGGTCGCCTCCACGAGACGGCAAGCTAGCGGAACGGGCAGGGCGGGCGCGCAGGTTCGAGGGGCTCCCCGCCCGCAGGGCGGCCCGGGAGCCCTCCCCGCTCGAGGCCTCCTGCGCATGGTTGCTGTCGGGCGCGAACGTCCCGGTTCCGGTCGGGTCGCCGTAGTAGAAAGAACCTCCCCTGGGTGACCGATCAACCTGCGGGCGTGACCCTGAGCGATCGCGGCGCCGGAAGCGCCGCGTACCTCACACCCGCGGCCCGGCCGCGCGAATGCGCTCGTCGGCGTCGCCGAAGCGCTTCGAGAAGTTCTCGACGAACAGCTCCGCGAGCTCCCTCGCCTTGATGTCGTACTGCTCGGCATCACGCCACGTGCCGCGAGGGTCGAGCAGCGCTCCCTCGACGCCCGGCACTGCGAGCGGCACCTCGAAGCCGAAGACGTCGTCCGAACGGAAGCGAGCGTCGTCGAGCTCGCCCGACAGGGCCGCCCGCAGCATCGTCCGCGTCGCCTGGATCGGCATCCGCTGCCCCTCGCCGAAGGGCCCGCCCGTCCAGCCGGTGTTGACGAGCCACACGGTCGAGCCGTGCTCGGCGAGCTTCTCGCCGAGCATCCGCGCGTACACGGCCGGCGGCTGCGGCAGGAACGGCTGCGCGAAGCAGGTCGAGAACGTCGGCTGCGGCTCGGTCACCCCGATCTCCGTGCCCGCGAGCTTCGCCGTGAAGCCGGAGAGGAAGTAGTACAGCGCCTGGTCGCGCGAGAGACGCGCGATCGGGGGAAGGATCCCGAAGGCGTCGGCGGTCAACAGGATCACCGAGCGGGGATGGCCCGCCCGCTTCCCGGGCAATGCGTTGCCGATCTGCTCGAGCTCGTATGCGGCGCGCGTGTTCTCGGTCTTCGTCGAGTCGTCGAAGTCGAGATGGCCGAGCTCGTCGACGGTCACGTTCTCGAGGATCGTGCCGTACGTGTTCGTCGCCCGGTAGATGTCTGGCTCGGCGACGGGCGAGAGATGGATCGTCTTCGCGTAGCAGCCACCTTCGACGTTGAAGACGCCGCTCGAGCCCCAGCCGTGCTCGTCGTCGCCGATCAGCCGGCGCTCCGGGTCGGCCGAGAGCGTCGTCTTGCCGGTGCCGGAGAGGCCGAAGAAGATCGCGACGTCGCCCTCGTCGCTCACGTTCGCCGAGCAGTGCATCGGGAACACGCCCTCGAGGGGCAGCCGGTCGTTCATCACCGTGAAGATCGCCTTCTTGATCTCGCCCGCGTAGAAGGTGCCGAGCACGAGCAACTCCGTCTTCCCCGGGTGCAGCACGATCGCGGTCCCGCTGCGCGTCCCGTCCTCGTCGGGGTCGGCCTCGAGGTCGGGCGTGTGCAGGACGAGTGCCTGCGGCACGAAGCCGGCGAGCTCGTCGGCCGTCGGGTCGATGAACATCGTCCTCGCGAACAGCGCGTGGTACGGGTGCGCAGTGACGACGCGCACCGCGATCCGGTGCGCCGGGTCGGCGCCTGCCCACGCGTCGACGACGTACAGCGCCTCCGCTGCACCGAGGTGTGACGCGACCCGGTCGCGCAGGCCGTCGAAGCTCGCCTCGGCGAGCTTCTGGTTCACCTCGCCCCACCAGATGCGACCGCTCGAGGAAGGCTCGTCGACGAGGAACTTGTCCTTCGGCGAGCGCCCCGTGTACCGGCCCGTGTCGACGACGAGCGGGCCGCCCTCGGCGAGCCGGCCGTCTCCTCGCTCCAGCGCGTGCGTGTAGAGCAGGGACGTGGTCGGGTTCCGGTAGGTGCGACCGGAGGCGTCGATCCCGTGCTCCGAGAGATCGACCCGGCCGGGGAGCTCTGTCGTGGTCATCGGGAGCGCCTCCTTCGACGTGTCGAGTCGGTCAAAGCGGGCTGCATGGTACGGATTCAGCCATTCGGCGGGTCTGCGAACCATCCTCCGCGGCTACCCCGTAGCCGCCGCAGGCCGCCGCTCCTCGATCGAGACGTAGGCGCGCTCGTCGTCGCCGACGTACAGCTGCCGCGGCCGCGCGATCTTCTGCTCGGGGTCTTGCACGCCCTCGAGCCACTGCGCGAGCCAGCCCGCCGTGCGCGGGATCGCGAACAGCACCGGGAAGAGCTTCGTCGGCAGGCCGAGCGCCTGGTAGATGAGCCCCGAATAGAAGTCCACGTTCGGGTACAGCTTGCGCGAGACGAAGTACTCGTCCTCGAGCGCGATCTTCTCCAGCTCGAGCGCGATGTCGAGCAGCGGATTGCGCCCGGTGACGGCGAAGACGTCGTCGGCGGCCCCCTTGATGATGCGCGCCCGCGGGTCGTAGTTCTTGTAGACCCGGTGGCCGAAGCCCATCAGCCGCCCCTCGCCGCCCTTCACGCGCTCGACGAACGCGGGCACGTTCGAGACATGCCCGATCGTCTCGAGCATGCGTAGCACCGCCTCGTTCGCGCCGCCGTGCAGCGGGCCGTAGAGGGCCGCCGCGGCGCCCGCGAGCGAGACGTAGGGATCGGCCTTCGACGAGCCGATCGAGCGCATGACGTTCGCGCTGCAGTTCTGCTCGTGGTCGGCGTGGAGGATGAAGAGGATCTCGAGCGCCCGCTCGAGCGCAGGGTCGGCGTGGTACTGCGTCTCGCCCATCCGGAACATCATCGAGAGGAAGTTCGCCGCGAAGCCGAGGTCGTTGTCGGGGTACACGTACGGGAGACCCTTCGCGTGCCGGTACGACCAGGCGGCGATCGTCGGCGTCTTCGCGATCAGCCTGACGACCTGCTCGATTCGCGTCGCGGGGTCGTCGACGTCGCGTGCCTCGGGATAGAACGTCGACAGCGCCGCAGCGACGCTGACGAACATCCCCATCGGGTGCGCGTCGTAGCGGAAGCCCTCCATCAGGCGCTTCACGTTCTCGTGGAGGTACGTGTGGAAGGTGATCTCGTGCGCCCAACGAGCCAGCTGCTCCTGCGTCGGCAGCTCGCCGTGGACGAGGAGGTAGGCGACCTCGATGTACGTCGAGCGCTCGGCGAGCTGCTCGATCGGGTAGCCGCGGTAGCGGAGGATGCCGGCGTCGCCGTCGATGAACGTGATCGCGCTGCGCACGGACGCCGTGTTCAGGAACGCGGGGTCGTAGCTGACGAGTCCCGCCTGCTTGAGCGCGGTCGCGCGGATCGCGTCGTCCTCGATCGGCGCCTCGAACGAGGACCCGTCGCGGCCGTCGGTGATGGTCAGGGCTTCGGACATGCGTGTCGCTCCTTCTCGGGATGCAGTGCAGCCTGCGTTCTACGTCTACCCGACCAGGCTAGATCTGCCACTCGCCGCCGCGCAGGACGGGCACCCGCTCGCCGGCCGTCGTGACACCGTCGACCTCGACCTCCAGCGAGCCCACCATGAAGTCGATGTGCTGGGCGCTCTCGTTCACGCGGCCGAGGTGGTCGGCGTCGACGAGGAACGGGAATCCCGCGCCCAGCGCGATGTGGCTCGCCGCGTTCTCGTCGAGGAGGGTGTTGTAGAAGACGGTGCCGAGGGGCCCGATCCGGCCCCGCCGGTCGACGAGCGCGAGCTCTCCGAGGCGCCGTGCGCCCTCGTCGATCTCGAGCAGGCCCCGCAGCGCGTCGACGTTCTCCTCGGCGTCGATCTCGACGGCGACGCCGTCCTCGAAGCGGACGCGAAGGCCGCGCACGATCGTCCCGTCGCGCAGCGCAAGGGGTCGCGTCGAGGTCACGTGACCCGACGTGCGCTGCGGGTCCGGCGTCGTGAACCCTTCCTCGGTCGGCAGGTTCGGAAGGTGCCGGAGTCCGTCCGCCCGCGTGAAGTCGGCGGCCCAGAAGCGATGCGTCGGCAGCATCCCGACGCTCAGCTCCGTCCCGGGCCCGCGCAGCTCGAACGCGTCGAACGCGCGCTGCGTGAGCCGCCCTGCCGCGTCGCTCAGCACCGACATGCGCTCGTCCCACGCGGCGATCGGGTCGGGCTCGTCGAGCCGCAGCACGTGCTCGAGCTCCGACCAGAGCCGCTCGTACGCCTCGTCCTCGGGCAGGTCCGGGTAGACGGTCGCCGCCCAGCGTGGATGCGGCGCCGGGACGATGCACCAGTTGGTCGAGCGCTCGCTGACGATACGGCTCAGCTCCTTGACCCTCGGCAGCATGTCCTTGCCGACGAGCCCCTTGTCCAGGTCGTCGAGCAGGTTCGGCGCCGTCAGCGTCGCAAAGGTGACGCGGGCGCCCTGCTCGGCGGCATGCTCGAGCATCCGCTCGCCGTACCAGGGCGGCACGAAGTCGAGCGTGGCGGGGTCGGCGTGCTCGATCCGCGCGCGCTTCACGTAGGGATCGAAGTAGTCGACGTCGACGAACCTCGCGCCGCGGCGATAGCCGGCGGCGGCGACGGCGCGGGCGCTGTCCTCGTTCCCGATCTCCCCGGTGATCATCAGGATCTGCCCCGGCTGTACGTTCGCGCCGTGCACGGCCAGGTCGGCGAGGCGCTCAAGGCGGTCTGCCATCGGCAGGCGATCCTAGTCATGGCGCCGAACTCGTCAGCGTGACAACCGACGCGGCGATCGAGCGCTTCCTGGGCGCGGCCGGGATCTCGGACGGCACGCGCCGAGGCTACGCGGCCGACCTGCGCGAGTTCGCGCACTGGTTCGGCCCGGAACGGCCGCTCGAGCAGGTCGACGTGCGCGTACTCGCGGACTGGGTCACGGACCTCGGCCGGGCGCGGTCGCGCGGCAAGCTCGCACCGGCGACGATCGCGCGCAAGCTCGTGGCGGTCCGCTCGCTCCTGCGGTACGCGCTCGGGCCGGAACACGTGCCGGACGCGAAGCTGGCGCCGCGTCTACCGCGGCGGCTACCCGACGCGCCGAAGCAGCACGAGGTCGAGGCGATCGTCGACGCGGTCGCGGCGGAGGGGCCGCTGGGCATCCGCAACGCGGCGCTCGTCGAGCTCGTCTACTCGGCCGGCCTCCGGGCGTCGGAAGCGGTCGGGCTCGACCTCGGCGACGTCGACTTCGAGCAGGAGCATGTCCACGTACGGCGCGGCAAGGGCGGCAAGGACCGCGTCGTGCCGCTCGGCGAGGAAGCAGGCGCCCTCGTCGCGCGATACCTCCGCGAGGGGCGACCGCAGCTCGCGCGCGGCGCACAGAACGCGCTCTTCCTCTCCGCCCGCGGACGCCGCCTCGACACCTCCACGCTGCGGCGCCTCGTCCCGCATCCCCACCGCCTGCGGCATGCGTTTGCGACGCACCTGCTCGAGGGCGGCGCCGACCTGCGCACGATTCAGGAGCTGCTCGGCCACAGCTCGCTCTCCACCACCCAGATGTACAGCCACGTCGACGCGAGGCGGCTGCGCCGGGTCTACGACCATGCGCACCCGCGGTCGTGACGGTGTCCGACGAACCGGGCGGCATGGACTCCGACGTTGACGGCTACCTGGCCCTGCTCGCGGCACGCCGCTCGCCGCGAACGGTCGACGCGTACCGGCGAGACCTCACCGCCCTCTCGACGTACCTCGCGAAGCCGCTCGCAACCGCGACGGTCGAGGACCTGGAGCGGTACACGGCGCAGCTGCGCGCCGACGGGCTCGCCCCGACGACGATCGCGCGGCGCGCCGCGGCGGCCCGCGGCTTCTTCCAGCACCTGCAGCTCCTCGGCGCGCGCGGCGACAACCCGGCCGCGGCCGTCAAGCTGCCGCGCCGGCCGAAGCCGCTCCCGAAGACCCTTTCCGCCGGCGAGGCGGAGCGCCTGATCGACGCCGCGAAGGGAACGCAGCCGCGTGACCTGCGCGACCAGGCGCTCGTCGAGCTGCTCTACGGCGCCGGCCTGCGCGTCTCGGAGGCCGTCGGGCTCGACCGCGCCGGCGTCGATCTCGACGACAGGCTCGTCCGTGTCACCGGCAAGGGCGGCAAGGAGCGCGTCGTGCCGATCGGTCGCCACGCCGCCGAGGCGATCCGACGCTACCTCTCACGGGGACGCCCGTACCTCGACCGCCGGCACCGGCACGAGCTCTTCCTGAACGCGCGCGGCGGCCCGCTGACCCGCGCCGGCGCGTTCCTGATCCTGCGCCGGCTCGCCGAGCAGGCGGGGCTCGACCCCGCGCGCGTGCACCCGCACCTGCTCCGCCACTCGTTCGCGACGCACCTGCTCGAAGGCGGCGCCGACCTCCGCTCCGTCCAGGAGATGCTCGGCCATGCGGACGTCTCGACCACGGAGATCTACACCCACGTATCCGATACGAGGCGTCGGGAGTTGTATTTCCGGGCACATCCACATGCCCGAAGAAAGCTGACGGAGGAGAAAGGTGTCCATCGATCCGCACGTCGAACTGATCATGGCTCTGGTCGCGGCGGCGGCGTGGCTGATGACGAAGGCCGGGCTCTCGAAGAACGTCCTCGAGCCTAAGCGGCGTCGCACGGTGTGCCCGTCCTGCGGGCGCCACGACGGCTGCAGCTGCGTCTGACCTCTATCCCGACGGACGGCGCCTCGGACGCCGCCCGCCGGGCTCGACCCTGTTCAGACCCGCGCCGGGACGCGCGGCGGAACGACGACGACCGGGACGTGCGCGTGGTGCAGGAGCTCCTTCGAGACGCTGCCGAGCAACGCTCCGTGGAGACCCCCGAACCCCCGCGTCCCGCAGACGATCGCCTCGACCTCCAGCTCGTCGGCCGCCCGCACGACGCAGTGTGCGGGTGAGTGGTGCGTGGTGCCGACGACGAGCTCCACGTCCACGCCGTCCGCGGCCAGCTCGGCCACACGGGCGCGAAGTCGCTGTTGCCGATCGTCCTCGTCGGGAAGCACGGGCAGCCCGCCCGCGCGTCCACCCGAGAACCGCTGATCGCAGTGGAACGCGATCAGCTTCCCGTCGGGAGCGAGCAGCCGCAGAGCCTCCTGCAACGCCGCCTCGGCGCCCTCGGACGCATCGGTCGCCCAGAGGAGTTTCGTGTACATGGTCTCCTCCTTTCGGCACGAGTCTCCGCCCGCAGGCGACCCGCGGCATCGGAGGAAACCCTTACTTCGTCGACTTGCGCCGCAGGAGCTGCGCCACCTTCGCCGCGGTCTCACGAAGCTCGCGGGGCTCCTCGTCGTTCTGGCCGAGCGACGCGAGGATCTGGATCGTGTCCGAACGCGGCGAGCCGTTCTTCAGCGCTGCGACGCCGAGCCGTCGCACCGCCTCGTTCGGGTCGTGGGCGACGAGCTCGTGCAGCAACGGGCGAACGTCGTTCACGTCGCCCGGGTGGTCACGCGAGAGCCGCTCGAGCGCGAGCAGCGCCGAGCCGCGCACGGCCGGGCTGTCGTCCTCGAGGCCGCGGCGCAGCAGCTCCTTCTTCGTGCGGAACCGGAACTGGCCGATCGCGCGATAGGCGACGGCCCGCTCGCGGAAGTCCGCCGTCCGCGCCGACGCCTCGAGCTCGTCGTCCCACTGCGCGCGCAGCTGCGAGAGCTCGCGTTCCTTCCCTTCCTCGGCGAGGACGTCAGCCTGCGCTGCCGCCTCGGCGAGCGAGATCAAAGATCCGCGAGCGCCCGGGGCGGCGGGCCGACGTAGCGGGCCGACGGCCGGACGAGGCGGCCGAGGCGCTTCTGCTCGAGGATGTGCGCCGACCAGCCGGCGACGCGCGCACACCCGAACATGGCGGGCGTCAGGTCGGGCGGGATCTGCGCGTAGTCGAGGACGACCGCGGCCCAGTACTCGACGTTCGTCTCGAGCTGACGGTCGGGCGAGCGCTCGCGCAGCACCTTGAGCGCGGCGTCTTCGAGCGCGGCTGCGACCTCGACGCGCGGCGACCCGAGCTCGCGTGCAGTGCGCCTGAGCACCGTCGCGCGCGGGTCGTAGGCGCGGTAGACGCGGTGGCCGAACCCCATGATCCGCTCGCCCCGGGCCAGCATGTCCTTCAGGTACTGCTCGAGGTCGTCCGCTTGCTCGGCGCCCTCCAGCATCGGCAGCACGCGCGCGGGAGCGCCGCCGTGCAGCGGCCCGGAGAGCGTCCCGACTGCCGACGACATCGCCGCGGCGCAGTCGGCGCCCGTGGACGCCGCGATGCGCGCCGTGAACGTCGACGCGTTCATCCCGTGCTCCGCCGCCGAGATCCAGTACGTGTCGAGCGCCTTCACCTGCTTCGGGTCGGCCTCGCCGCGCCAGCGGATCAGGAAGCGCTCGGCGGCGGTCTTCCCCCGGGCCACCTCGGCCTCCGGCACCGGCGCCTCTCTGCCGCGGGCGGCCTGCGCCACGATCGTCAGCGTCGCGCCCGAGAGCTTCGCCAGGTCGTCACGGGCCTGCTCGTCGGAGATGTCGATGATCTTCTTCATCCCCCACTTCGGCCCGAGCGTCGCGAGCGCCGCCTGCAGGTCTGCGGGGACGGAGCCGCTCGGGTCCTGCAGCTCGATCCCGTCGACCGGCTGCAGCGGCGAGTCGATGTCCTCGTCGACGAGCAATCCCCAGACGTTCTCGAACGGATAACGGCCGACGAGCTCCTCGATGTCGACGCCGCGGTAGCGAAGCGAGCCGCCGTCCTTGTCGGGCTCGGCGATCTCCGTCTCGAACGCGATCACGCCTTCGAGGCCGGGGCGGAATTCGGTGGTGCTCATGCGCCGCGGAGCGTACAGAAGGCGGCCTGCGCGCCGGTCAGGGACCGGCGAGGTAACGCGCGACGAAAGCGAGCGCCGAGGGCGCGTCGAGCCGGTAGTTGATCGACTGCCCGGTGCAGTTCGCGTTGCCGGTGGAGGTGACGGCGACGACCGTCGAGCCGAGCAGCCTCGGACCACCGGAGTCGCCGAAGCACACGCCGCCCGGCTTCTGCGACAGCTTCAGCTCGGTCGGCTTCAGGGACGTGAAGGACGAAGTCGACACGCGCCGGTAGCCGTCGAAGACGAACGTGCGGTCGAAGAAGCCGTAGCCGACGTTCGTGAAGTCGGCCTTCCTGAGCGATGCGGAGTCGAGCAAGCCCGCCCCCGGCAGGGTCAGCGGAGCGACCGGCGCCTGTTCGTCGAGCACGACGACGGCCAGGTCGTGGGTGTCCTTCGCGCTCGGCGACCACGCGGGGTCGGGGCGGAGGGTCCCGGACAGGACCATGGACGTGCCGGCGGCGAAGACGCCGTCGAAGCTGACCTCGACGCGGTTCGAGACCGTCCCGCTCGCACAGTGCGCCGCCGTCACGAGCAGCTTCGGCGCGACGAGCGCCGCCGAGCAGTCCGGCTCGGGCCCGTTGCCACGGTCCGCGAGCAGGAGCGCGACGGCCGGGTGCCCGTCCCCGTCCAGCGTCCCGCCGGTGATCGCGAATGCCGGCGCCGCGACCGCGAGAGCCGCGACGCCGGCGAGCAGGAGCCTCAGGCGGCTCATCAACCGCCGCTGAAGAACCCGTAGCCGCCGCCGTGCGGGTGGTGGCCGACCTTCGCCGCGGCGAGGAACACCGCGAGCGCGACGAGGAACAGCAGCACCGCCACGACGTCGATTCTCTTCTTCACGTTCATGCCTCCTTGCTCGCTAGAAGTGGATGTCCTGCAATGCCTCGGCGGCGCGGCGGTAGAGCGCGGCGGCCGCTTCCGTGTCCCGAAGCCGCGCGTACGCGTCTCCCTCGGCCGTCCAGGCGGCCGCGAGATGGCTCGTCGAGCCGAGCCGCCGGAAGAGCCGTTCCGCTGCCGCGAACTCCTGGAGCGCCGCGCTCGGGCTCTGCTGCGCGAGCAGCGCGCGGCCGAGGACGAGGTGCGCGTTACCGCGCTCGTCCAGGTAGTCGTCGCGGCCGGCGAGGATCGACAGCGCGTGCCGCGCCTGCTCCTCGGCGAGCTGGGGCGCGCCTGCGCGCAGGTGGATCTGGGCGAGCGTCGACACGGCCTGAGCCGCATCGGCGTCGATGCCGATCTCGAGGAAGAGCGCGAACGACGCCTTCACCTGCGCGACCGCCTGCTCCGGCCGGCCGAGCAGGAAGCTGAGCCCGCCGAGGTTGTTGAGGAGCCGGGCCTCGGTCTGGCGGTCACCACATTCGACCGCGAGCTCCCGCGCGTGCTCGGCGAAGAAGAGGGCGAGCTGTGGGTTGCCGCGACGCTCGGCGATCACCGAGCACTGCATCGTCGAGAGCATCTGCAGGCGGGCGTCCTTGAGCGACTCGGCGATCTCGACAGCGTTCTCGGCATCGGCCTGCGCCGCGTCCCAGTCGCGCTGAAGCACGTAGCAGCGCGCCCGCCACTCGAACGCCCGGGCGCGCACGCGGTCGCGGCGCGCGCCGCCCGGCTTGGTCAGGCGCAACGCCTCGCCGAACAGCGCGACGGCGTTGCCGACCTTCGCCTCCTTCAGCCGGCACGCGCCGAGCCGGAAGAGCGCCTCCGCGCGGTCGGTGTCGTCGAAGACCTCGCTCTCGGCGAGCGCGCGGGCGCGTTCGCAGAGCGCCGTGGCCGCATCGAGCTGGCCGAGGTACATCCGCGCCCAGGCCTCGGTGTGGAGCACGCGTAGGGCGAGGTCGGGCGCCGACGACGCGGGCACCTTCACCCCGGCGAGCACCTCGACCGTCTCACGCCACCTGCTCTCGGCCGCGAGGCGCTCCGCGCGCACGAGCGCGGCGCGCGCCTCGCCACGCCGGACCGGCGTCGAGGTCGTCCTGACCGCAGGCAGGATCACGAGGTCCGCAGTACCTTCCACCGCTCTCACATCGTGAGCACGAGGCGGCCGCTGTCGATCACCGCGATGCGGTGACGTGCATCACCCTTCGGGAGTAGCTCGAACGGTCGTCGTAGGTACGCTGGCCCGCGGCGATGGCGCACCGCGTGACTCTCATTCCGGGCGACGGCACCGGCCCCGAGCTGACGGAGGCGACCCGCCGCGTCCTCGAGGCGACAGGCGTCGCGTTCGACTGGGACGTCCGCGAGGCAGGCGTCGACGTGATGGAGACGGCAGGCACGCCGCTCCCGGATGAGACGCTCGCTTCGGTCAAGGCGAACAGGGTCGCGCTGAAGGGGCCGATCACGACGCCGATCGGCACCGGGTTCCGCTCGGTCAACGTCGCGCTCCGCCACGAGCTCGGCCTCTACGCGTGCCTGCGGCCGTGCAAGACCTACCCGGGCGTGCGCTCGCGCTACGACAACGTCGACCTGGTCATCGTCCGCGAGAACACCGAAGACCTGTACGCGGGCATCGAGTACGAGGCGGGAACCCCCGAGGCCGAGCAGGTGATCCGCGAGCTGAACGGGCTGCAACGGAAGCAGATCGCCGCCGGCTCCGGCCTCTCGATCAAGCCGATCAGCCGCGAGGGCTCCGAGCGGATCGTCCGCTTCGCCTTCGAGTACGCGCGCGCCCACGGCCGCAAGCGCGTCTCCTGCGTGACGAAGGCGAACATCATGAAGTTCACGGACGGCCTGTTCCTCGACGTCTTCCGCGGCGTCGCGAAGGACTATCCGGAGATCGAGCCGTGGGAGAACCTCGTCGACGCGATCTGCATGGGGCTCGTGCAGCGGCCGGAGGAGTTCGACGTGCTCGTGCTGCCGAACCTGTACGGCGACATCGTCAGCGATTTGACCGCCGGCCTCGTCGGCGGGCTCGGCGTCGCGCCCGGCGGCAACATCGGCCCCGACACGGCGGTGTTCGAGGCGACACACGGCTCCGCACCGAAGTACAAGGGGCAGGACAAGGTGAACCCGACGGCGATGATCCTCTCGGGGAAGCTCATGCTCGAGCACCTCGGGGAAGCCGACGCGGCGCGCAGGCTGGAGCGCGCCGTCGCTGCCGTGATCGCGGAGGGCGACCGGGTCACCTATGACATGAAGCCGTCCCGCGACGACCCGACCGCGGTCGGGACGAGCGAGTACGCGGACGCGATCATCGAGAAACTGGAGGCATAAGAGATGTCGGAGAGGCAGAAGGTCACTGTCGTCGGGGCGGGCAACGTCGGCGCGACGTGCGCGCAGGTGCTGGCGCAGCGCGACTACGCCGACATCGTGCTGGTCGACATCAAGGAGGGACTGCCGCAGGGCAAGGCGCTCGACATCAACCAGATGGGTGCCGTCCTCCGCTACGAGCCGAACGTGACCGGCTCGAACGACTACGACGCGACGGCCGGCTCCGACGTCGTCGTCGTCACCGCCGGCCTCCCCCGCTCCCCCGGCATGAGCCGCGACGACCTCGTGACGACGAACGAGAAGATCGTCAAGGACGTCACGGAGCAGGTCGTCGCGAAGAGCCCCGACTCGATCCTGATCGTCGTCTCGAACCCGCTCGATGCGATGTGCCACGTCGCGAAGAGCGTCTCCGGCTTTCCGAAGCAGCGCGTGTTCGGACAGGCGGGCATCCTCGACACTGCGCGCCTGCAGACCTTCATCGCCTGGGAGACCGGGGCGTCGATCAAGGACGTGAGCGCGGTCGTGCTCGGCGGCCACGGCGACCAGATGGTCTCGGTGATCTCCGCGACGACGGTCGGCGGCGTACCCATCCGCAAGCTCGTCCCGGAAGAGCGGATCCAGGAGCTCGTGCAGCGCACCGCCGTCGGCGGCGGCGAGGTCGTGAAGCTCCTCGGCACCTCCGCCTGGTACGCCCCGGGCGCGGCGGCCGCTCAGATGGTCGACTCGATCGTCCTCGACGAGAAGCGCGTCCTCCCCTGCACCGCCTACCTCGAGGGCGAATACGGGATCGACGGGCTCTACATGGGCGTGCCCGTGAAACTCGGCGCGAGCGGCGTCGAGCAGATCCTCGAGGTCGACCTCGACGATGCGGAGAAGCAAGCGCTCGGCAAGAGCGCCGACGCGGTCCGCGACGTCGTCGGCGTCCTCACGCTGTAGAAGAGTCATGTACCTGGTTCCGGGCTCCGCCCGGGAACCAGGTACCTTCCCGCCGCATGGATCTCGGTCTGCGCGGCAAGACGGCGATCGTCTGCGGAGCCTCCTCCGGGCTGGGGCTCGCGGCCGCGGAGGCGCTCGCCGAGGAGGGCGCGAACGTGACGATGCTCGCGCGCCGGCGCGAGCAGCTCGAGCGCGACGCCGACCGGATCGGCGCGCTCGCCGTCCGCGGCGACGTCACGAACGTGTCCGACCTCGAGCGGCTCGTCGCGAAGACGCTCGAGGCGTTCGGAGGCATCGACATCCTCGTCTGGAACTCGGGCGGGCCGGCCGGCGGCGGCGCGCGCGAGATGAGCGACGACGCCCTCGAGCAGGCGTTCGAGCTGCTGCTCGCACCGGCGGTGCGGCTGGTCCGGTTGTGCCTGCCGCAGCTCGAGCGGAGCGGCTCGGGCCGGATCGTCGCGATCACGTCGCTGACGGTGCAGGAGCCGACGCCGAACCTCGCGCTCTCGAACACGATCCGCCCCGGGCTCGTCGGCTGGCTGAAGACGCTCTCGCGCGAGGTCGGGCCGAACGGCATCACGGTGAACTGCGTCGCGCCCGGCCGCATCGACACCCCGCGGCTGACCGAGCTGTACGGCGACGGCGGCCCGCCGCCCGAGGACCTCGGGCAGATCCCGCTCGGCCGGCTCGGGACGCCGCGCGAGTTCGGCGACATCGTCTGCTTCCTCGCGTCACCCCGCGCCGCCTACGTGACCGGCACCACCGTCCTCGTCGACGGCGGGCTCTCCCGCAGCCTCCTTTGAGGCGCGCGTTCTCGCCAGGACGCCTGCTCGCGCTCGGGCTCGTGCTGGCCGCGATCTTCCTGGCGCTGCTCGTCCTGCCCTCCGACAACTACATCTTCCTGCCGGACAAGGCGCATCCCGTCGCCCCGCTCGTCACCGTCCCGGGCGGCCACGATCCGAAGGTCGGCGGCGTCTACTACGTCGACGTGATCGTGCGCCGGGCAAAGCTCCTCGAGAAGCTGTTCGGCGGGCTGCACGAGGGCGCCGACCTGTATCCGGCGAGCGCGATCAACCCGCCCGGCGTCGACGACGCGCAGCGGCGGCGGATCGACCTCCAGGACATGCAGAACTCGCAGGTGGTCGCCGCCGCCGTGGCGCTGAAGGCCGCCGGCAAGACCGTCGTCTCGCGTCCCGTCGGGGCCAAGGTCGAGCTCGTGCAGCCCGGGAAGCCCGCGGTCGGGAAGCTCCAGCCGGACGACGTCATCACGGCCGTCGACGGCGCCCGCATCACGACCCCGGCAGACGTGTTCACGGCGATGCGGCCGCACTCGCCCGGCGACACCGTCGCATTCACCGTGCGACGCGGAGCGCGCACGCTCGTCCAGCGGATCCGCACCACCGCCGCCGACGACGGGACGAGGCGCGCCGTCGTCGGCGTGCTGCTCGAGCCTGCGCTCGACATCCGCCTCCCGCTCGACGTCCGGATCAACTCGGGCGGCGTCGGGGGCCCGTCCGCCGGTCTCGCCTTCGCGCTCGACATCCTCGAGGAGCTCGGACGCAACGTCGTGCACGGCAAGAAGATCGCCGCCACCGGCGAGATCCTCGCGAACGGCGCCGTCGCCCCGATCGGGGGAATCAAGCAGAAGACGATCGGCGCGCGGGAGACGCATGTGGACGCCTTCCTCGTCCCGGCTGGGGAGAACGCGCGGGACGCGAAGCGCTATGCGCACGGCCTCCGGATCATCCCTGTGGAGAGTTTTTCACAGGCGTTGCGCGCCCTGGCGACACTCCGCTGAACGGCCCTGCTCGGCGCTGTTGGAGCGGCCTCCGAAGTTGCCGGAAACTGCACGTTTTCCGTTTGGACAAGCCCTTTTCGGGGCGGCGGGTCGGTCGTAGCATCGCCTCCGCACTCGACCCCAGCCCCCCGGAAGGAAACGGCCAGATGACCCGACAGAACGCTCCGACCTGCGACGACTGCTACTTCCGCCGTCACGGCCTCTGCGCGATGGCACCGGAGCGCCCCTGTCCCACCTTCCGCGCCGCGGCGACGACGCTGCGGCCGCCCCGCCAGCCCCGGCTCGTTCCTCTCGCGGTCGCCGCCGCGGCGGTGGCGTAAGCTCGCTCCGTGGAGGAGCAGCAGCCGGCGAAGCGCAGCCTGGGCGACAAGCTCGAAGAGGGCCGCCAGACGTTCCAGCCGCGCCTCTGGGCGCAGCTCATCGCGATCGGGATCGTCGCGCTCTACGCGATCCTCTTCGTCGTCCTGAACACGCGGACGGTCAAGGTCAGCTTCGTCGTCACCTCGACGCGGGTCTCGCTGATCTGGGTGATCCTGCTCTCGCTCGGCGTCGGCCTGGTGCTCGGCGTCCTCGCCTCGCAGCTACACCGCCGCCGGAACCGCCGCCGCTAGCCGCGCGACGCCCTCGTCGATCTCGTCGGGCGACACGAAGCTGTACGCGAGGCGAAGGGTGTCGGCGCCGCCGCCGAAGTCGGCTCCCTTCACGAACGTCACTCCTGCCGCCTCGGCGCGCGCGAGCAGGTCGCCTGCGTCGACGCCGTCGAGCTCGCCCCAGAGGAAGTAGCCGCCGTCGGGCCGCGTCGTCCGCAGGCCCGGCAGCTCGCGCTCGAGCGCGGCGAGCATCGTGTCGCGCCGGAGGCGGAGCAGCCCGCGGACGCGTTCGAGGTTCGGCTCGAAGAGCCCGCGCCGGACGAACTCGTGCACCGTCGCCTGACCGAGCAGCACCGGCGTGATGTAGGTCGCGGTCGCCGCCGCCTCGAGCGCGCGCCCGAGCGTCTCGGGCAGGACGAACCAGCCGACGCGGAGGCCCGGCGCGATCGTCTTCGAGAACGAGGAGCTGTACGCGGTCGTACCGGCGGAGAGCTCGAAGAGCGAGGGGATCGGCTCGCCCTCGAAGCGGACGAGCCCGTACGGATCGTCCTCGAGCACGAGCAGGTCGTGCTCCCGGGCGAGCTCGACGACCCTGCGCCGCCGCTCCTCGGGAAGGGTGCGGCCGCTCGGGTTCTGGAACGTCGGGATCAGGTAGAGGAACGCGGGCGCCTCGCCGCCCCGCAGCGCCTCCTCGAGGGCCTCCGGGTCGAGCCCGTCGTCGTCGCAGTCGACGCCGACCACCTCGGCCCCGAGCTCGCGCAGGATCTTGAGCGGCCGGTCGTAGGTCGGGCGCTCGACGAGCACGCGCCGGCCGGAGGCGAGCAGCCGTGCGAGCAGCACGAAGCCGGGCAGCGACCCGTTCGTGAGCAGGATCCTGCCCGGGTCGACGTCGTGGCGAGCCGCGATCCACTCGCGGAGCGGCGCGTAGCCAGGCGACGGGCCGTAGGAGAGGATCGTCCGCCCGTCGCGCGCGAGCGCCTCGCGGGCGCAGTCTGCGAGCTCCTCCACCGGCAAGCACTCCGGTGCGGGGACGCCGCGGGCGAACGAGACCGTCGTCATGCCGTCGAGGTTAGCGGTCGGCGCGGCGGCAGATGCTGATCATGTACGGGAGCCCCGCGACCCGCGTGTGCGCCGTCGTCCACGAGAGCCGGACGACCTCGCCGTCCCGGCGGGTGAAGGTCGACGTCCCGTCGGTGACCGTGCCGGAACGAACACGCTGCATGTCGCCGGCGGCTCCGTCGGGCGAGAGCTCGCCGACCGGCATCCCGATCAGCTCGTCCCGCGAGAGGCCGACGAGGCGGCACGCCTCCTGGCTGACGGCGACGTAGCGCCGCTCCTCGTTCCAGACGAAGAGCGCGAGCCCCTCGAGGTAGTCGGCAGCCTCTCCGAGCAGCGCCTGCTGGAGGAGCTCCTGCGGCTCTTCATCCATCGGTGCTGCAGGAAGCTATACGGCCGGAAGGTCGACGACAAACCGCGCGCCGTTCGGCTCGCGGCGCTCGTAGTGGAGGTCGCCGCGATGCGCCTGGGCGTAGGCGCGGGCGATCGCGAGGCCGAGCCCCGTCCCGGCCACCCGGTCGCGCGCGACGCCGGCCCTCGTGAAGCGCTCGAACAGGGTCTCCTCGAGCTCCCGGGCGACCCCCGGCCCCGAGTCCTCGACGGCGACGCGCACGCTCCCGTTGACCGCGGAAGCGGTCACGCAGATCGGCGAGCGCCCGTAGCGGAGAGCGTTCGTGACGAGGTTCGTGACGACATGGTCGAGGATGTCCGGATCGACGAGCGCGCTCGTCGAATCGGGCACGATCACCTCGACCTCCGCGACTCGGTTGCCGGCGGCGAGCGCCACGACCTGGTGCAGCCTGCTGTCGAGGTCGACGCGCTGCGGCCGCACATCGACCGCGTCGGCGTCGAGGCGGGAGAGGTCGAGCAACTGCTCGACGAGCCCGGCCATCCGCCTCGTCTGCTGCTCGAGCGCCTCGCGCAGCTCCGCGTTCTGCGCCGCCGAGAGGCGCGAGCCGAGGTGGTTCAGCGTCTGGACGAAGCCGTGGATCGTCGTCACCGGCGTTCGCAGCTCGTGCGCCGCGAGCGCGACGAAGTTCGTCATCAGCTCGTTGGCCCGCTCGAGCGCGAGCCTCGTCTCATGCTCCTGCTCGAACAGCCGCACGCGGTCGAGAGCGGTCGACGTGAGCGCCGTCACGGTCTCGAGCAGCCGCAGCTCGTCGTCGCCGAAGAACGGCGCGTAGGGCGACGTCCACGCCGTCACGACGAGGCCGTTCTCCTCGATTCGGACGTCGCCGCCTCCCCCCGTCGTGCCCCACGACGCGAGCTCGCGGCCGTCCTCGTCGCGCAGGTTGAGGCCGCGCGCCCCGACGAGCGCCGCGGAGGGAGCCGCGATCCGGCCCGCGATCTCGTGGCGGTCGATCGCGAGCGTGACCAGGTCGCGCATCGCGTCCTGCAGGCGCGCCTGCTCGGGCGTCCGCCAGTACGCGCGCACGATCTGCGGCGGGTCGACTCCCAGGTAGAAGGCGACGATCGCGATCAGCCCGAGCACCTGGACGACGAGCGCGCCCGGATGCGTCTGGTCGCTCGTGAACGTGTTTCCGAGCAGTGCGACGGTGAGAGCGGCGGCGGCGAAGCCCAGCATCCGCATCCGGTTCGCAGCGACCGACGGTTGGCCGCGCCCCGCCCGCCAGAGGCGAATGGTCACCGTGATCGAGAGCAGCGTCCAGTGCACGAAGAACGCGACGACGTAGACCACGAAGGCGACGGGCCACTTCTCGCCCGAGGACGGGAAGTGCGGCAGCGCGAACGTGAAGACGGTGAGACCGAGGGTCAGGGCGGCAACGACCCGTTGCAGCCGGCGGCCCGGCGGCACGAACGTGGTCGCGAACCGGTACAGCAGGTACGGGAACAGCACGAGCAGCTCGATGTCGAGCCGCTGCGCCACGTGCTGCACCACGCCGTCCGGATGCGCGGGCACGAGGCGGCCGACGGTGACGAGGAGCGCGATCGCGACGAACGCGAGCGCGAGCCAGGCGGCCGCGGGGTCGCGGCGGCGCCGCCACCTCCTCGTCGCACGCGCAGCCAGGAGGACGAGCAGGACCGAGTTCGCGATGCCGACGGTGATGACGAGCGCGTGCAGAATGCCCCCCGGGTCGTAGCGCCGCCGAATCGTACGCTTAGACCGATCTTAGGACTGCCGGTGACACTTCGTCCATGACCGCCCGTGTCCTCGTCGTCGACGACGACCCCGCCGTCCGTTCGGCGGTGTCCCGCGCCCTGCGCGTCGATTACGACGTCGCGGAGGCCGCCGACGGCTCCGAGGCGCTCGCGCGGCAGGCGTCCGTTCCGGCGGACGTGATCGTGCTCGACCTGCTGATGCCCGAGGTCGGAGGCATCGAGGTGTGCCGGACGCTGCGCCGCCGCGAGGACCAGGTGCCGATCCTGGTCGTCACCGCGCGCGACGCGGTGGACGACCGCGTCGAGGGCCTCGACGCCGGCGCCGACGACTACCTGGTCAAGCCGTTCGCGATCGAGGAGCTGCGGGCCCGCGTGCGGGCGCTGCTGCGCCGGACGGGAGCGGGTGACGGCGCTCTGCATTTCGCCGACGTAACGCTCGATCCGGCCACGCGGGAGGCCCACCGCGGCGACCGCCGCATGCAGCTGACGCGCACCGAGTTCAACCTGCTCGAGCTCTTCATGCGCAACCCACGCCAGGTGCTGACGCGCTCGCAGATCTACGAGCGCGTCTGGGGCTACGACTTCGGCGCGACCTCGAACGCGCTCTGGGTGTACATCGGCTACCTCCGCCGGAAGCTCGAAGAGGGCGGCGAGCCACGCCTGCTGCAGACGGTGCGCGGCGTCGGCTACGCGCTCCGCGAGGAGCCGTGAGCTTCCGCCTTCGCGTCACGCTGCTCGTGGCGCTCGCGATCGGCGTGACGGTGGCGGCGGTGTCGACCGCCGTGTGGGCGACTGCGAAACACGAGCTGGTGAGCCAGGTCGACGCCAGCCTCGCCCGGCAGGAGCCGCACGGGCCGCTCGTGCTCGCGGTCACATCCGACGGCGAGCTGCAAGGCGGTCTCGCGGGCCTCCTGCCGGTCACCTCCGAGCTGCGCAGGCTCGCGCGCTCCGGCGGCGAGGCGTACTACACGAACGTCACGATCCAGGGGCAGCACATCCGCGAGTACGCGCGGGCGGTACCCGGGGGCGCGATCGTGACGATCGCGCCGCTGGACGCGACCGACCGCGCCCTCAGGCGGATCAAGTTCTGGGCGTTCCTGATCGGCGCTCTCGGCATCGCCGCCGGCGCAGGGCTGGCGGCCGCGGTCGCGGGTGCCGGTCTCCGCCCGGTCCGTCGCCTGACCGCGGCCGCGGAGACGGTCGCGGCGACCGGCAACCTCGCGGAGCGCGTCGTCGTGGCGGGCGGCGACGAGCTCGGCCGGCTCGCGACGCGGTTCAACGCGATGCTCGCGGCGCTCGAGGAGTCGGTCGGGCGCCAGCGGCGGCTCGTCGCCGACGCCTCCCACGAGCTGCGCACGCCCCTGACCGCCGCACGGACGAACGTCGACCTCGTCCGCGAGGGCAAGCTGCCGGACGAGGAGGTGCGCCGCGCGCTCGAGGAGGCGTCCGTGGAGCTCGGCTCGCTCACGTCGCTCGTGTCGGATCTCGTCGAGCTCGCCCGGGGCGAGGAGCGGAAGCTGCGAATCGAGGACGTTCAGCTCGACGATCTCGTCGCCTCGGCCGTGGAACGGGCGCGCGCGCGATGGCCGGAGGCGACGTTCGTCACGTCCTTGTCGCCTGCGCACGTCCATGTCGACCCGGTGCTGGTCGAGCGCGCGATCGGGAACCTGCTCGACAACGCGGCGAAGTACAGCCCGCCCGGGGCGCCGATCGAGGTGACGGTGCGCGACGGCTCGGTCGTCGTCGCCGACCACGGCCCCGGCATCGCCGAGGAGGACCTGCCACGCGTCTTCGACCGCTTCTACCGGGCGGCGGCCGCGCGCGCGAAGCCCGGCGCGGGCCTCGGCCTCGCGATCGTGCGCGAGGCCGCGGAAGCTCACGGCGGCACGGCGACCGCCGAGAACGGGGCGACGGGCGCGCTGTTCAGGCTGACACTGCCGGCCGCCACCTGACCCGAAGGGACACCCCCGGCGTCCGAGCCGGCTCGGAGGAGGCTCAGACGCGGCTCAGAGGGGGCTCACCCACGGACCGTCACGGAAGTGTGACGGAAGTGTCACGGCGCGGCGGTTCGGGAGGGCGGCGGCGGCTACGAGGCGGCGGCGACGACGAGCTCCGCGACCCCGGTCGGCGTGGTGCCGACCTTGATGCCGACAGCCTCGAGCGCTTCCTTCTTCGCCTGCGCGGTGCCGGCGGAGCCGCTGATGATCGCGCCCGCATGGCCCATCGTCTTCCCCGGCGGTGCCGAGAAGCCTGCGATGTAGGAGAAGACCGGCTTGGACATGTGCTCGGCGACCCACTGCGCCGCCTTCTCCTCCTCGTCCCCGCCGATCTCCCCGACGAGCACGACGTACTCCGTTTCGGCGTCCGCCTCGAACTTCTCGAGGATGTCGATGAAGCTCGAGCCGACGATCGGGTCGCCGCCGATGCCGACGATCGTCGAGTTGCCGAGGCCGCGCTGCGCCACCTCGTGGCCGATCTGATACGTGAGCGTCCCCGAGCGCGAGATGAGCCCGATGTTCCCCTGCCTGAAAACCTGCGCCGGGATGATCCCGACGTTCGCCTTGCCCGGCGAGAGGACGCCCGGGCAGTTCGGGCC
Organism: Gaiellaceae bacterium; assembly: GCA_035763525.1. Classification (GTDB taxonomy): domain Bacteria; phylum Actinomycetota; class Thermoleophilia; order Gaiellales; family Gaiellaceae; genus PALSA-600. Next base: position 22,571 of record DASUAX010000064.1, read on the forward strand.
GATCATCGTCACGCCCTTCGGGCGGATGTAGCTGTAGACGCGCAGCATGTCGTGCGCGGGGATGTGCTCGGTCGTGCAGATCAACGTCCTGATCCCGGCGTCGACGGTCTCGTAGATGGCGTCGGGCGCGAACCGCGCGGGCACGAAGATCAGCGACGTGTTCGCACCGGTCTCCTTCACCGCCTCTACGACCGTGTCGAAGACGGGGATGCCCTCGACGTCCTGCCCGCCCTTGCCTGGCGTCACGCCGGCGACGACGTTCGTCCCGTAGGCGCGGTTGCGGAGGCCGTGGAAGCTTCCCTCACGACCGGTGAGGCCCGAGACGACGAGCTTCGTGTCGTTGTCGACGATGATCGCCACTAGGAGCGCTTCACCCCTTTCAGCACGAGCGTCGGCAGGTCCATCCAGCCGTCCGTCACCCGGTCCGCGAGTAGCTCCTTCACGCGAGGGCGGTCGGCCGCGGGCGTGCCGGCGCGGTCGAGCCACGGCTCGATCTCGAGCGGCCGCTGCAGGAACCGCTCCTCCACGAGCTCGAGGCCGGCGCCCACGAACAGCTCATGCCATTCGTCGACCGAGTAGTTGCGCACGTGCGTCGGGTCGCGGAGCCGGTCGGCCTCCTCGGAAGCGTCGCTCACGAACGTGTTGTCGCAGACCACGACGCGATGACGGGCGACCCGCGACATCTCGCGCACCGCCTGGCCCGCGTCGGCGAAGTGATGCGCGGCGATGCGGCAGGCGACGGCATCGAAGCTCGAGTCCGCGAACGGGAGGTCCTCCGCCGGCGCGGTCGTGTCTGCCTGCATGCCCGGCGCCGGATCGAGGGTGACGACGGTCGCGCCCGCCTCACGCAGGCGGCGCGCGACATGACCGCCGCCCGTTGCGACGTCGAGCACCGTCACGCCCGCTGCCGGCTCGCACCACTCGACCACGAGGTCGAGGTCGTCGCCCGCCGAGTGAATCGCGCTCGTCCGGTACAGCTCCGCGCGCTCCGACCAGAGATCGGTCATGCGGCCAGCTCCACTGCCTTCTTCGCGGCGTCGAGCATCGTCGGCTCGACGTCCAGGTTCGGCGGTGCGGCATCCTGCAGGATCCGCCGACCCTCCTCCGCGTTCGTGCCGTCGAGCCGGACGACGATCGGCGTCTCGATCGACATCTGCGAGAGCGCCTCCAGGATTCCCCGCGCGACCTCGTCGCAGCGCGTGATTCCGCCGAAGATGTTGAAGAAGATCGAGCGCACCTGCTCGTCGCGCGTGATCACCTCGAGCGCATCGACGACACCCTGGGCGTTGCCGCCACCGCCCAGGTCGCAGAAGTTGGCGGGCTTGCCGCCGGCGGTGACGACGACGTCGACCGTCGACATCGAGAGCCCCGCGCCGTTCCCGAGCACGGCCACGGAGCCGTCGAGCTTGACGTACGTGACGCCTTTCTCGCGCGCGAGCGCCTCGAGCGGATCGGCGGCGCTCGTGTCGCGCAGCTCGGCGATGTCGGGATGCCGGAAGAGGGCGCTGTCGTCGACCGTGAACTTCGAGTCGAGGGCCTTCACCTCGCCCTCCGGCGTCACGATCAGGGGGTTGATCTCCGTGAGCATGGCGTCGCTCTCGATGAAACAGCGGTAGAGCTTCTCGACGATCGCCGCGATCTGCTTCTGCTCGCCGGGATCGTCGACGCCGGCGCCGTAGACGAGCGCGCGCCCGACCCAGGGCTGGTAGCCCTCGAGCGGATCGACGTGCAGCCGCACGAGTGCGTCGGGGTCGTTGGCGGCGACCTCCTCGATCTCGACGCCGCCCTGCGTCGTGAACATGAGGAGCGGCTTCTTCGCGCCGCGATCGAACGTGACGGAGAGGTAGTACTCCCTGGCTATCTCGGAGGCCCGCTCGATCCAGAGGGTCTCCACGACGTGGCCGCGGATGTCGAGCCCGAGGATGCCGGCCGCCTTCTGCTCGGCGTCGGACGGATCCTCCGCGAGCTTGACGCCGCCCGCCTTCCCGCGCCCGCCGGTCAGCACCTGCGCCTTGACGACGACCTGCCCGCCGAGCTCCTCGGCGGCGGCCCGTGCCTCCTCCGGCGTCTTCGCGACACGCCCTTCGGAGACCGGTATGCCGAACTTCGCGAAGAGCTGCTTGCCCTGGTACTCGTAGAGGTCCATCGGCCGCGCGGCACATTACCCACGCGGCTAGTCTCGTCGTCGATGGAAGCGATCGCGGTGCACGAGCTGCGAAAGCGCTACGGCGACGTGCAGGCGCTCGACGGCGTCACGTTCTCGGTGCGCGAGGGCGAGGTGTTCGGCCTGCTCGGCCCGAACGGCGCGGGGAAGTCGACCACCGTGCGCGTGCTCGTCACGCTGACGCAGCCCGACGAGGGCAGCGCACAGGTGGCGGGGCACGACGTGCGGACGGCGCAGGCGCGCGTGCGCCGCGCGATCGGCTACGTGCCGCAGGACTCCGGGGTCGACCAGTTCGGCACCGGCCGCGAGAACCTGATGCTGCAGGGTCGCGTGCAGGGGATGAGTGGGCGCGCCCTCCGCGAGCGGGCCGGCGAGCTGCTCGAGCTCGTCGGCATCGCCGACGCTGCAGATCGCGTCGTGCGCGGCTACTCGGGCGGCATGCGGCGCCGGCTCGACATCGCGCTCGGGCTCGTCCACCGGCCACGCGTCCTCTTCCTCGACGAGCCGACGACGGGCCTCGACCCGGAGGCGCGCGTCGCGATGTGGTCGGAGGTATCGCGGCTCGCCGAGGCGGAGGCGCTGACGATCCTGCTCACGACCCACTACCTGGAGGAGGCAGACCAGCTCGCCGACCGGCTGGCGATCGTGTCGCGCGGGAAGGTGGTCGTGGAGGGGACGCCGGCGAAGCTGAAGGAGGGGCTGCAGGGCGACGCGGTGCACGTCGAGCTCGCGAACGGCGCGGTCGAGGAAGCGGAACGCGTGCTCGCGTCGGTCGGCGCACGGCCGGAGCAGGTGCTCGACGGGCAGACGGTCGTCGCCCGCGTCGACCACGGTGGCCGCGCGCTCCCGGGGATCATCTCGGCGCTCGACGGCGCGGGCATCGCGGTCGAGTCGGTGGCGGTCTCGCGGCCGTCGCTCGACGACGTCTACCTCCACTTCACCGGGCGTGACTTCGACACGGAGGATCGCGGCCGGTGACCATCGCGCGGCACACCTGGTTCATGACGGTTCGCCAGGCGCGCAACCTGATGCGCGAACCGATCTGGATCGTGCTGCTCCTCGTGCAGCCGATGGTGTGGCTCGTGCTCTACGGGCAGCTGTTCAAGAACGTGACGCGGCTCGGCGGCTTCGGCACCGGCTCGTACGTGACGTTCCTCGCCCCGGCGATCGTGGTCATGAACGCGTTCTTCGGGGCCACGTGGAGCGGCATGTCGATGATCAACGACCTCGATCACAAGGTCGTCGAGCGCTTCCTCGCCACGCCCGCTTCGCGATTCTCGATCGTGCTCTCGCAGATCGTGCGCTCGGCGATCACGGCCGCGATTCAGGCGGTCGTGATCCTGCTCGTGTCGCTGGCGCTCGGCGTACGGATCCACACCGGCGTGGTCGGGTGGGTGGTGATCATCGTCGCGGCGATCCTGGTCAACAGCGCCTTCGCCGGGATCTCACAGGCGATCGCCCTGCTGACGCGGCGCGAGGCGACGATGATCGCGGTCGCGAACTTCATCGGACTGCCGCTGCTGTTCCTCTCGACGACGATGATCGCGCGCCCGCAGATGCCGCACTGGATGCAGATCGCGGCGAGGTTCAACCCGGTCGACTGGGGCGTTCGCGCCGCGCGCGAGGTGGTATTGCCGGGCACGTCGTGGTCGAGCGTCGGCTGGCACCTGCTCTTCCTGCTCGCGCTCTCGGCAGCAACCTCCGCCTGGGCGACGCGAACGTTCCGCGCCTATCAGCGCTCGCTCTGACCGCACCTTTCGGCCGCGGCGCTTCGAGACGTGCCCCGTCGCCAAACGACGTGCCGAGAGTGCGACAACTCATCCACAGGAAGCCGGGCCGGCCGTGTCGGCTTCGGCGAAGGACCTGGTCAGACCAAAGATCACGCAACCGTCACGAACGATCCACGACCCGCGCGAGGTGCAGCGACTTCCGAGGAAACTCGACGCCCCTTCCCGGCATGCCTGGAGGGGCGGAGCGATGTCGTCAGACCACTAGCACGCGACCCACGGCCGTGCAGGGCACGTCTCGTCGCCAAACGACGTGACGGAATTGTGACGAACCGTCCACAAGGTCGCCGTCAGTCGGCCGGGTCGATGACTGCGATCGGCTGGCCGATCGAGACGGGCTGCAGGGGAGCGACGGCGAGGGAGGCGACGGTGCCGGCGACGACGGCGGTCACCTCGTTCTCCATCTTCATCGCCTCGATCACGCAGATCACCTGACCGACGTCCACCGTGTCGCCCTCGGCGACCTTCACGTCGAGCACCGTCCCCTGCATCGGGCTGACGAGCGCGCCGGAGGCGCCCGCGGCGCCGTGCGCGGCCCGCTCCCGACGACGCCGGCCGAGCTCGCGGTACGGCGGCTCGGGGACGTGCACCTTCACCTCGACGCGGCGGCCGTCCACCTCCGCGAACGTCACCCGCTCGACGGTCGCACCGGTCGACGCGACCGCAGGCGCCGCCTCCGGCGCCGACAGCTCCTCCGCGCGCGCCGCGAGCTCCGGCGACTCGACGACGCCGTGGCACGTCTCCCCCGCCAGGAAGCAGGGGTGCGAGAGCAGCGCCTGGTGAAACCCGACCAGCGTCTTCACGCCGCCGATCCGGTACTCGCCGAGCGCGCGCAGCATCCGACCGATCGCGGCGTCGCGGTCGGCACCGTGCACGATCAGCTTCGCGACCATCGGGTCGTAGAGCGGCGAGACGACCGAGCCCTCCTCCACGCCCGAGTCGACGCGCACGCCCGGCCCGGCGGGCTCGCGGTAGAAGGTGATCGTCCCCGGCGAGGGCAGGAACCCCGCCGAGGGATCCTCGGCGTTGATGCGGCACTCGATCGCGTGACCGCCGATCCGCACGTCCTCCTGCGCGATCCCGAGCGGCTCGCCCAGCGCCACGCCGATCTGAGCGCGCACGAGGTCGATCCCCGTCACCTCCTCGGTGACCGTGTGCTCCACCTGGATGCGCGTGTTCATCTCCATGAAGTAGTACGACCCGTTCGAGAGCAGGCCCTCGATCGTCCCGGCCGAGCGGTAGCCCGCGGCCCGTGCCGCGTCCGTCGCGATCCTCCCGATCCGCTCGCGCAGCTCCTCGTCGACCGCCGGCGAAGGCGTCTCCTCGACCAGCTTCTGGTGACGACGCTGGATGGTGCAGTCGCGCTCACCGAGGTGGATGACGTTGCCGAACGAGTCGGCCAGCACCTGCACCTCGACGTGCCGCGGATCCTCGAGGTACTTCTCGACGTAGACGGATGCGTCTGCGAAGTACGACCGGCCCTGCCGCTGCGCCGATTCGAACGCCCTCGCCGCCTCGCCGGCCGACCAGACGATCTCCATTCCCTTCCCGCCGCCGCCGGCGGCTGCCTTGATCAGCAGCGGGTACCCGATCTCCTCGCCGAGCGCGACCACCTCGTCGGCGCTCCCGACGGGGTCGGTCGTTCCCGGGATGATCGGCACGCCGGCCGCCTGCATCGCCTGACGCGCACGCGTCTTCGATCCCATCAGCTCGATCGCCGACGGCGGCGGCCCGATCCAGACGAGCCCCGCGTCCTCGACGGCGCGCGCGAACGAGGCGTTCTCCGCCAGGAACCCGTAGCCGGGATGGACCGCACCGGCGCCCGTCGCGCGCGCCGCCTCGAGCAGCTTGTCGACGACGAGGTAGCTCTCCGCCGACGTCGCTCCGCCGAGGGCGTACGCCTCGTCGGCGTAGCGCGCGTGCATTGCCGTGCGGTCGACATCCGAGTAGACGGCGACGGAGCCGATGCCCAGTTCCCGCAGAGAGCGGAAGATGCGCACTGCGATCTCGCCCCTGTTCGCCACGAGGACCTTCGAGAACATGGCCGTATTCTCTCGGAGTCATGAACCTGGGGCCGGCCGACCAGTTGACGCTCGCACGGGCCCTCTCGGTGCCGGTCGTCGTCGCGCTCTTCGCGATCTCGTTCGACGGCCACGACTACTGGGCGACCGGCGTCTTCTGCGTCGCGATGGCGACGGACTGGTTCGACGGGCGCATCGCCCGTCGGAGCGGCAGGTCGTCGTCGCTCGGCTCGCTGCTCGACCCGGTCGCCGACAAGCTGCTCGTGCTCGCCACGCTGATCGTGCTGATCGACCAGGGGGTCTTCCCCGCGTGGATGGTCGCGGCGATCGTCGCGCGCGAGTTGCTCATCTCGGGGCTGCGACAGGCGGCGATCGAGCGCGGAGTCGTGATCGCGGCGCGGGACCTCGGCAAGCTGAAGACGTGGGCACAGGCGGTCGCGGCCGCCGTCGGCGGCCTCGCCGCCGCGGGCGCCTGGGGAGACCGCGCCGCGTGGTGGGCCCTGCTCGTCGCCCTCGTCCTCACGTGGGTCTCCGGGCTCGACTATGCGCGCTCCGCGCCGAGCGTCCTACGCGGACGCGACGCGACCGTGTAGCGCGCACCACCGGTCGAACGCAGCCCACGCGCTCAGGTACTCGCTGAGCTGACGGAGCCCGTCCTCGACCTCCGCGCGGACGGCGAACGTGCAGTGGATGCAGTACGGCCGGTCGGGGGGTGTCTCGTGTTCACCACACCGGATGCACATGACACCGGTGAAACGCGCTTGCCCTCCGTCCGGTTACTCGCCGAGGGCGTCCTCGATCCCCGCCTGCCACCACGGGTCGGGTGGCGCGAGCTCCACGGCGAGAGCCTCGCCGAGCACGCGCGTCACCTCGTCCGGCTGCGACTGGCTCGCCTCGACGTCCACGGCGGCAACGGTACCCATGCTCACCCCTTCGGGGGATATTTCCCTCCGGGAGCGGAGCCTTACCCCGTTCGGGTGATGGCCACCCCCGGATGAGTGACCCAGAATGCGCGCGTTTGCGGCACCCATCCCGGAGGACTTCTCAGATGCTCCAGTGGAACACGAAGGTGACGGCGATCCTCGCAGTGGCGGCTCTCCTCGCCATCTCGTCCGATCTCGCCAATTTCACCTGGCGCGCCCTCAACTTCACCTGGTAGCGTCATCCTTTGTGGATGCGCGGCCGGGTGCTACCTCCCGCCAGGCTCCTCGCGGTCGTCGCGCCCGTCTCCCTCGTCGGGGTTACGGCCTATCTCGCGGCGACCGTCTCGTTCGTACGTGACCCCGGCTCGGCGACCCAGGTCGCCGGCGTCGGGGTCTTCCTGATCGCCTCGACGCTCGCCGAGCGGTTCCCCGTCCCGGTCGAGGGAGCAGATGCGAACGGCGTCTCGCTCGGGTTCGTCTTCGCGGTCGCGGCGCTCGTGCTCTTCGGCTGGGCGCCCGCGACCTTCGTCTACGCGAGCGCGCCGACGATCGTGGCGGTGGCCCGGAGGAACCCGGCGATCCGCACCGTCTTCAACGCGGGCGTCTTCGGCCTCACCGGCGCGCTCGCGGGCCTGGTGCTGACGTGGCTCGACGGGAGCGAGGGCACCGCGGCGGCGCTCCTGCAGGTCTCCGTGACGGCTGCGATCCTCTTCTCGGTCAACCTCCTGCTCGTGACCGCGGCGATCGCCGCATCGGGGTCGGAGCTCGGGTACACGAAGCTCGTCGGCTCCAACACACGCTCGCTCGCGCTGCCGTTCACGCTGATGGCCTCGACCGCGCTGATGCTCGTCGTGCTGTGGCAGCGGACGCCGTACCTGATCGCCGCGCTCGTGGGGCCGCTCGCGGCGCTCTCCCTGTACCAGCGCTCGACGCACCGGGCGCTGAACGCGATGCGGCTCGCGCTCACCGACCCGCTGACGGGTCTGGGCAACCACCGTCATTTCCAGGAGCGCTTGCAGCGCGAGCTCGCACACGCCGAGGAGACGAGCGGCGTGATCTCGCTGTGCCTGCTCGACATCGACGACTTCAAGCAGGTCAACGACCGGCACGGGCATCCGGCGGGAGACCGCGTCCTCTCTCAGGTCTCGTCGCGTCTGCGCCAGGGCGGGGAGGCATTCCGGCTCGGCGGCGACGAGTTTGCGCTGCTCCTGCCGCAGACGGAAGGAGAGGCGGCGCTCGCGATCGCGAGGGCGATCGTCAAGCGGATCGGCGAGTGGAACATCGGGCAGGTCGGCGCGATCACGGTCAGCGCCGGCGTCGCCACGTTCCCGCTCGACGGGCGAGAACGGGAGTCGCTGATCCGGCTCGCCGACGGGGCGCTGTACTTCGCGAAGGAGCACGGCAAGAACCAGGTGCGGCTCGCCGGCGGTGGCCCCGACGAGACGGCGGAAGACCTTCTGAAGCGCGGCGCCGACCGCGAAGCGCGGTTCCGTGCTGCGGGTGCCCTCGCACGCGCCGTCGACCGGCGCGACGCGTTCACCGGCAGCCATTCGGAGCGGGTCGCGGCGGTTGCGGCGGCGATCGCCGACCAGCTCCGTCTGCCGAGGGCGGAGGTCGACCTGATCCGGCTCGCCGCGAGCCTGCACGACCTCGGAAAGCTCGCGATCCCGGAGGACCTCTTGCAGAAGCCCGCCGAGCTGACCACGGCGGAGTGGCTCGTCGTGCGCCGCCACCCGCAGATCGGCCACCGGATGCTCGAGAGCCTCGGCGTCGCTCCGGTCGCCGACTGGGTGCTCCACCACCACGAGCGCTGGGACGGGTTCGGCTACCCGGACGGCCTCGCCGGGGAGGACATCCCGCTCGGGTCACGGATCATCCTCGTAGCGAGCGCGTTCGACGCGATGATGTTCGGCCGGCTATACCGGCGGCCGCTGACGCGCGAGGAGGCGTTCGCCGAGATCGAGCGTTGTGCCGGCACCCAGTTCGACCCGCAGGTCGTGCGGGCGTTCTTCGGCGCGGTCGGCCTCGGCGAAGCCGTCGGCGTCTAGGCAGAACGCGCGCGCGTTCCGCGAGAAGCTCACAGGGGAATGTTCCCGTGCTTGCGCGGCGGGCGGCGCTCGCGCTTCGTGATCGCGGTACGGAGCGCGTCGATCAGCACGGGGCGGGTGCGGCGCGGCTCGATCACCTCGTCGACGTAGCCTCGCTCCGCCGCCGTGTAGGGATTCGCGAACGCCTCGCGGTACTCGGCGATCAACTCCGAGCGGCGGGCGTCCGCGTCGTCCGCGTTCGCGAGCTCGTTCCGGAAGACGATGTTGACCGCGCCCTCCGGCCCCATCACCGCCACCTCGGCGGTGGGCCAGGCGAAGTTGAAGTCGGCACGGACGTGCTTCGAGCTCATCACGTCGTAGGCTCCGCCGTACGCCTTCCGCGTGATCACCGTCAGCTTCGGCACCGTCGCCTCGCAATACGCATAGAGGAGCTTCGCGCCGTGGCGGATGATGCCGCCCCACTCCTGCGCCGTCCCCGGCAGGAACCCGGGCACGTCGACGAAGGTGACGAGCGGGATGTTGAACGCGTCGCACGTCCGCACGAACCGCGCAGCCTTCTCCGAGGAGTTGATGTCGAGGACGCCCGCGAGCGACCGCGGCTGGTTGCCGACGACGCCGATGCTGTAGCCACCGAGGCGCGCGAAGCCGCAAACGATGTTGTCGGCGAACAGCGGCTGGATCTCGAGGAAGTCGCCGTCGTCGACCACGGCCGTGATCACCGTCTTGATGTCGTACGGCTTCGTCGGCTCGTTCGGCACGAGCTCGTCGAGCTCGGGTGACTCCCGCTCGACCGGGTCGGCGGGCGGGTCGTACGGCGTCGGCTCACGGTTGTTCTGCGGCAGGAAGCTGAGCAGATAGCGAGCGTCCTCGAGCGCCGCCTCCTCGTCGGGAGCGACGAGGTGCGCGACGCCCGACTTGCTCGCGTGCGTGAGCGCGCCGCCGAGCTCCTCGAACGTGACCTCCTCCCCGGTCACCGTCTTCACCACGTCGGGCCCGGTGATGAACATGTACGAGGTCCCCTCGACCATCAGGATGAAGTCGGTCATCGCGGGCGAGTAGACAGCGCCCCCGGCGCACGGCCCCATCACCAGCGAGATCTGTGGGATGACGCCGGACGCTTGCACGTTCCGCCAGAAGATCTCGGCATAGCCGGCGAGCGACACGACGCCTTCCTGGATACGCGCGCCGCCGGAGTCGTTGATGCCGATCACCGGGCAGCCGTACTTCGCCGCCAGGTCCATCACCTTGCAGATCTTCTCCGCGAACACCTCGCTGAGCGAGCCGCCGAAGACCGTGAAGTCCTGGCTGAAGACGAAGACGCGGCGCCCGAAGATCGTCCCGTAGCCGGTGACGACCGCATCACCGTACGGCCGGCGCTCCAGCATCCCGAAGCTCGACTCGCGATGACGGACGTACCGGTCGAGCTCCACGAACGACCCGGGGTCGCACAGGCGCTCCGCCCGCTCGCGCGCGAGCAGCTTCCCCGCCTCCTTGTGCTTGGCGACCGACCTCTCCGAGCCCGCATGCCGCGCCTGCTCGCGGAGCTCCTGCAGCCATTCGAGCTTCTCGGCCGTCGTCTCGTGCGTGCGCCTCTCCGTCCGCGCCATCCGCCGGAGCGTACATAGGCTAGGACGGTGATCGATCTCGACCGCGTCCGCGCCGACACGCCCGGCGTCGCGCACGTCGCGCACCTGAACAACGCGGGCTCGTCGCTGCCGCCGCGACAGGTCGTGGACGCCCTCGTCGACCATCTTCGGCGCGAGGCGGAGATCGGCGGCTACGAGGCGGCCCGCGAGCGCCGAGACAGCTGGGAGCACACGTACGACGCGCTCGCGCGGCTCCTGAACGCACAGCGAGACGAGATCGCGGTGATCGAGAACGCGACCCGCGCGTGGGATATGGCGTTCTACTCGTTTCGCCTCGGCCCCGGCGACCGCGTCCTCACCGGCCGCGCCGAGTACGCCTCGAACTGGATCGCCCTGAAGCAGGTCACCGAGCGCACCGGTGCGCGGATCGAGGTCGTTCCCGACGACGAGCACGGCCAGATCGACCTTCAGGCGCTCGAGAGCCTGCTCGACGCGGACGTGCGGCTCGTCTCGCTCGTGCACGTGCCGACGCAGAGCGGCCTCGTCAACCCCGCGGAGGAGGTCGGGCGGATCACCCGCGCCGCAGGCGTGCCCCTGCTACTCGACGCCTGCCAGTCGGCGGGACAGCTTCCGCTCGACGTCGAGAAGATCGGCTGCGACATCCTCTCCGGCACGGGCCGCAAGTTCCTGCGCGGCCCGCGCGGCACCGGATTCCTCCGGGTGCGGCGAGAGCTGATCGAGGAGCTCGAGCCGCCGCTCCTCGACATGCACGCGGCGGACTGGCTGCCGGACGGGAGCTACCGGATCCGCGACGACGCGCGACGCTTCGAGAACTGGGAAACCTACTACGCGGGCAAGATCGGCCTCGGTGTGGCCGTCGACTACGCGCTCGAGCTCGGGATCGAGGCGATCTGGGAGCGCATCCGGCAGCTCGCGGCGAGCCTTCGTGCGACGCTCGCGGAGGTCGACGGCGTCACGGTGCTCGATCGCGGCGCGGTGCTCGGCGCGACGGTCACGTTCGACGTGGCGGGGGTCGATCCGGCGTCGGTGCGCGACCGGCTCGCAACGCACGGCGTGAACGTCTCGGTGATGGAGGCGTCGTCGGCGCAGCTCGACTACGGGGCGCGCGGGATAGCGGACGCCGTGCGCGCCTCCGTCCACTACTACAACCACGACGGCGACCTCGACCGGCTCGTCGAGGGCGTGAAGGAGATCGCATGGTCAAGGAGCTGAGGCTTGCGCTGACGGTGGCCGACTTCGATCAGGCGCTCGCGTTCTACCGCGACGAGCTCGGTCTGCCGGTGCGCGACCTGTGGGTCGCGGAGGGCTCGAAGGGCGTGTTGCTCGAGGCGGGGCGCGCGACGCTCGAGCTCTTCGACGAGGGGCAGGCGGCGATGGTGGACGAGATCGAGGTGGGCCGCCGCGTCGCCGGCGCCGTCCGCATCGCGTTCGAGGTGGACGACTCGCGCGCGGTCGCCGAGCGGCTGGAGACTGCCGGCGCCGAACGGCTCGGCGGCCCCGTCGAGACGCCGTGGCACGACGTCAACGTGCGGCTCGCCGCCCCCGACGGCATGCAGCTGACCCTCTTCACCCCCGCGTCGTGAGCAGCGTCGATCGCACCACCGCCTGGCCGTACGACGAGCACGGCGAGGCGCGCGAGTTCGCCTACCAGCGAAACGCCCACCCGACCGGCAAGGCGGCGGAGGACGCGCTCGGTGCGCTCGAGGGCGGCGACGCGCTCCTCTTCGGCTCGGGCACCGCGGCCGTCACGGCCTGCGTCGTCGCGTTCTGCGGGCCGGGCTCGACGGTCGCGCTCGCCGAAGGGGCCTACTACGGGACGGGAGTGACGCTATCCGAGCTCGCACGCTGGGGCCTGAACGTCGTCGAGTTCGATCAGACGGGGCCGCCCCCCGAGGGCGCGGACCTCGTGTGGGTCGAGGCGCCCGCGAACCCGTTCCTGACGCTCCCGGACTGGGATGCGCTGCGCGCGCACTCCGGTCTCGTCGTCTGCGACGCGACGGTGTCGACGCCCGTGTTCCTCCGCCCGCTCGACGAGGGCGCCGACGTCTCGCTGCACTCGGCGACCAAGTACCTGACCGGGCATCACGACGCCCTGCTCGGCGCGACGGTGACGCGCGACGCGGCGAAACGGGAGCGCCTGTACCAGGTGCGCCTGCGGCTCGGGCTGTCGGCGTCGCCGGACGCCGCCGCGTCGCTGCTACGCGGCCTCGCGACGCTCGAGCTGCGCGTGCGCCGCCAGACGGAGAACGCGATCGAGCTGGCGCGCCGCCTCGCCGGGCATCCCGCGGTGCTGCGCGTGCGGCATCCGGGCATGGGCGGCCTGATCTCCTTCGACGTCGCAGACGACGCGGCGCGCACGGTCGAGACGTCGACGACGACGATCGCGAACATGACCTCGCTCGGAAGCGTGCGCAGCTCGATCGAGAGCCGCCACCGCTGGGAGGGCGACCGCGTGCCGCGCGGCCTGCTGCGCCTCTCGGTCGGCGTCGAGGACGTGGAGGAGCTGTGGGCGGACCTCGCGGCCGCGCTCGACCGAATTGGACCGCCGCCGGCCGGCGGGGCCTAGCGGCGCGCTCCCGCCTACCGAGAGAGGAGAGAGCCGGAGAGGGGACTCGAACCCCTGGCCCTCGCATTACAAGTGCGATGCTCTACCAGCTGAGCTACTCCGGCGCGCGCACTGGTGTCTGACACCCCATAGTGTCAGACACCTTCTACTGCAGGACGGCGCGCGAGCTCTGGTGCGTGAGGATCTTCCGCTTCACGCGCTGGAGGGCGTTGTCGATCGTCTTCGTGTCGCAGCCGAGCTCCACGGCCATCTGCTCGTACGACGACCCCTCCAGGTAGAGGCGCAGCGCGTCCGACTCGAGCGGCGAGAGCGTCGTCGAGAGGCAGCCGACGAGCGACTGAAGCTCCTCGGTCGAGATCACCCGCACCGAGGGGTCGTTCACGGCCGGCCCCGGCAGGGCGTCGCCGAGGGTGCAGTCGTCTCCCTCCTGACCGGCTGGCGTGTGGCTGAAGGAGACGTACGAGTTGAGCGGCGCGTGCTTGAACCTCGTCGCCGTCTTGATCGCCGTGATGATCTGGCGGGTGACGCAGAGCTCGGCGAACGAGCGGAACGACGTCTCCTTGTCGGGACGGAAGTCCCGCACCGCCTTGTAGAGGCCGACGAGGCCCTCCTGGATCAGGTCCTCCGAGTCCCCGCCGGCGAGGAAATACGAGCTGGCCTTGAGCCGGACGAACGACGTGTACCGGCGGATCAAGGCGTCCATCGCGACGCTCGACCCGTTGCGCGCCTTGAGGACGAGCTGGAGATCCTCAAGCTCTCGTTGAGCCTTCTGCGGTGACTTCTGGACGGTTGCGGTGCGGACGGCCACGCCTGAACCCCCGTATTTGCGGACGATTTCGGGTGGTCGTCTCGACGACTGCTCGCCGAACTCTCACCCTTAGGTCGAGGTGAATCTAGCAAGGTCCCGCAAGGAGCACAAGACCCAATTGCAGTGGACCCGTTTACTCGCCTTTGCGCTGCCGCCGCGCCTCGTAGAGGAGGAGCGCCGCCGCAACCGAGACGTTGAGCGACTCGACCTGACCGAGGAGGGGGATCGAGACGAGCGCGTCACACGTGCGGCGGACGAGCGGGCGCAGACCCTTCCCCTCCGCCCCGAGCACGATCGCGACCCCGCCGGAGAGGTCCGTCTCCCACATCGCGGTCGCCCCCGCCTCTCCCGCCGCGCCGAACACCCACAGGTCGCCGCCCTTCACCTCCTCGAGGTAGCGCGCGAGGTTCGCCACCACCGCCACCGAGAGATGCTCGACGGCGCCGGCCGACGCACGGGCGACGGCAGGCGTCACGACCGCCGACCCGTGAGCAGGGACGACGACCCCGGTCGCGCCCGCCCCCTCCGCGCTCCGGCAGACGGCGCCGAGGTTGCGCGGATCGGTGACGCGGTCGAGCACTGCGAGCAGCGGACGCTCGGCCCGCGCGAGCTCATAGCCGTCGGCGTAACCGAACGGCTCGACGAGCGCGAGCACCCCCTGGTGGTCGCGGGTGGCTGCACGCTCGGAGATGTCACGCTCTGCCTTCTGCCTCGGCCGCGCCTCGGCGAGCCACGGCTCTGCCTTCACCGCGCGCTCGGTCGCCCAGACCTCGAGCACCTCGCGGCGACCGCGCAGCGCCTCGCGGACGGGGCGCCGGCCGTAGACGAGGTCAGGCGTCACGCACCAGGGTGTAGCCGCCGGCCTCGTCGCGCATGGACCACCCGAGCGAAGAAAGCTCGTCGCGGAGGCGATCGGACGCCTCGAAATCGCGGTCGGCACGCGCCCGAGCGCGCCGCTCGGCGAGCTCGCGCACCTCGGGCGGCGCCTCCTCCCGCTCCGCGAGCGAGTCCAGACCGAAGATCGCGAGGCCGCGCCGCAGCAGCTCGAGCTGCCTCGCCGTCGCCCATTCGTGCAGCACCGCGAGCGCGGCCGGTGTGTCGAAGTCGTCGTCGAGCGCCGCCGAGAAAGCGCGCCACCGCTCCTCCTCGACCGGTGCCGGCTCGAGCGTGAATGCGTTGCGCAGCGTGTCGCGGCGCGCGGCCGCCTGCCGCATCGTCTCGCCGGAGTAGTCGATCGGCTTCCGCCACGACGCCGTCAGGAAGAAGACGAGGATCGTCTCCCTCCCGAAGCGGTCGAGCACGTCGCGGATCGTCTCGAAGTTCCCCGCAGACTTCGACATCTTCTCGTCACCGACCGGTCGCAGCATCCCGTTGTGCGCCCAGATCGCCGCGAACGGGTGGCCGAGGGCATGCGACTGCGCAACCTCGTTCTCGTGGTGCGGGAAGACGAGGTCGAGCCCGCCGCCGTGGATCTCGAACGCAGGCCCGTAGATCTGCTCCGCCATCACCGAGCACTCGATGTGCCAGCCGGGCCGGCCGCGTCCCCACGGCGAGTCCCACCACGTGTCCTCGGTCGCGGGCTTGTTCGCCTTCCAGAGCGCGAAGTCGCGCGGGTCGCGCTTGAGGGCGGACGGCTCCTCGCCCTGCTCGACACGGTCGAGGCGCCGACCGGAGAGCCTGCCGTAGTCCGGATGACTCGTGACGCTGAAGTAGACGTCGCCGCCGCTCTCGTACGCGTGGCCGTGGGCGATCAGCTCCTCGATGAACCCGACGATCGAAGGCACCGACTCCGTTGCCTTGGGCAGATGGTCGGGCATGCCGAGACCGAGGTCGCCGGTGTCCTCGAGGTACCACTGCGTTGCGCGCGCCGCGAGCTCCGCGCTGGCGCCGGGCGCGGCGTCGTAGATCTTGTCGTTGATGTCGGTGATGTTGTGGACGAGCTGCGCGTCGTAGCCGTTCGCGCGTAGCCACGAGCGCAGCCACATGCCGACGACGAACGGACGGGCGTTGCCGATGTGTGCGCGCGCGTAGACGGTCGGCCCGCAGAAGTACATGCGGATCGGGCCGGGCGGCTCCGGGAGCTCGACGAGCGAGCGCGACCACGTGTCGTACAGGCGCATCCGCTCAGGGTAGTGCGCGACGCAAGGCCTCGTCCCGCGGCAGCGCCCGCAGCACTGCCCACAGCTCCGGCCCGCGCTCGGCGCCCGTGAGGGCGACGCGCAGCGCCCGCAGATTGCCGCCGACGGCCTTCAGCTCGCGCACGACCGACTTCGCCTCGTCCTTCGAGAGCACGTCCGGAAGAGGCGAGCGCAGCTCGGCGAAGCGCCCCAGCGTTTCCGGACATGTCCGGGGACTGTCCCTGGGCATGTCCAGGACGGACAGCGCGAGGCGTCGCGCCTCGACCAGGTCGTGTGCTCCGCGCATGAGCGGCGCCGCCTCGGCGGGGACGCCGACGCGCGAGGCGAGCTCCTCGTCGTCGAGCCGTGCGAGCACGTCGACCGAGAGCGAGCGGATGCGGTCGAGGTCGAGGTGCACGTCGTGGCGCGGCAGGTCGAGCTCCTCGAGGTAGGCGCGCACCGACTCGGCCGGGAAGCCCGCATCGCGCAGCGACGCGACCGTCGCGCCCTCTGCCCGCTTCGACAGCTTCTTGCCGTCGGCGCCGACGACGAGGCCGTGGTGCACGACGTGCGGCGGCTTCGTTCCGAGCGCCCGATGCAGCGCAGCGTGCAGCTCCTCGTTGGGCCGGTGATCCGAGCCGCGGATCACGTGCGTGATGCCGAAATCGGCGTCGTCGACGACGCTCGCGAGGTGGAAGGTCGGCTGCTCGTCGTCGCGCCACAACATGACGCCCTCGAATCGCTGCGGCAGCCCTGCGGCACGCGCCGCCTCGAGGTGGCGCTCCGCCCGCGCGCTCTGGCGTACGGGGCCTTCGTCCCAGTCGACGCCGAGCCAGCGCAGGTCCTCGACGATCGCCGCCTCGCCGCCGGGAACGTTCCGGGCAGCGTCCGTGTCGTCGATTCGCAGCAGCAGGTGGTCGCCGAGCCGCCTGTTCGCGACCGCGCTCAGTGCGTTTCCGACGTGCAGCGTCCCGGTCGGGCTCGGTGCGAACCTGACGCGGACCATCAGTCCGCTGCGACGAGCCGGCGGCGGAAGGGCGAGGCCCGTTGCGACGGCACGAGCAGCGCGGCGAGCGCGCAGACCGCGAGGAACGCCGTCGAGAGCACGAAGCCGTCGACGAACCCGGTGAGCGTGGGCAAGCCGTGCCGGACGTGCGTCGCGAGGAACGTGGCGGTGAGTTGCCCGCCGAGTGCTCCTCCGACCGTGCGCATGACCGTGTTCATGCCGCTCGCCACGCCCGTCTGGTGCTCGTCGACCGCCTGGACGACGATGTTGCCGAGCGCGGAGAACGCCAGGCCGATGCCGGTGCCGAGGAGCGCCGAGCTGATCAGCATGTCGTAGACGTGGTCGTGCTGCACCGCCATCAGGCCGAACGCCGCGGCGGTCACGAGCGAGCCGGAGACGAGCGCCGTCTTCGAGCCGAACCGCCGTGCGATGTACCCCGCAGCGAAGCCGAACACGAACATGCCGGCCGTCGAGGGCAGGAGATAGAGCGCGGAGCCGACGACCGAGGCCCCGTATCCGAAGCCCGTGCTCTTCGGCAGCTGGGCGAACTGCGGGAAGACGATGAACGACGCATACATGCCGGCGCCGAGCAGGAAGGCGGTGAGGTTCGCCGTCCACACGGCGCGCACGCGCATGAGCGCCATGTCGATCAGCGGCTCGTCGCTTCGCACCTCGACGAGCACCCAGACCGCGCACGTGGCGAGGCCGGCGGCGAGCAGGCCGAGCGTCTTCGCGGAGCCCCAGCCCCATGTGGTCGCCTCGCTGATCGCAACGAGCACGAGGGTCATGCCGGCGCTCATGAGGAGCGCCGCGAGCCAGTTGATGCGTCCGGGGACGCGCACCGGCGACTCCGGGACGAACCGCCAGGTGCAGATCGTCGCGGCGCCGATCGGCGCGAGCGGCAGCCAGAAGAGCCAGTGCCAGCTGAGGTGCTCGACGATCAGCGCTCCCGCCACGATGCCGACGCCGCCGCCGATCCCGAGGAGCGCGGACATCAGCCCGATGCTTCCGGCGATGCGCTCGCGCGGGAACTCGTCGCGGATGATCCCGAACGCGAGCGGGAAGATCCCGCCGCCCGCACCCTGGATCGCACGCGCCACGATCAGCAGCGTGAGCGAGCCCGCAAGGCCCGCGAGGAGCGTCCCCGCGCAGAGCACGACCAGCGTGTAGACGAGGACGTGCTCCTTCCCGTACATGTCACCGAGCCGGCCCAGGATCGCCGTGCCCACGGAGGCGGAGAGGAGATAGGCGGTGAGGACCCACGCGATCCCGCTCTCCGACGTGTGCACGCTGTGCTGGATCGTGGGCAATGCCGGGACGACCGCCGAGCTGAGCATCGAGAACGCGAGGCCGGCGACCGAAAGGACCACGAGCGTGACGTTCGGGTGGCTCCGATCGGCGTGGTCCATCCCGAGAGGGTAACGACGCCTCCCCACGGACGGCCCCGCTCGGGCAGACTCGTCACATGGGGAACACCGGCATCGTGGGTCGCGGCCGCGCGGTCCTCGCCTGGTCCCGCGCGCACCCGCGCACGACGAAGGCGATTCAGGCCGCTCTCGTCGCCGCCACGATCGGCCTCTGCGCCTGGGCGGTCGCCGACCAGTGGAACAAGGCGGGCCCGCGTCTCGCCGATGCGGACCTGGCCTACGTGGCGGCCGCGTTCCTGACGATCGCGGCCTACTACCTCGTCTTCATCCTCGGCTGGATCAGGATGCTCGAGTCGTGGGAGATCCGCGTCCCGTATCGCATCGCGCTGCAGGCGGAGATGGTCTCGATGCTCGCCAAGTACCTGCCCGGCGGTGTCTGGACGCCGGCCGCGCGGGCCGTCGCGCTTCGCCGCTCCGCGGGCGTCACCGACACCCCGACCGTGCTCGCGTCGATCCTCGTCGAGGCCGGGCTCTCCGCCATCTCGGGCGTGATCGTCTTCGTCGTCAGCCTCGCGTGGGTGCGCGGCGTCGACGCGCCGCTGCTGCCGCTCGTGCTCTTCGCCGTGCTGCTCGCGTCGCTCCTCCACCCGCGGATCTTCCGGCCGCTCGCGCAGAAGATCCTGCGGCCGTTCGGAGCCGACACGATCGAGCCGCTCCCCTACCCGCTGACGCTGCTGCTTCTCCTCTTCTACTGCGGCACCTGGCTTCTCGGCGGCATCGCGGTGTACTTCCTGCTGCGGAGCCTCGGCAGCGACCCGGGCATCGCGACGATCCCGTTCCTCGGCGGCGTCTCCGCGGTCGGCGCGATCGTGGCGGTGCTCGCCGTGTTCCTGCCCTCCGGCCTGGGCGCGCGCGAAGCGTCGATGTACGGGCTGCTGCTCGCCGTCACGACGAGCGGCCCCGCGCTCGGCGTGACGCTCCTGAACCGGCTGGCGATCACGGTCGTCGAGGTCGCGCTGTTCGCTGCGGGCGTCGTCAGCTGGCCCGGACGACGGAGAGGCGCCCACCAGGGGCGCCTCTCCTCGACCGAAGCCGATTGACTGCCTAGCCGACCGCCAGCGCGTTCAGGTACGGCGCGCCGAAGTACGTGCTGTAGATCCAGTTCTTCGTCCGCGACGACACGAAGTAACGGTTCGTCGAGATGACGTACGGGACCACGGGCGCGTACTTGACCATCAGGTCGCGATCGAGCTTCGCGTAGGCGGCGGCACGAGCCTTGCCGGACAGCGAAGCGGCGTGATCGAGGCCCTTGTTGAAGGCCGCGTTGTTGAAGTACGCGTAGTTGTTGTTGTTCGCGGCCTGGATCTTGCGGCCGTCGAACAGCACGTTCAGGTAGTCGAACGGGTCGAAGTAGTCGGCGCACCAACCACCGTTCGTCGTGAAGTTGTAGGTGGTCCCCTTGGTCTGGATCACCTGGTAGAAGTTCGTCGCCGGAGTCGGGACGTCGTCCACCTTGAAGCCGACCTGCTTCAGGTTGAACTCCGCGACCTGCGCGCGGTTGGTCGAAGACGCCGAGGTCGTGTGGATGACCTTCAGCGCCGGTGCGGACGCGATCGCGGCGCCACCGACCTGCTTCGCCTTCGACACGTCGGCACCCTTGATCGGGTACGCGTTGTACGGCCTGTAGCCCGGGATGCCCGGAACGAGCATCTGCGAGGTGCGCTTGCCGGCGTAGGCGCCGAGCAGGCGGACCTGGGCAGGCCGGTCGATCGCGTACTCGACCGCCTTGCGGAGATTGACGTTGTTGAACGGCGCCCGCGCGTTGTTCATCGCCATGTAGCTGACGCACGAGGTCGGGCCGACGAAGAAGCGGCCCTTGTTGACGCCGTACTGCTTTGCCAGGTCGGCCGCCGCTGTCGGCGGGATCTGACCGAGGTCGAAGTCGGACTGGCCGGCCTTGATCTGCAGCAGGCTCTGGTCCGGGTTGACGTTCGGAGTGAACACGATCTGGTCGGGGTTCGCCGGGCGATTGCCCTTGTAGTACGGGTTCCGCTTCAGCACCGTCGAGCGACCGGGGTCGCGCGAGGCGATGTAGTACGGGCCCGCGGCCGGGTACACGTTCAGACCCTTGCTCGTGTACGGCGTGTTCGGCTTCACCGGCGTGAACCACTGCATCGACAGGATCGAGACGAACGTCGCGTTCGGCTTCGTCAGCGTGAACGAGATCGTGTTGCCCCTGGCCCTGATCCCCGAGATGTGCTGAGCCTT
>DASUAX010000065.1:0-47941 GCA_035763525.1 Gaiellaceae bacterium
GTTCGCGGCGACCCGTACGGCGGGTCGCTCGCGCTCGACCAGAACTTCCTCTGGCGCTCGCCGCACCGCACGCCCGTGAACGGCGTCTGGCACGTTGGCGCGTCGACGCACCCCGGGCCGGGCCTGGGAGGCGGGTCGGGTGCGCTCGTCGCGCAGCAGCTGCTCGAACCGCCGCTGCACCAGCGGGTCGCCGCCCGCTTTGCGCGGGCACGCTCGACGTCGTAGGCTCCGCGTCGTGACGACCGTCGCGGCAGACGCACCAGTCGCTCCTCCGTTCGAGATCGTCCCGCGCAAGGGACTGCCGATCGCCGCGCTCGTGCTCGCCGGCGTCGTGGTCGCGATCGCGCGCGACGCGCGCTGGGGCCTCGTGTTCTGTCACGTGGTCGGCGGGGGATTGTGGACGGCGATCGACCTGTTCGTCGGCTTCGTCGTCGGGCCGATCCTCCGCTCGCTGTCGATTCCGGCGCGGATCGAGTTCACCAAGCGGTTCATGCCGAAGATGCTGTTGCTGATGCCGACGATCGTGACGATGACGCTCGCCGCCGGCTTCCAGCTTGCGCGGCAGGACGGGTTCCTCGACACGTCCAACCCGCGCCACGCGTGGGTGGTGGTGTCGTTCTGCGTCGTCGGCGTGATGGCGGTGGTCGCGCTCGCCTACCTCGGCCCGGCGAACGTGGCGGTGCTGTTCGAGCTGAGGAAGCCGCAGCCGGACCCGCAGGTCGTGCAGGTGCTGATGCGGAGGTTCGTGTACACGGCCGGCATCACCGGGGTGATGCAGGTTGCGACGCTCGTGATCATGACGAGGCTCGTGAGTTGAGCGAGAGCCTCGTCGACCGGAAGCTCCCGCCGGTCACGGAGATTGGCGCGGCCGCGATGGTGGCGGTCGCGCTCGGCGTGATCTTCAACGCGGCGTACCTGCCGAAGCACGCGCCGACCGGCGTCGCCGTCGCGATCCTCGTCGTCGCTGCCGCGCTCGAGCTGACGAACGTCGTGCTCCTCTCGCGCATCCAGGGTTTTGCGTGGGAGAGGTTCCGTCAGGTGGCGGGCTGGTTCCTGGCTGCGTACCTCGTGATCGCGGGGATGATCGAGTACGCGTTCATCTACGACCACACGCGCGGCACGCAGCTCGTGATCCTGACGCTGCTGCTGGCGCTCTTCATGCTGAACGTGCCGGTGCTGATCGCCTTCACGGTCGCCCGCTACCAGCGGGTCTGAGCGCGGTTACGCCGGGGCGCGCGTTGCGCCGGGACGGGGAGCGTTCCGAGCGGCCCTCGACCGGGCCGTCGGCAGGGGACGCCCGACCCCTGTGCCGCGGCTTGTGGAGAACTCGTCACAGATTTGTTGCCCGACCTGTCCGAGCGGGCCGATGACAACCTTGCGTCGCGGCGGTTGAATCGGCTCATGGACGACGATGCGCTCGAGCTGCTCTCCGACGACGACTTCGTCTTCGAGCCGGTGGGCTGGGACTTCGCGGTCGAGATGGACATCCGTCTCGACCCGGTCGACGAGTGCGACCAACTCCGTCAGCTCGCGGACGCGATGCTCGTCGGGATGCGGGACGGGCCGGAGCTCGAGCGGCTGACGACCGAGGCGATGGAGGCGCTCTGGTCGGACGGGCTCGCGGCGACGATCCGGGAGGGCGTCAGCGAGGTCGGGGAGCGGGAGGAATGGCGGGCGGGGGCGGCGGCTGCGCTCGCGCAGTTCGGGCGGGACGCGCGCGCCGCCGAGGTGTCGCGTGAGGCGGTGCGCCACCTCGCGATGCAGCGATCGAACCTCGACACGCCGACCTTCTTCTGCGTCCATTGCCTCGACGAGGCGTGCGGTTCCGCGGAACCGCGGCAGCGCCGCGAGATCGCCCTCCGCGCGGCGATCTTCGCGCGGCGTGACGCGGCTGTCCCGGTCGAAGAGCTCGCGCGTGTGGTCGCGGCGCCCGCTCGCGCCGACGAGCTCGGAACGCAGGAACGGCGGCGCGCGGTCAGGCGGCGGCTCGGCCGGCTCGCCGCCTTCGGCCGCCAATCGCTCCCCGCGCTCGCGCCGGAGTTGCAGGCGATCGCCGACGAGCCGCTGCCGGCGACAGCGGCGGACGACGACGTGTGGGAGGTGGTCTGCGGCGCGCTCCTCGCCGACGTCGCCGCGCCCGAGCGCAACTGAATCTGGCCGTTCTCGGCCTCGTCCGAGCCGCCGAGGGTGCCCGCCGGGGGCGGGCGTACACTGACCCTCCGCGATGGCCCAGGCCGATTTCGTCCACCTCCACGTCCACTCCGAGTACTCGATTCTCGACGGGGCGTGTCGGATCAAGGATCTGGTCGGACGGGCTGCGGAGCTCGAGATGCCGGCGGTCAGCCTCACCGACCACGGCTCGATGGCGGGCGCGATCCAGCTCTGGAAGGCGACGCGCGACACGGGCGTGAAGCCGGTGATCGGCTGCGAGGTCTACGTCTCCGACGACCGCAAGGCGAACACGAAGGGGAACGCCCACCTGACGCTCCTCGCAGCCGACAACGACGGTTACGCGAACCTGATCAAGCTGTCGAGCCTCGGCTACCTGGAGGGCTACTACTACAAGCCGCGCGTCGACTGGGAGCTCCTCGACCGGCACTCGAAGGGGCTGATCGCGCTCTCGGGCTGCCTCTCGGGGCGCGTGTGCAGGGCGCTCGAGGAGAACCGGCTGACGGACGCCGAGGGCGAGCTCGACCGCCTGGCGCAGACCTTCGGCCGTGACAACGTCTACGTCGAGCTGCAGAACGCGCACCTCGACGTGCAGGCGCGCATCCTGCCGCAGCTCGCCGGGCTCGCCGGCAAGGCCGGCCTGCCGACGGTCGCGACCGGCGACGTCCACTACCTCCGCGACACCGACGCGCGCGCCCACGAGGCGCTCCTCTGCATCCAGTCGGGCGACTCGCTCAAGAACCCGAACCACTGGAAGTTCGAGACCGACCACTTCTACTTCAAGTCGCCCGAGGAGATGGCGCTCGACTTCCCGGGGCACGAGGACGCGATGCGGCGCACGCTCGAGGTGGCGGAGCGCTGCGACGTCGAGATCGAGCTCGGCCGCATCCTGCTTCCGAAGTTCGACGTGCCCGCGGGGCGCGACTCGTTCGAGTACCTGGTCGAGCTCTGCGAGAACGGCCTGCACCGCCGCTACGGAAAGGCGACGACCGACCTGACGGAACGGCTTCAGTACGAGCTGAAGACGATCCGGGAGATGGGGTTCACCGACTACTTCCTGATCGTCTGGGACTTCATCCACTTCGCGAAGACGCACGGCGTGAGCGTCGGTCCCGGCCGCGGCTCCGCGGCGGGCAGCCTCGTCTCGTACTGCCTGGAGATCACCGATCTCGACCCGATTCGCCACGACCTGCTCTTCGAGCGGTTCCTCAATCCCGGCCGCAAGTCGATGCCCGACATCGACATCGACTTCGCAGTCGAGGGTCGCGAGCGCGTCATCAACTACGTGCGCGAGAAGTACGGCAACGACCGCGTCGCACAGATCATCACGTTCTCGACGATGGCCGCGCGCGCGGCGGTCCGCGACGCGGGCCGCGTGCTGGAGATCCCCTACGGCGTCGTCGACAAGATCGCCAAGCTGATCCCGGAAGGCCCCGGGCAGACGCTCGCGGAGGCGACGGAGCTCCGCAAGGTGGTCGGCTCCGACCCGGTGGCGAAGGAGATCCTCGAGCTCGCCGAGCCCCTCGAGGGCCTCACACGCGCGGACTCCATTCACGCCGCCGGCGTCGTGATCGGTGCCGAGCCGTTGATGAACGTCGTCCCGCTGCAGCAGAAGGGCGCTGACCAGGAACTGGTGACGCAGTTCTCGATGAAGGACATCGAGGCGCTCGGCCTGCTCAAGATGGACTTCCTGGGCCTGCGCAACCTGGACGTGATCGAGAAGGCGTGCGAGCTCGTCGGCGGCCTCGACATCTCGACGATCCCCCTCGACGACAAGAAGACCTATGCCATGCTCGCGCGAGGCGACGCGGTCGGCGTGTTCCAGTTCGAGTCGTCGGGGATGCGCGAGGCGCTTCGCCAGGTGAAGCCGACCCAGTTCGACGACCTGGTCGCGCTCGGCGCGCTCTACCGGCCGGGGCCGATGCAGTACATCCCAACCTACGCGGCGCGCAAGAACGGCAAGGAGCGCGTGACGTACATCGACCCGCGGCTCGAGCCGATCCTCGGCGGCACGATGGGCATCAGCGTCTACCAGGAGCAGAGCCTGCAGATCGCCCAGCAGATCGCGGGCTTCAGCCTCCCGGAGGCCGACGACCTCCGCAAGGCGATCGGCAAGAAGATCCATTCGCTGATGGCGTCCCTGAAGAACAAGTTCATCGAGGGATGCGTGGCCAACAACACGTCGGAGCAGGTGGCGCGCCAGCTCTGGGAGGACCTCGAGAAGGCGCAGGACTACTCGTTCAACAAGGCCCACGCCGCGTGCTACGCGTTGATCTCGTACCGCACAGCCTGGCTCCGCCAGAACCATCCGTGCGAGTACATGGCTGCGCTGATCAGCTCCGTCATGTCGACGAAGGACCGCGTCCCGTTCTACGTGAACGCCTGCGCCGAGCTCGGCATCGACGTCCTGCCGCCCGACGTGAACGAGTCGATGACCGACTTCGCCGTCGTCGACGGCAAGATCCGATTCGGCCTGAACGCGGTGAAGGGCGTGGGGGAGGGCGCGTGCCGCTCGGTCATCGCCGCCCGCGAGGCAGATGGGCCGTTCGAGTCGATCTGGGACTTCGCCGAGCGTGTCGATCCCTCCGTGTCGAACAAGCGCGTGCTCGAGGCGCTCGTGAAGTGCGGTGCGCTGCCCGGCTCGCGCAAGGGCAACCTGGAGGTGCTCGAGCAGGCGGTCGCGTGGGGTCAGAAGCAACAGGCCGACCGGCTCGCGGGCCAGGGCTCCATCTTCGACCTGGCCCCGGTCGAGGAAGAGAAGCCGAGGCACCACCCGCCGACGCCGATCGAGGAATACGAGAAGAACGAGCTGCTGCGTCTCGAGAAGGAGGTGCTCGGCCTCTACGTCTCGGAGCATCCGCTGTCGGGCATCCGCGAGCAGCTGCGGCGCAAGTCGGACGCGACGATCGGCGAGCTCGACCGCCGCCGGGACGGCGAGGTCGTCACCGTCGGCGGCATCGTCGCCGGGCTGCGGCACATGACGACGAAGCGTGGCGACGCGATGGTGTTCCTGCGGCTCGAGGACGTGACCGGGGGAGTCGAGACGGTCGTCTTCAACTCGACGTACGACAAGGCGCGGGAGCTGTGCGTCGCCGACCGCATCCTGATCGTCAAGGGCCGCATCGACCGCAAGGAGGGCGAGACGAAGCTCGTCGCCCTCGAGATCGCTGCGTTCGAGGCGGTGCCGGAGATGCGCGAGGTGCGGCTGAAGATCGACGCGACGAAGGCTCGCGCCGGCACGATCCGCGAGCTCGCGCAGCTGATCAGGGACTTCCCGGGCGAGTCACCCGTCTTCGCCGACCTGATCACCTCGCAGGGGAAGAAGGTCTACGCGTTCGGTCCGCAGTTCAAGGTGAAGCCGGCGCCGGACTTCTACGCGGAGGTGAAGATGATCCTCGGCGAGTCCGCGATCGCCTGAGCTCGAGCCGGTAGCTCAGCCGCTGCTCTCCGACGCAAACGCCCCGTCCGTTCGAGCGCCCGACACGTAACGTCTATGAGGTGACCCGCGCACTCACGATGCAGATGCTCGCCTGGGTCGACGAGCAGCCGCGCAGCTACGGCGAGACGATCGAGGCGTGGAAGACGTCCTGCCCGCGGCTCTCGATCTGGGAGGACGCGCTCGCCGACCGGCTGATCCGCGTCCGCGATGGGCGCGTGCACCTCACGACCGCCGGGCGTGAGCTCGTCTGCCGCTCGCCGCTGCGCGGGAACTAGCGAGCCGCGAGGCTCGCCTGCAGGCGAAGCCCGCGACGGGCGACCTCGCGCTTCAGGCTGTCGGCCGGCCGCTCGCCGGCGGCGAAGGTGGAGCAGATCCGCCCGTACGTCGCGTCCGTCACGCAGATGTGCCCGCCGCTCGGCGCCGGCCGCAGCTCGTCGGCGCGCCAGCGGAGGCGGACGATGCTCGCGGGCGGCGCTGCCGCCGCCTGGTCGACTGTGTGCCGACTCGTCAGCCCGACGTGTCCGACGAGGAACGCGATCAGGCCGATCAGCGCGAGGCCGAGCACGACTCCTCCGGCCACCCGCAGCAGCCGAGGCCGCGCCGCTCCCCCGACGGCCTTCCCCATCGGACGAATCATTGGTCCGGGGCAGGGCGAAGTCAACCGCTACGCGCGCCGGCCGCGTGTCGCCCAGGCGCGCCCCGTGAGCCTGAACTCGCCCGTCGGCTCCCCGAGCTGGCGATGCAGCTCGGCACGAGCCGCCTCGCGCTGCTCGCCGTCCAGCGACGTGATCCATGCGCCCGCGGGGCCGACCCCGCCGAGCAGCGCCTCCCAGAACTCGTCGAAGCCGGTGTAGCTGGCCTCGACCTCGAGCGGCTCCGTCGTCACGTCGGCGAAGCCTTCCGCGAACAGCGGCTCGATCTCCTCCGGCGTGCGGTACATCGTGCGTCCCTCCGGCATCGGGCCGCCGCTCGCGAGCACGCGTTGCGCGCGCTGGATGGCGCCGAGCATCTCCATTCCTTCGCGGTCCCACATGCAGACGGCCACGGTCGCTCCGGGTCGCACGACCCGCCGCATCTCTGTGACGCCGGCGCGCGCGTCCTGCATGAACGCGATCACGAGTTGCGCCAGCGCGACGTCGAACGTCTCGTCGGGCCAGGGGAGCTGCTCCGCGGGCGCCTCGTGCAGTTCCACCTCCGGGAGCCGCTGCCGCAGCGCCGCGACGAACGGGCCGGACGGCTCGGCCGCCGACACGTGTGCGCCGCGGCTCGCAAGCTCCGTCGTCAGCGCGCCCGTCCCCGCGCCCACGTCCACCACCCGCAGGCCGTGCTCCACGCCTGCGAAGTCCGCGAACGGCGCGGCGAGCCGCTTCGAGTAGCGGCCCATGAAGGCGTCGTAGGCGGTGTCGCCGTGGAACATCGCGCGATTCTCCGGCCCGGCTGTGCGAACATGCGTTCGTGTCGATCCTGCACGCCGACCTCGACGCGTTCTTTGCCTCGGTCGAGCAGCGGGACGACCCGCGGCTGCGCGGGAAGCCGGTGATCGTCGGCGGCGGCGTCGTCCTCGCCGCGAGCTACGAGGCGAAGGCGTACGGCGTCCGCACCGCGATGGGGCAGCGGCGGGCGCAGCGCCTCTGCCCGCAGGCGGTCGTCGTGCCCGGGCGTTTCGAGGCGTACGTCGAGGCGAGCCGCGCCGTCTTCCGTGTCTTCGACGACATCGCACCGGTCGTCGAGGGGCTCTCGATCGACGAGGCGTTCCTCGACGTCAGAGGCATGGAGCGAAGTGTCGGCACGCCGCTCGAGATCGCACGCGCGCTTCGCCGCCGAGTCGAGGAAGAGGTGGGCCTCCCGATCACCGTCGGCATTGCCCGCACGAAGTTCCTGGCGAAGGTCGCGAGCGGCGTCGCGAAGCCGGACGGGCTCCTGCTCGTGCCTCCCGACGACGAGCTCGCGTTCCTGCACCCGCTCGAGATCGAGCGCCTCTGGGGCGTCGGGCCCGTCACGAGCAGGAAGCTGCGCGCCCTCGGCGTCTCGACCGTCGGCCAGGTGGCGCGGCTCTCGGAACCCGTGCTCGTCGCGATCCTGGGGCGTGCCGCGGGACGCCACCTGCACGCGCTCGCGCACAACCTCGACCCGCGCCTCGTCGAGCGCGGCAAGCGCCGCCGTTCGATCGGCGCGCAGCGCGCGCACGGCCGCCGACACTTCGACCGGCAGGAGACGGACGCCGACCTGCAGGCGCTCGTCGACCGCGTCACGCGGCGCATGCGAAAGGCCGCGCGCGTCGGCCGCACGGTCGTCCTGCGCCTTCGTTTCGACGACTACACCCGCGCCACCCGCTCGCGGACGCTCGTGCAGGCGACGGCGAGTACGGAGACGATCCTGCGCACCGCGCGCGAGCTGCTCGCGGAGGCGACGCCGGCGATCGAGCGCAAGGGGTTGACGCTGATCGGCATCTCCGTCGCGAACGTGCAGGACGCGGTGCCGGTGCAACTCGCGCTCGCACTCGACGGCCGCCGCACCGCCGAGCTCGACGAGGCGCTCGATGCCGTCCGCGACCGTTACGGGAGCAAGGCGATCACGCGCGGCGTCCTCGTCGGCCGTGCGGCCGGGATCGAGATGCCGCTCCTGCCCGACTGACGATCGAACGACTAACGATCGAAGAACTCGGGCTCGGGCAGCACCGCCACCTCGTCCGCGGCGATCCCCAGGAACACCGTCTCCGTCTCTGCATCTGCCTCCGCGATCAGCTCCGGCGGGATCGCCCGATAGGCGCCCGGGATCGAGTCCGCGACGCGCACGAGCAGGTACTCCGGCAGCAGCTTCGTCCCCGTGAAGACGGGCGTCGCGACCGCCCCGACGACCTCGCCGTCGGCCGTCACGCGAAAGCCGTTGCAGCGCGCGAGCACCCCTGCCGTCGCCCTGTCCACCACCACGGGGCCACGCTAGACGCCGAACCCAAGCGGCGCCGCAGGATCGCGTGAGTCTTTCCTTACAAGTCGACGAGCTTGTACCCGAACTCGCGCACGGTGACGATCCGTTCGGAGCCGACCTTGCGGCGCAGGTTCGAGATGTGCACGTCGGCGGCGCGGCCGTCGCCCGTGTGCGGGCTGTCCCACAGGCGCTCCATGATCTGCGCGCGCGAGAACACCTGGCCCGGCGACTCGGCGAGCAGCGACAGCACCGTGAACTCCGAGGGTGTCAGCGCGACGTCGCCGCCGTCGACCTCGACGACATGGCGCGCGTAGTCGACCGTGAGGGCGCCCACCTTCAGCGTCGGGGCGCCGGCGGCGGTGCGGTCGAGCTCGCGGCGCCGCAGGAGCGCGCGCACCCGCGAGACGAGCTCCGCCGCCGAGAACGGCTTCGTCACGTAGTCGTCGGCGCCGAGCTCGAGCCCGAGCACGCGGTCGACCTCGGCGTCCTTCGCCGTCAGCAGGATGATCGGCAGGTCGCCCTCGGCGCGCAGGATCCGCGTCACGTCGGTGCCGAGCGTGCCGGGCATCAGCACGTCGCAGATCAGCAGGTCGTAGCCGCCGCCGCGCGCCTCGCGCAGCGCCCCCTCGCCGTCCGGCACGGTCGTCACCTCGAAGCCGTGCCGTCGCAGCGCGTAGGCGACCGGCTCGAGCAGGTCGGGCTCGTCGTCGGCGAGCAGGATCCTCGCGCTCAAATCCCGCTCCGGCGCCGCGCGGGTCGGCGCCTCCGCTCTGCATCCGCTCCGGCGGCGGCGAAGCCGCCACCTCTGCGTCTGGCCGGCTCCGTCGAGCCTGCGCCGGTGATGAGCTCCGTCGAGCGTACGCTCATGCTCTCCTCAGTACCACGCGGGCGGTCGTCCCCGAACCTTGCTCCGAGTCGAGCTCGAGCCGGCCGCGCATCGCGATCGTCGAGTCGCGGGCGATCGCGAGGCCGAGCCCGAAGCCGTCGCGTGCGGCGCCTCCGCCCGCGTAGAAGCGGTCGAACACCCGCGCACGCACCTCCGCCGGGATGCCGGGGCCGTCGTCTCTCACCTCGATCATCGCCTCGTCGCCGGTGCCGCTCGCACGCACGACGACCGCGCCGGCGGGCGCGTGCCGCACCGCGTTCGCGACGAGGTTCGCGACCACCTGCTCGAGCACGTCCGGCTGCGCGAGCGCCGCCAGCGGGCCGTTCGTCTCGACGCGGACGCGCTCCGACGGCTCCGCCGCCGCCACCCGCGCGAGGAACGGCCCGAGCTCGACCGGCACGAGCTGCATCCCTTCCTCGCGCGTCTGTGCACGCGCCAGCACGAGCAACGACTTCGTCAGCCGCGTCAGCCGCTGCGCCTGCCGGCCGATCAGGCGGATGAAGCGGTCTCGCTCGTCCGGGTCCTCGCGCGCGCCGAGCTCGAGCGCCTCGACCGCCGTCGCGATCGCGCTCACCGGCGTACGCAGCTCGTGCGACGCGTTCGCGACGAACTCGCGCTCTGCTCTGCGTCGGCGCTCGTCCGCGGTGATGTCGGCCAGCACGAGCACCGCGAGCTCCGTGCCTGCGGCCGGGATGCCGACGAGCGAGTACGTCGCGCCGTCGGCGCCGTGCGACCGCGCCTCCGCGACGGGTGCGCCGCGCACGAAGAGCTGCGCCGCGAGCGCCCGCAGCGGCAACTCCTCGAACGTCTCCGGCAGCGGCGTGCCGGGCTCGAGTTGCGGCAACCGGCCGCGGATGCTCGCGTTCGCGTACTGCACGCGAAGCTCGGAGTCGAGCGCGATCACACCCTCGTGCAGTCGGTCGAGCAGCAGCTCGAGCCGGTCGCGCTCCGCCTCGAGCTGCGCGAACGCGTCGCCGAGGCGGCGGCGCATCCCGTCGACCGTCGTCGCGAGGGCGCCGATCTCGTCGCCGAAGCTCGAGTGGAGCTCCGTCTCGAAGTCGCCGGCCTCGATCTTGCGCGCGGCCGCCGCGATCCGCCGCAGCCGGCGCGCAGCGAGCCACGCGAGCACGACTCCGAGTGCCGCCGCGGCGAGCGCCGACCAGACGGCGGCGCGGATCGTCTCGCTGCGGAAGATCGAAAGCGACGTGCCGAACGCACCGGGCCTCGGCGCGTAGGCGACGAGCGCCGACGCGGTCGCCGTCCGGCGAAGCGGGAGCGCGACGAGGGTCGCCGTGCCGAACGTGTCGACGAACCGCCGCCCGGCGCGGGCCGTTCCGAGGGCGCGCTGCCGTTCCGGCACGCCCTGCCAGCGAATGCGGCCGTGCGTCGACGCGATGATCCGCCCGTCAGGTGCGAAGACGAAGAGGGCGAGGCCGTAGCGGGCGCCCGAGGCGCGCGTCTGCGTGTCGAGCCGGCCGGCGCGAATCGCGCGCTCGATCTCGAAGCCTGCCGAGACGCTCTGCCCGATCGCGATCTCGCGCGCGTTCGCCCGCACGTCGCGGTCGACCTGCCGCGACGACACCGTCGCAGTCAGCACGGCGGTCAACGCCGCGATCAGGGCGAACGCGCCCGCGAGCCACCAGCGCATGCCGAGCCGGAGCCGACTCACACCACGGGACGGTAACGGGCTTGTGTGAGCAGACGCTCACACAAGCCTTGGCCGCCACTCACGCGCCGTTCCTACGGTTGCTGGATGACCCGGAAGGAGAATCGCATGACGCATACGTCCAGGGCACGCTGGCTGCTCAGCGTGCTGCTCGGGGCGGTGGCGGCGGCCGCGGCGACGCTGCTCGTGACGAGCGGCGGCGCCTTCGGCTCGTCGAGTGCCGCCCAGTACGAATACGGCCACCCGGCACCCGTGAAGGCTCCGGCAATCGGCGGCACGACCACGGTCGGGCAGAAGCTGACGACGTCGAACGGCGACTGGCAGAGCAGCTCGAAGATCACGCAGTACTCGTACTCGTGGGGGCGCTGCGACAGCGCCGGCAACAACTGCGCTGCCATCTCGGGCGCGAGCTCGAACGCCTACACGCTCACGACGGCCGACGTCGGTCACACGATCCGCGCGTACGTGACGGCGAGGAACTCGCGCGGGACGACGACGCAGCAGTCGAGCCAGACGGCCGTCGTCGTGGCGGCGTATCCGACCGGGAAGCAGGTCGCGGCGAACCTCGTCACGCTGCCGAACCGGCTGATCGTCGACAACGTGCGCTACTCGGCGAACCCGATCGTCTCGCGAACGACGGCGACCGTGATGCAGGTGCACGTCGCAGACACTCACCAGAACTCGGTGCAGAACGCCGCCGTGTTCGTGGAGGGCCTGCCCTACAGCCGCGTCGCGCCGATGTCCGAGGTGCACACCGACGCGAACGGTTGGGCGAACGTGAAGCTCCAGCCCTCGAAGTTCTTCCCACGCAAGGGCTATCTCGTCCTGTTCGTGCGGGCCCGCGTCGAGGGACAGGACCTGCTCGCAGGTACCTCGACCAGGCGGCTCGTCCAGGTGAACATCGCGCCGCCGCGGAGCTAGCAGGGGGCATGACGGCGCTCACCGCACAGCGGCCGGGGACGGCGTTCGCGCCGTCTCCGGCACTGCGCGGCGCCGCGCTCTCGGCGGGCGCGATCATCGCGCTCGCGTCGGCAGAGGGCGGCTTCTTCCCTTCGTCGTGGCGTGTCGGCGCCGTCGCCCTCGGCGCACTCGCGTGCGTTCACGCGCTGTGGGCCCCAGCGCGCCGCACGACCACGGCGATCCCGCTCCTCGCGCCGCTCGTCGCATTCGGGCTCCTGTCGGTTGGGTCGGCCGTGTGGTCCGTCTCGCCGTCGGCGTCGCTCCTCGACGCGCAGCGGACGCTCCTGTACGTCGCCGCACTCGCGAGCTTCGCGCTCGCGGGCGAGGGCCTGGTCGCCGGTGTCGCGGTAGGGGCCGGCACGATCGGCGCCTGGGCCCTCGCAACCCGTCTCGTCCACGGGACGACGGTCGATCCGTTCGAGGGACGCCTGCTCACCGGCCCGCTCGGCTACGCGAACGGGCTCGGCGCGCTCGCGGCGATCGGCATCGCCGTCTGCGCCGTCGCGGCCCTCGCGCGGCGCGACCTCCGCCTCGCGCTGCCGCTCGGCGTGCTCGTCCCGACGCTCGTCCTGACGGAGAGCCGCGGCGCCGAGGCCGCGGTCGTCATCGGTTGCGTGGTGGGAGCAGCCGTCGCAGCGCGCCGCCCGGCCGTCGCGGGCGCCGTGCTCGGGGTCTCGACGGCGCTCCTCACCGCGCTCTATCTCTGGACGCCGGCCGCCGCGGGCGACCGGCTCGCCTACTGGGACGGAGCCCGCGAGACCGCGGTCGCGCACCCGCTCGGCGGGACCGGCGCCGGTACGTTCGGGCTCGTCCACGACGCCTGGCCGTACGCCCGCGACGCGCACAGCCTCTACCTGCAGGCGCTCTCCGAGCTCGGCGTCCCCGGGCTCCTCCTGCTGGTGGCGTTCGTCACGTTCCCGCTCGTGCTCGCGATCCGCCGCGGCCTCGCCGCGCCCGCCGCCGGGCTCGCGGTCTTCGCCCTCCACGCGGGGATAGACTGGGACTGGCAGCTCCCCGCCGTCACCGTCGCAGCGCTCGCGCTGATGGCCGCGGCGGCCCGGCCCACCCGCAGCGGTTAGAAGTCCGTTAAATCGGACCATCCCTTGGTATGGGGTGAACCAGCTTGCTCGTTGTACCGAATAGGAGTACGACGAGAGCGAGGACGAGGAACCGATGCCGACTGCGGACACCATCAGGCCGACCGAGCAGGAGCTCGTCGAGAGCTGGCGCGCGCAGGAGCTCGAGCGGGCAGGCTTCCCGGAGGATGTCGCCGCCGAGCTCGCGATGCGGAACGACGTCGACCTCCACCGGGCGATCGGGCTGCTCGAAAAGGGCTGCTCGCCCGAGCTCGCGGCCGAGATCCTGCGCTAGCCCCGCTGCCCGACCGGCGGCGCGGGCACACTTAGCCCGTGCTCGGCTACATCCCCTCGCCGCACACCGGGGTCGTCGACGTGGGGCCGCTGCAGCTCCACATGTACGGGCTGACGCTGCTCGTCGCGATCCTCGCCTGCATCTGGCTGACCGGA
The DNA here is from genome assembly GCA_035763525.1 of Gaiellaceae bacterium. Lineage (GTDB taxonomy): Bacteria > Actinomycetota > Thermoleophilia > Gaiellales > Gaiellaceae > PALSA-600. The sequence goes on from DASUAX010000065.1 coordinate 13,575, forward strand.
AAGCGGTGGACGGCTCTCGGCGGCGACTGGGATCTCGTCACGCGCGTCGCCGTCTGGGGCGTCGCTTTCGGCGTCGTCGGCGCGCGCGCCTACCACGACATCACCTCCTGGAACGAGGTGCCCGACCCGAAATGGCAGGGGATCTTCGAGGTGTGGAAGGGCGGCCTCGGCGTCTGGGGCGGGATCCTGCTCGGCACCCTGGTCGGCGTCGTCGTCGTGAAGCGCGCCGGCGCGAGCGTGCCGCTCTTCATGGACGCGACCGCTCCCGGTCTCCTGCTCGCGCAGGGGATCGGCCGCATCGGCAACTGGTGGAACCAGGAGCTGTACGGAAAGCCGACGTCGCTGCCCTGGGGGCTGAAGATCGACGCGGCCCACCTGCCGGCCGACCCGAAGTACTTCGGCTACACGACCTTTCACCCGACCTTCCTCTACGAGCTGATCTGGGACGTGGTCGGCGTCGCGCTGCTCATCTGGGTCGGTCGCCGTTTCCGCCTGAACCCGCCGAACCTGTTCGCGGCGTACGTCGCCTGGTACTGCTTCGGGCGCTTCTTCGAGGAGCTCCTGCGCATCGACCCGGCCCACCATTTCGCGGGCCTCCGCCTGAACGCGTGGGTGAGCGCGGTCGTCTTCGTGTGCGCCGTCGCCTACTTCGTGCTGCACCAGCGGCAGGGGCGGCGCTCCGACGACCAGCGCGCCCGGCGCCGTCGCGAGCCGCCCAGACCGGCGCACGCGATGGCGATCCCCAAGGGCCGCGTCCGGTAGCGGCAGTACCCTCGGGGCCATGCCCGTGGCCGTGCGCGAGCTCGAGCTGGACCTGGACGCGTTCGAGGGGCCGTTCGACCTCCTCCTCTCGCTCGTCCTGCGCGAGGAGCTGCCGCTCCGCGAGGTCGACCTGGCCGAGATCGTGGTCGCGTTCGTCGAGCGGCTCGCGGAGCGCGGCGAGCTCGACCTCGACGCCTGCGGCGAGTTCCTGGTCCTGATCAGCGCGCTGCTCGAGTTGAAGGCGCGCCAGATGTTCCCGGAAGAGGACGCGGAGCTCGCCGAGCTCGAGCCGGAGGAGGCGGCCGAGGAGCTCGCGCGGCGCCTCGCCGAGTACCGCCGCGCGAAGGAGGCGGCAGGCTTCCTGCGCGACCGCCTCGAGGAGCGCCGCCACCTGCACTTCCGGCTCGGCCCCGCGCCGCTCGCACCTCGGCCGGAGCGGAAGCTCGCGCCGCAGGCACCCGAGAAGCTTGCGGCAGCGCTGCGTGCACTCGCCGTCGAGCCGCCCGCGCCCTCGCTCGCGCACATGGCGCTTCGCTTCCCGCCCGTCTCGCAGTTCCTCGACCGCTGGCGGGCGCTGCTCCGGCGCCGCAGCCGCTTCGACTTCGACCAGGAGGTGGACGGGCTCTCGCGCGTCGAGGTCGCCGTCGCCTTCCTGGCCCTGCTCGAGCTGCGCAAGCAGAACGAGATCGCGATCGCGCAGGTTGCGCCGTTCGCGCCGATAAGGATTTCCCGCGCCGACGCCGAAAGGAGTCTCTCTTGGAACACGGTCTCCGCCTGATCACCACCGATGCGACGCCCGCGCTCGAGCTGGCGCGGACGCTCGAGGCGTTGCTCGTCGTCGCCTCGCAGCCCCTGCCCGTCGAGGAGCTGGCGGCGGCCGCCGAGGCCGAGCCCTCGCAGGTCGAGGAGGCGCTCGAGATCCTCGGCCAGCGCTTCGCCGAGGGGAAGAGCGGGATCGTGCTCGAGCACGTCGCCGGCGGCTACGCCTTCCGCGCCTCCGCGGCGGCGTCCGAGGCATGCTCGCGCCTCTTCGACAAGCCGGCCGAGAAGGGGCTCTCGCAGGCGGCCCTCGAGACGCTCGCGATCGTCGCGTATCTCGGGCCGGTGTCGCGGCCGGAGATCGCGCGCATCCGCGGCGTCAACGTCGACGGCGTCGTCGCCGGCCTCGTCGAGCGCGGTCTCATCGCCGAAGGCGGCCGCGACACCGAGTTCGGCGCCGTCCGTTACCGGACGACGCCGCTCTTCGAACGCATCTTCGGGCTCGAGTCGCTCGCCGCGCTGCCGCGGGTGGACGACCTCGGCTCGGACGTCGCGGAGATCCGCGGCCGCCTCGAGGCCGTCGCCGAGAAGCGGCCGGCTTAGGCAAGCACGGGCACGGGCACGGGCCCGCCCGCAGCGCCGGCACGGGCCGGGCACGCTGTGAGATGGTCGCCGGGCGGCGCGAGCCGAAGGCAGGTCGTCTTCCCCCGTCCGAAGGAGCATCCGCCATGGCTGTCGGCATCCGCATCAAGCTCGCAGGCGTCACGCAGGAGCAGTTCGACACTGCGCACGACCACATCAACCCCGACCGGAGCGCCCCGAAGGGCCTCCTCTACCACGCGTCGGGCCCGATCGACGGCGGCTGGGGCATCATCGACTTCTGGGAGTCGCGGGCGGACTTCGACGCGTTCTCGCAGCGGATCGCCGAGGGCGTCGAGGCGGCCGGGATCACCATGGAAGGGCCGCCGGACATCAGGGAGTTCCCGGTTCACGAGACGATCGCCGGGTAGGGAGCGCGCGCTACCGTGACGCCGATGGACGTCACGGAATCGACCTGGCAGGCAGAGGTGATCGAGCGCTCGCAGCGCGAGCCGGTCGTCGTCGACTTCTGGGCGGAGTGGTGCGGCCCGTGCAAGATGCTCGGTCCCGTGATCGAGGCGGCGACCGCCGAGAAGGGCGTCGCGCTCGCGAAAGTCGACGTCGACGCGAACCAGCAGCTCGCCGACGAGTACGGCATCCGCGGCATCCCGGCGGTGAAGGCCTTCCGGAACGGCCACGTCGTCGCCGAGTTCGTCGGCGCACAGTCGAGACCGGGCGTGGAGGCGTTTCTCGAGGAGCTGACGAAGCCGCCGGTCTCCGAGACGATCGACGACCCGGAGCTGCGCGCCGCTCTCGACGCCGGCGACTACGAGGCGGCGTTCGAGCTCCTGCTCGGGCGTCTGCCGGAGGACCGCGACGCGACGCGCGAGACGATGGTGTCCCTCTTCGGCGAGCTCGGCCACGAGCACCCGGTCGTCGCGCAGTACCGCCGCCGGCTCGCGGCCGCGCTCTACTGAGCCAGGACGAGCTCGGCCAGTGCGCGGCCCGGTCGATTTCACCGCTCCTCCGCGAGCTGTTGATCCTGGAGGCGTAATCTCGGAGGCATGAAGGCGGTCTGGTTCGAGCGGCAGGGCGGCCCGGAGGTGCTCGAGCTGCGCGATGTGCCCGACCCGGTGCCGGGTGACGGCGAGGTGCTCGTCGACATCGAGGCGATCGGCGTCAACTACCGCGACGTGTACGAGCGCGAGCGTGAGGGCTACGGCACCGACGCGCCCGGGATCCTCGGCGCCGAGGCCGGCGGCACAACCTCGGACGGCGAGAGGCTCGCGTGGACGCGGGTGCCGCGGAGCTACGCCGAGCGGGTGGCCGTTCGCCTCGACGAGACGGTGCCGATCCCGGACGGCGTCCCGGCCGACGTCGCCGTCGCCGTGCTCCTGCAGGGGATGACGGCGCACTACCTCGCGCACGACTCCTACCCGATCGAGCCGGGCGACCGGGTGGTCGTGCACGCCGCGGCCGGTGGCGTCGGGAACCTGCTCGTGCAGGTCGCGAAGGGGTGCGGGGCACACGTGATCGCGACCGCGTCGAGCGACGAAAAGCGCGCGCTCGCGCGGGAGGCGGGCGCGGACGAGGTGCTCTCGTACGACGAGTTCGCCGAGCAGGCGCGAAAGCTCGACGTGGCGGCCGTCTACGACGGCGTCGGCCGCACGACGTTCGACGCGGGGCTCGATGCGCTGCGCCCGACCGGTCGGATGATCCTCTACGGCGCGGCAAGCGGCGAGCCCGACCCGCTCGAGCCGCGCGTGCTGGCGGCCAAAGGCTCGCTCTACGTGCAGCGGCCGACGCTCGCGACCTACACGCGCACGCCGGAGCTCCACCGAGAGCGCGCTGCCGCCGTCTTCGACCTGATCGCGCGTGGCGAGCTGTCCGTCCGGATCGGAGCCCGGTACCCGCTCGCCGAGGCACGGCAGGCACACGAGGACCTCGAGGCGCGGCGCACCGTCGGGAAGCTGCTGCTCGTTCCCTGACCGCCTTGTCATACGTGCGGTCCTGCACTAGGTTCGGCTGACCGCGACCAGGAGGTGGGGGATGACCGCAACGGCGACCTTCGACGGCGAGCGTCTACGGGAGCTCCAGGCGAGCCTCAGCGGCTCGATCCTCGAACCGGGCGCAGCCGGATACGACGACGCGCGGCAGGTGCACAACGGGCTCGTCGACAGGCGGCCGGCGCTGATCGCACGGTGTCGGACGACGAGCGACATCAGGGACGTGATCGTCTTCGCGCGCTCGTCGGGGCTCGACGTCTGCGTGCGCGGCGGAGGCCACAACGTGGCCGGCCGCGCCGTCGTCGACGGCGCGGTGATGGTCGACCTGGCGGAGATGAAGGGAATCCACGTCGACCCGGACGCGCACACCGTGCGTGCACAGGGCGGCGTCCTGTGGCGGGAGCTGAACCGCGAGTGCGGGGCGCACGGCCTCGCCGTGACCGGCGGCGCGATCTCGACGACCGGCGTCGCCGGGCTCACGCTCGGCGGCGGCCTCGGCTGGTTGATGGCGAAGCACGCGCTCGCAGCCGACAACGTCCTCTCGGTGGAGCTCGTCACGGCCGACGGCTCGATCCTGAACGTCACCGAGCAGTCGGACCCGGATCTCTTCTGGGGTCTGCGCGGCGGCGGCGGCAACTTCGGCGTGGCGGCATCGTTCGAGTACCGCGCGCACCCGCTGCCGCTCGTGACGGGCGGGCTGATCGCGCATCCGTTCGAGGCCGCGCCGGCGATGCTCCGCTTCTACCGCGACGCGATCGCGGACGCGTCCGACGACCTGTCGGTCTTCGCCGTGATCGGTCATGCGCCGGACGGTTCCGGCCTGAAGATCGCCGCCATGGCGGTCTTCCACACCGGCACCGAGGAGGAGGCGGACCGCGATCTCGCGCCGTTCAAGGAATGGGGCGAGCCGCTCGTCGTCGAGGTGCACCGCATGCCGTACCCGGTGATGAACACGCTGCTCGACGCGGGGTACCCGCACCGATCGCTCAACTACTGGCTGTCGAACTTCACGACCGGGCTCTCCGACGGGCTGATCGACGCCGCGTTCGAGCGGTTCGCCTCGACGCCGTCGCCGATGAACGCGATCCTCTTCGAGCACTTCCACGGTGCCGTCTGCCGGATCCCCGCCGGCGCGGCGGCCGTGCCGCACCGCGAGGAGGGCTGGAACCTGGTGCTGCCGAGCGTGTGGCTCGACCCGGCCGACACCGAGGCGAACGTCGCGTGGACGAAGGAGACGCAGGCGGCGCTCGCCGAGCACCTGACGGAGCGGCGCTGGCTCAACTACCTCGGCGACGACCAGGGCGCCGATGCGATCCGCGGCGCGTACGGGCCGAACTACGACCGGCTCGTCGCGCTGAAACGGCGCGTCGACCCGGACAACGTCTTCCGCCACAACCACAACATCGAGCCCTGACCTGTCCAAAGCGGCCGTGTCCAGGGACTGTCCCTGGACACGGCTCTTTCGGCCGGTTGTGCCTACGCTGCGAGCCATGCGCCTCAACGCATGGCTCGCACGCGCAGGCGTCGCGTCCCGCCGCAAGGCGGACGAGCTGATCAAGGCCGGCCGCGTCACCGTCAACGGCGAGCCGGGACAGCTGAACACCTTCGTGGGCGCGAGCGACGACGTCCGGCTCGACGGGAGGCCGCTCGCGAAGCAGAAGCTCGCGTACGTGCTGCTGCACAAGCCGGCCGGCGTCGTCACGACGGCGCGCGATCCGCAAGGGCGCCCGACGGTCGTCGAGCTCGTGCGGCACGAGGCGCGGATCGTGCCGGTCGGCCGCCTCGATGCCGACACGACCGGCGCGTTGCTCCTGACGAACGACGGCGAGCTCGCGCACCGGCTCGCGCACCCGCGCTACGAGGTCGACAAGGTGTACGAGGTCGAGTGCCGGAGGCGGCCGAGCGACGAAGACATACGCCGCCTGCGCGACGGCGTCGAGCTCGACGACGGCCCGACGCGGCCGGCGCGCGTGCGCCGCCTCGACGGGTACCGGATCGAGATCGTGATCCACGAGGGCCGGAACCGGCAGGTGCGGCGCATGCTCGAGGCGGTCGGGAACCGTGTCGAGCGCCTGCACCGGAGCCGCTACGGGCCGCTCGCGCTCGGCGGCCTCGAGCCCGGCGCATGGCGCGAGCTCGAGGCCGCCGAGGTGGAGCGGCTTCGCTCTAGGACACGGGATTCGCCTGAGCGAGTGCGTGGGCGCGGTCGAGCAGGCTTCCCGCCCGGCTGAGCCACGCTTTCGCGTCGTTCTCGTCGATGCGGCTCGAGCCCGCCGCCGCGTCGTTCAGTGCCTGGCGGATCGCACCGGCGAGCGCATCCCGCTCGACCGTCAGGGTGGCGATCGCCGCCTCGATCTGGTCGTACTTGAGCGGGTCCGAGCTCTTCAGCGCCGCCGTCGAGGCGACGAGCGTGTCGGACGCGAACTGCCCGAACGGGGCGTTGATCTGCTTGTACGCCGCCCCGAGCTGCTCGGACACATTCCCTTCGCGCAGCTCGTTCGGAACGACCTTGCCGTCGAGCACCTCGGTGACGACGCGGCCGTCGTCGAGGTAGTCGTCGTGCAGGCCGAGCAGCGTGTTGATCGTCGGCCGCACGTCGACGTGGTCGGTCCACGTCTTGTCGTCGAGCCCGTTGTGCTGGACGCCGGGCCCGACGATCCCGAACCACGTGTTCCCGATCTCGTCCTGGATGTCCCCGTGGTTCCAGGCGAAGCCGGGATTGACGCACACCGACGCCCCCTGGCAGCCGCTTGCCAGGTTCGTCGTCTGGAAGAAGAAGTCGGGGTCGCCGAACATCGTGAAGCTCGGTGTCCGCTTCGGGTCGTTGTTCACCATGTGGAGCGTCTCTTCCTCGACCGTGTCGGCGAGCCGCTGTGCGATCGGCACGACACCGTTCTTGTACGGATCGGGTGCGGTCGCACTGCCGACGTCCTGCTCGAGCTTGCGCAGGGCAGGATTCGTCCGCTCCGGCTGGCCGTTGACGTAGAACGTCGGCGCGTCGTCGAAGTGGATGTCGAACGCGGGCTGGCCCGCAGGCAGCACGTCGCCGATCTTCACGTTGACCTCGCCGATCTGGTTCGCGGCGCACGGCGAGACCGCGGTCAGCGACGTCTGCGGGCAGAACGTGTGCGAGTACGTCGCGGTGCCCTGCGAGTCGGGCGTCACCTGCGCGCCCGCGAAGTGATCGCCCTCGTCGACGGTCACGAGGAACAGCGTGTTCGACTTGTCGATCCCGTCCTTCGCGAGCCGCTTGAAGAACGTGTCGAACGCCGTGTTGTAGTCGGCGAGCTGCTGCCTGTAATCAGCCTCGCCGGGCCCCGACGCGCGGCCGAGCGTGTGGTTGTCGTGCGCGTCCGAGATGTACGCGAAGGTCACCGGCACGCCGTGCTCCTGCATCTGCGCGACCATGCCGAGCGTGTTCTTCGCGAGCGCCCCGTCGAAGCCGGGGAAGCCGCAGTTGCCCTTGCCGTCGGTGATGTCGGTGCCGTCGGTCGCCTTCACGCACGGCTTCCCGCCGGTGATCGCCGGGTTGACGTATTTCGCGCCGAATAGCGCCTTGTAGCCGTCGTCGGAGCCGGGCACGGTCGTCGCGTCGTCGGGCTTCGCGTCCTGCGTATCGCAGAGCGTGTTGCCCTTCGCGCAATGGACCGCGATGCCGACGAAGTCCGCGAGCGCCTTCGTCGAGTCGCTCTTCGCCTCGTTCCACTCCGGCGAGCCCTCGCCGAAGACGCGGGTCATGTCGCCCGAGGCTGCGGTGCTGCTGTTCTCGAGCTCGATGTTCGCGGCCGAGACTCCGCCGACGTTGCAGCCCGCGTGCGTGTACGTCAGCCACGGTGCCGGGGCCGTCTGGCCTCCGTCGCCGACCATGTTCGGGAGGGTCTCGTTCGTCCCGTCGACCGTGTCGGTCCAGTACTTGAACGCGCTCGTGTTCTTCGGCACGCCGGTCGGCTGGAAGTACTCGTACGAGTTCGAGACGGTTATCCCGTTGCGGTCCGGATAGAGCCCCGTGAGTGACGCGACGATTCCTCCTCCGGTGTGCGAGATGAGAATCGTGTGGTCGTTCGCGACGAGCGTGCCGTTGCCCGTCAGGAAGTGCAGGAGCGCCGGCATCTGCTCGAGATCCGAAGGGACCTTCGGGTTGTCGCGCCGGTAGTGCGTGTTGTCGAACTGCAGGTAGATGACGTGCTTGATCTGTCCGTCCTTGTTGCCGAGCTGGCATGGCCCGGCGGCGCTCGCAGCTGCGACGCCGTGACTGACGACGCCTGTGACCAGTGCCGCCGCCGCGCACGCGGCGACGAGCAGGAACCCGAGTGCTGCCGTTGTGGCACGCCTCATCAGGCAATCCCCCCTTGTCGGTTGTGCGGCGACACTCTCCTCCGGCCGCAAGCGGAGGAGCGGTCGCCCGGGTGTCTGTCGCGGAAGGGACCCTACTACCTGCGGACGAACCCCATGCGGTCGTACATCTGCTGCAGCGTCGGAGCCGAAGCCCCGCGCGCCTTGTCGGCGCCGACCGCGAGCAGCCGCCGCAACTCGGGCTCGTCGGCGCGCAGGGCCTCGTAGCGCTCGCGTACCGGCCGGAAGAGCTCCACCACAGCCTCGCCGACCTCCGTCTTCAGGTCGCCGTACCCCTTGCCGTCGTAGCCCGCCTCGAGCTCGGCGATCGGCGTGCCCGTCGCGACGGAGAGGATCTCGAGCAGGTTCGACACGCCGGGCTTCTCCTCCGGCAGGTACCGGATCTCGCGGCCCGAGTCGGTGACCGCGGTCCTGAACTTCTTCCGGATCGTGTCGGGCGGGTCGAGCACGAGCACCCGGCCCTGCTCGCTCGAGGTCGTCGTCGACATCTTCTTCGTCGGCTCCTGCAGGTCCATGATCCGGGCGCCGACCTCCGGGTAGACGCCGCGCGGCACCTTGAACGTCGCGCCGAAGCGAGAGTTGAAGCGCTCGGCGACGTCACGCGCGAGCTCGAGGTGCTGCCGCTGGTCGTCGCCGATCGGGACGATGTCGGTCTGGTAGAGCAGGATGTCGCCGGCCATCAGAACCGGGTAGGTGAAGAGCCCGGCCGACACGAACTCGCGACCCTCGCCCTTCTCCTTGAACTGCGTCATCCGGCCGAGTTGCCCGAACCCGGTCACGGCCGAGAGCAGCCATGCCGCCTCGGCATGGGCGGCCACGTGGCTCTGGCAGAAGAGCGTGCAGCGGTCCGGGTCGAGCCCGACGGCGTAGAGGAGCGCGGCCAGGTCGAGCGTGCGGTCGTGCAGGTCCTGCGGGTCGTACTCGACGGTGATCGAGTGCAGGTCGACGATGCAGAAGAAGGCGTCGCCCTCGTTCTCGTCCTGCGTCGCCACGTACTGGCGCATCGCGCCGATGTAGTTGCCGATCGTCTTGGCACCCGTCGCCTGGATGCCGGAGAAGACACGCATGTTCGTCACCTCGTTGGTCGTGATTGTCGTCGCGCCGGGGCGGGTGCGAGCGGACGAGGCGCCTAGCGCAGGGCTCCGCCTCGCCCGCGGCGCCACGACCAACGGAAGGCGGAGACGGAAGTCACGCTGGCACGATAGTGGAAATGGCAGTGACCCCGGCAACGTGGAGGCCCGATTCGTGGCGTGAGCGGCGAGCGCTGCAGCAGCCCGAGTGGCCGGATACGGCGAGTGCCGCCGCCGTCGTCGCGCGCCTGAAGGCGTCGCCGCCGCTCGTCTTCGCGGGGGAGGCCCGGGCGCTCCGCGAGCAGCTCGCGAAGGCGATCGACCGGCGCGCGTTCCTGCTCCAGGCCGGCGACTGCGTCGAGTCGTTCAACGAGATCTCCACGTTCAGGATCCGCGAGAAGCTGAAGATCATGCTGCAGATGTCGGCCGTGCTCACGTACGGGGCGACGCTGCCGGTCGTCAAGGTGGGGCGGATCGCGGGCCAGTTCACGAAGCCGCGGTCGGACGCGTTCGAGCTCGTCGAGGGCGAGGAGATCCCGTCGTTCCGCGGCCACATGGTGAACGGCGACGAGCGGACGGCGGCGGCGCGCGTGCCGGATCCCGGCCGGATGCTCGAGGGCTACAACCAGTCGGCGTCGACGCTCAACCTGCTGCGTGCGTTCACGAAGGGCGGCTATGCCGACCTGACGCAGGTGCATCTCTGGAACAAGGACTTCGTCGCCTCCTCGCCCGAGGGACGCCGGTACGAGCGGCTCGCGCTCGATATCGAGCGCGCCCTCGCCTTCATGGCCGCGTGCGGCATCGACCTGACCGCGGAGCGGCGGCTGCACGAGGTCGACGTGTTCACGTCGCACGAGGGCCTGCTGCTCGAGTACGAGGAGGGGCTGACGCGGCAGGACTCGCTCACGGGCGACTGGTACGACTGCTCCGCGCACCTGCTCTGGGTCGGCGAGCGGACGCGCGGGGTGGAGGACGCGCACGTCGAGTTCTTCGCAGGCGTCCACAACCCGCTCGGCGTGAAGCTGGGGCCGGCGGCGACGCCGGAGGAGGCGATCGAGCTGTGCGAGCGGCTCAACCCGCTGCGCGTGCCGGGGCGGCTCACGTTCTACGTGCGCATGGGCGCGGAAGCGGTGCTCGACCTGCTGCCGCCGTTGCTCCGGGCCGTGCGCGACGAGGGTCATCCGGTGCTGTGGGCGTCGGACCCGATGCACGCGAACACGATCCGCACCGCGGGCGGCGTCAAGACGCGGCGGTTCGACGCGATCATGCGCGAGCTCGAGGGCTTCTTCGCAGCGTGCTGGCAGGAGAACGTCTGGCCGGGCGGCGTGCACCTCGAGTTCACCGGCGAGGACGTGACGGAGTGCCTGGGGGGCGCCGACGACGTCGTCGAGGAGCAGCTGTCGCAGCGCTACGAGACGCTCCTCGACCCGCGCCTGAACGCCCGCCAGTCGCTCGACCTGGCGTTTCGCCTGGCCGAGTTGATGCGCCGCTGAAACCGTCTGGTCTGACCACGGAAGCCGTCCAGCGCGGACGTGCCCCGAGCGAGCAGCCGCGCCGGGCCTTTTCCCTGCTCAGCGACAGCTCGGGGCGCGGTTCGCGTCAAGATCGCGAGGTCTGGTCTGACCACACCCGGCCCGACCTGTGGACAGGCCGTTGCACGTACGTCACGTCGTTTGGCGAAGGGTCACGGCCCGCAGGGCCGTGACCCGCTAGGGCGTGTAGCGGCGTTCGCCCGTCGGCGTTCTCACGTACACGGCCCACGCGTAGTACTCGGCGAACGCGTAGCTGACGTGGGTGATCCGGTGGGCGTAGTGGAGGACCGCGTCGACGTACCGCGACGAGTGGTTGTAGTGGTAGAGCGCCGCACGCGCGTCGCGGGCGCCCCCGTTCGCGGCGAGGTAGTTCGCGGCGCCGAGGATCGCGTCGTGTGGGTCGTGCACGTCGCCGCCGAGGCCGTACGCTCGCCACGTCGCCGGCAGGAACTGCATCGGCCCCTGCGCGCCGGCCGTCGACGTGTTCCGCACCTTGCCGAACGCGCTCTCGACGAAGTTCACCGCCGCGAGCAGCTGCCAGCGGACGCCGAAGCGGCGCTCGCCCTCGCGGTACCACCGCAGGAGAAGGGAAGCGGCCGGCGCGCGGCCGACCCGGATCCGCGCCCGCAGCGGCGGGCTTCCCGCCGCGAGCCGTTCGAGGTCGCGCCGGGCGAGCACGTCGTCGCGCTCGCCCGCCGCGAGCCGCACGACCGCCGCGGCGAGCCCGGGGCGGCGGCCGACCGCCCGCAGCAGCGCCTGCCGGTGCCGCGCGTACCGCGGGTCACTCGTCGCCTCGAAGCCGCGCTCGTCGGCGTGCAGCGCGCGGACGACGCCAGGCGGGGTCTGCACCACCACAGGGTGTCAGACACCTTCGGGGTGTCTGACACCATGAGCAGCCGTGCGTGTCTCCGTGATCGGAACCGGCCTGATGGGAACCTCCGTCGCGCTCGCTGCGCGCGCCCACGGCGACGACGTCGCCGGCTGGGACGTGGACCCGGACGTCCTCGAGCGCGCCGCCGCCCGCGACGCGCTCGAGCCGGGACCGACGCTCGAGGACGCGGTCCGTGACGCCGAGCTCGTCGTCGTCGCGGCGCCGATCGCGCAGCTCCCGACGACCGTCGCCGCCGCGCTCGCCGCAACGACGGACGCGACCATCACCGACGTCGGCTCGACGAAGGCGTCCGTCCTCCGTGCCGCCGAGGGCTCGCCGCGCTTCGTCGGCGGCCACCCGATCTGCGGCTCCGAGACGCGCGGACCCGAGCACGCGAGCGCGTCGCTCTTCGACGGCGCGACCTGGTTCCTCACGCCGGACGCGCGCACCGACCCCGCGCGGCACCGCCTCGTGCACACCTTCGTCGCCGCCCTCGGTGCGACGCCTGTCGCGATCGACGCCGACGCACACGACCGGCTCGTCGCGATGACGAGCCACGTTCCGCACGTGCTCGCGAACGTCGTCGCGAACCAGACCGGGGCGGCGCGCGTCGAGGGTCACGAGCCGCTCGCGCACGCGGGCGGCTCCCTGCGCGACATGACCCGCATCGCCGGCGCGAACCCGCGCATCTGGGTCGACATCTACCTCGACAACGCCGACGCGATCCGATCCGCGCTGCAGGAGCATCGGCGCCGCATCGAGCAGGTCGAGACGGCCCTCGAGCAAGGAGACGCAGGCTTCCTCGCCCGCTGGGTCGGCGAGGCCTCGCAGAACCGCCGTCGCATGCTCGAGCGCGAGTACCCCGACCCCGGGACGCTCCAGCGCGTCCGGGTGCACGTGCCCGACCGCCCCGGCGTGCTCGCCGGCATCACGCAGGCGCTCGGCGCCGAGCGGATCAACATCGAGGACTTCGAGCTCCACCACGTCTCGCCCGACCGCGGTGGCACGCTCACGCTGCTCGTCGGCGGCGAGGACGAGGCGAACCGGGCCGCGACGCTGCTCGAAAGCCAGGGCTACAGCGTCGTCGTCTCGGCGGTGATCGAGCCGTGAGGATCGAGCCCGCCGCGGCGCTCGAGGGCCACTTCGCGGTCCCGGGCGACAAGTCCGTCAGCCACCGCTCGCTCCTCCTCGGCGCCGTCGCCGACGGCGAGACCGTCATCCGCGGCTTCGGCCGCTCCGCCGACACGCTCTCGACGCTCGAAGCCGTCCGGTCGCTCGGGGCGAGCGTCGACGACGGCGAGACGATCACCGTCCGCGGTGTCGGCCTGCGCGGTCTCGAGAGCGCCGAGCTCGACTGCGGCAATGCCGGCACGCTCGCCCGGCTCGTCACCGGCCTGCTCGCGTTCCAGGACGGCGAGTTCACGCTGACCGGCGACGAGTCGCTCTCCTCCCGGCCGATGGAGCGGATCGCCGAGCCGCTCCGCCGCATGGGTGCGCAGGTCGAGACGACCGGCGGTCGCCTGCCGCTGACGATCCGGGGGACGACGCTCGCTGCGATCGACTACGAGCTGCCGGTCGCGAGCGCGCAGGTCAAGTCGGCCGTCCTCCTCGCCGGCCTCGGCGCGCAGGGCAGGACGACGGTGGTCGAGCCGACGCCGACCCGCGACCACACCGAGCTGATGCTCCGCGAGGCGGGCGTGCGCGTCACCACGCGTCCCGCGTCGGTGAGCGTCGACCCGCCGCAGCGCCTCGTCCTGCCGACGGTCGACGTCCCCGGCGACTTCTCGTCGGCCGCGCCGTTCGTCGTCGCCGCCACGATCGTGCCCGAGTCGTGGATCACGATCCACGACGTCGGCCTCAACCCGCGCCGCACGGGCCTCCTCGACGTGCTCGACCGGATGGGCGCCCGCGTCGGCATCCTCGCGCGCCGCCGCCTGGGCCAGGAGCCGGCCGGCGACGTCGAGGTGCGCGCGGCCGAGCTGACCGCCACGACGATCGGGCCCGAGGAGGTGCCCGCGCTGATCGACGAGCTGCCGCTCTTCGCACTCCTCGCCGCGCACGCCCGCGGCAGGAGCCGGGTCAGGGGCGCGGAGGAGCTGCGGCACAAGGAGTCCGACCGGATCGAGGCGCTCGTCGACGCGCTGCGCGCGATCGGCGTCCGCGCGAAGGCGCATCCGGACGGCTTCGAGGTGACCGGCGTGCCGGCGCGCCCCCGCGGCGGCAAGGTCGATGCCCGCGGCGACCACCGGATCGCGATGCTCGGCGCGATCGCCGGCGTCGCGAGCCGCGAGGGCGTCGACGTCGAGGGCTTCGAGAGCGTCTCAGTATCCTTCCCCGGCTTCCACGACCTCCTGAACGAAGTCACTCGCAGATGATCGTCGCCATCGACGGCCCAGCCGGAGCAGGAAAGAGCACCGTCGCACGCAAGCTCGCGGAGCGGCTCGGCTTCCGCTACCTCGACACGGGGGCGATGTACCGCGCGCTCACGTGGCTCGCGCTGCGCGAGGGGCTGCCGCTCGGCGACTCCGAGCCGCTCGGCGACCTCGCCCGGCGCAACCCGGTCGTGTTCGACGAGGTCGGCCGCGTCTTCATCGCAGGCTCCGACGTGACGTCGGCCATCCGGCAGTCGCGGATCGACCAGGTCGTCCCCGTGGTCGCGCGCCACCATCCGGTACGCGAGGTGATGCGCGAGCGGCAGCGCGAGCTCGGCCTGCAGGGGAACGCGGTGATCGAGGGTCGCGACATCGGCACGGTCGTCGCGCCGGACGCGACCGTCAAGGTCTACCTTCAGGCGGACCCGGAGGTGCGTGCCGCGCGCCGCCAGAAGGAGCGGCCGGATATCGGCGCGGACGCCCTCGCCACCGACCTGCGTGCCCGTGACAAGTCCGACCGCGAGCGCATGCAGCCGGCCGAGGACGCCGTGCTGATCGACACGACCGGCCTCGAGGTCGACGACGTCGTCACGCGCATCGAGGGGCTCGTCCGCGAGCGCTCGCTCGCGACGCCGTGAACGTACAGGACGTCGCCTGGGCGGTCGGCCGCATCTACATGGGCTGGCCGACGCGTCTCTTCACGCGCGTCCGCGCGTACGGCGTCGAGAACGTGCCGCGCGCCGGCGGCGTCGTCTACGCGATCAACCACCTGCACTGGATCGACATCCCGCTCGTCGGCGCCGTCTCGCCACGCACCGTCTACTTCGTGGCGAAGGCGGAGGCCGCGAACCACCGCCTCGCCGGCTGGTACCTGCGCCTGTTCGGGACGATCGCGATCAGGCGCGGCGAGTCCGACCGGGATGCCGTCCGGCGGATGCGCGAGGAGGCCCGGCGCGGGCACGTGGTCGGCCTCTTCGTCGAGGGGACGCGCCAGACGAGCGGCCGGCCGGGGGCCGCGCAGCCCGGAGCCGCGATGGTGGCGCTGCAGGAGGACGTGCCGGTCGTGCCCGTCGCGATCTACGGCACCCAGTTCTGGAAGATCGGCAACTTCCGCCGATGCCACATCGTCTTCGGCGAGCCGCTCACGTTCGAGGGGCTGCCGCGGAACGGCAAGGGATACAAGGAGGCGACCGCAGTCGTCGAACGCCGCATCCACGAGCTGTTCGGATGGCTGGAGCAGCAGGACAGGTGAAGCTCGAGGGGACGGTCGCGATCGTCGGCTTCCCCAACGTCGGCAAGTCGACCCTCGTGAACCGGCTCACGGCGACGCGCCAGGCGGTCGTGCACGAGACGCACGGGACGACGCGGGATCGCAAGGAGCTCGTCTGCGAGTGGAACGGCAAGCAGTTCCTGCTGATCGACACGGGCGGCGTCGACATCGCCGACCCGAGCCCGATCACCCGCCAGATCGCCGATCAGGCACGGTCGGCGATCCGCGACGCGGACCTCGTGCTCTTCGTGGTCGACGCGCGCGCCGGAGTGACCCCGGGCGACGAGGAGCTCGCGCAGATCCTGCGGGAGTCGCGCAAGCCGGTGCTCGTCGTCGCGAACAAGATCGACGATCCCTCGCAGGACGCGCTCGCGCTCGAGTTCCACCGGCTCGGCTTCGGCGAGCCGTTCCCGGTCTCGGGCCTCCACGGCTCGAACACGGGCGACCTCCTCGACGAGATCCTGGCCCTGTTGCCGGGCGAGTCCTCGCGGACGTTGCACGAGGACGCGATCCGCGTCGCGATCCTCGGCCGGCCGAACGTCGGCAAGTCGTCGCTGTACAACCGGCTCGTCGGGGAGGAGCGGACGATCGTCTCGGAGGTCCCGGGCACGACACGCGACACGATCGACACGATCATCGAGCGCGGCGGGCGCACGTTCCAGCTCGTCGACACGGCCGGGCTGCGGCGCAAGCGCAAGCAGCGCCAGGGGATCGAGTACTACTCCGAGCTGCGCGCGCTCGAGGCGGCGCAGCGTGCCGATGTCGCGCTCGTCCTGATCGACTCGAGCGCGGGCATCGTCGAGAGCGACATCACGGCGGTCGAGGTCGCGCGCAAGGCGCACTGCGCGACGCTGATCGTGCTCGCGAAATGGGATGTCAGCGAGGTGACGATCGAGGAGGTGCGGCCCGAGCTGCAGCGGCGGCTTCGCCAGCGGCCCGACTTCATCACCGTCTCGTCCGTCACCGGCCGCGGTGTCACGCGCCTCCTCGACAAGGTCGCCGAGCTGTACGACCGCTACGCGGCGCGGGTGTCGACCGCCGACCTGAACCGCCTGATCGCGGAACTGAAGGCGGAGCGCCAGCCGCCGGCGAAGGGTGCGCGCCGCCTCAACCTGCTCTACGGCGCGCAGGTGGAGACGCGGCCGCCTCGCTTCCGTTTCACCGTCAACGACCCGGGTCTCGTCACGCGCGACTACGGCTACTGGGTCGAGAACCAGCTGCGCGACCGGCTCGGGCTCGAGGGTGTGCCGGTGGTGGTCGACTTCCGGCGGCGCTCGTCGTGAAGGCGGTCGTCGTCGGCGCGGGAGCGTGGGGGAACGCCTTCGCGCACCTGCTCCGAGGGCGAGGGCACGACGTGTTCGTCGCCGGACGGGCCGGGCTCGACGACGCGCCGTACGAGGACGCGGAGCTCGTCGTGCTCGCCGTGCCGAGCCACGCGTTCCGCGAGGTGCTCACACACGTTCGCGGTCGGGCGCCCGTGCTCTCGCTGACGAAGGGGCTCGACCCGGCGACGGGCGAGCGGCTCTCGACGCTCGTGCGCGACCGGCCGGTCGCGGTGCTTTCCGGGCCGAACATGGCCGAGGAGGTGCTCGCGGGGCTCCCCGGCGCGACGGTGATCGCGTGCGAGGACGAGGAGCTCGCATTGCGGCTGCAGCACGCGGTCAACTCGCTCGTCTTCCGCGTGTACGTGAACGACGACCTGGTCGGGGTCGAGCTGTGCGGCGCGGCGAAGAACGTGATCGCGCTGGCGGCGGGCGGTGTCGACGGTCTCGGGCTCGGCGACAACGCGAAGGCTGCGCTGATCACGCGCGGGCTCGTCGAGATGGCGCGGCTCGGCGAGGCGTTCGGCGCAGAGCCGGAGACCTTTGCCGGGCTCGCGGGTATGGGCGACCTGATGGTGACGTGCTTCCACCCGAGCGGCCGCAACCGCCGCGCGGGCGAGCTGATCGCACGCGGCGCCACACCCGAGCAGGCGCGCGGCGAGATCGGCCAGGCGGTGGAGGGGCTGACGACGGCGCCGGTCCTGCGTGCCCTCTCGCACCGGATCGGGGTCGAGCTGCCGATCACCGAGGGGGTCTGCGCCGTGCTAGCGGGAATGCCGCTGCACGAGCTCGCAGAAAACCTGATGGGACGCCGACCGACCGAGGAGTAGGATCGAGAGGGATGAGAGCACGTCTCGCAGCCCTGGCGCTGCTCGCGATCCTGGCCGCCGGCTGCGGGAGCGCGGGCGGCAGCTCCGGCTCTTCCGGCGACGGCGCCGGGCTCGTGCCGGGCGACGCGCTCGCCTACCTGGCCGTGAACACCGACCTCGGGTCCGGGCAGCTCCGGAGCGCCCAGTCCGTTCTCGACAAGTTCCCGATCAAGGAGAAGCTACTCACCCAGATCCGCTCATCCCTCCGCAAGCAGGGCGTCGACCTCGCGGCGCTCGAGTCGTCGATCGGGCCCGAGCTCGACGTCGCCGTCCTGAAGGTGAACGGCCAGACGACGGCGGTCGGCCTGACTCAGCCGGCCGACGAGAAGAAGTTCGAAGCGCAGCTCGCGAAGGGATCGCCGCCACCGGTGCACACGCAGATCGACGGGTGGACCGTCTTCTCGGACAAGCAGGCCGCCCTCGACGCCGTCCAGAACCGCAAGGCGAACCTCTCCGACGACGCTCGCTTCCAGGCGGCGCAGAAGTCGCTTCCCGCAGTCGGCGACGCGATCGCGACCGCGTACGTCTCGGCTGCGGGCGCGCGGACCGCGACCGGCAGCCTCGGGCAGGCGAGCGGGTCGTTCGGGTCGTTCGGATCGCTCGGCGGCGACGCCCGGTGGACGGCGGCGGCACTCACCTCGGAGGACGGCGCCTTCAAGCTCGCGGTGCACTCGAAGACGAAGGTCGGCTCGACGGCAGCGTCGGGCGGCGGCCTCGCGGACGAGATCCCGTCCGGGTCGATCGTCGCGCTCAGCGTCACCGGCGGCGGGCGAGCGATCCCGGCGAACGTCCGGCAGCAGCTCGGCGGCCTCTCGCAGCAACTCGGTGTCGACCTGCAGTCGCTCGTCGACGCCGTCAGCGGCCCGTTGATCGCGTACGTGCGGCCGGGGCTGCCGCTGCCGGAGGTGACGATCGCGGCGAAGCCGCAGCACCCCGAGAACGCGGTCAAGGCGATCGGCGGCCTGCTCTCGAAGTTCGGTGCGGGGCTCGCGCGGCCCGTGCCGACGCAGGTCGACGGCGGCACCCTGAACAAGCTCGACCTCGGCTCGATCGCCGTGTACTACGGCGTCGCCGACGGCAAGCTCGTCGTCACCGACAGCGCGAACGCGCTCGCCGAGCTCAAGGGCAGCGCCGGGCACCTCTCCGGCGACAGCGTCTTCAAGGAGGCGAAGGACGCGTCGGGCATGGGCGACGGCGGCCAGGGCTTCCTGTTCGTCGACCTCAAGGACGCGCTGCCGGCAATCGAGGGTTTCTCGCAGCTCGCGAACCAGAAGATCCCGCCGAACGTCGAGCAGAATCTGAAGCCGCTCCGGTCGCTGCTCGTCTTCGGGTCACGCGACGGTGACCTGCAGTCGTTCGTCGCGTATCTCAAGACCTCTTAGGTACCCTGCGTCGCCGATGGCCGCGCGGAGCTTCCAGTTCACGTCGGAGTCGGTGACCGAGGGTCACCCCGACAAGATCGCCGACCAGATCTCGGACGCCGTCCTCGACGCGGCGCTCGCGAACGACCCGCTCTCGCGCGTCGCCTGCGAGACCCTGATCACGACCGGGCTGATCGTCGTCTCCGGCGAGATGACGACGGACACGTACGTCGACATCCCGCGGATCGCGCGCGAGACGGTGCGCTCGATCGGCTACACGCGTGCGAAGTACGGCTTCGACGCCGAGACGTGCGGTGTGATCGTGACGCTCGACGAGCAGTCGCCCGACATCGCGCAGGGTGTGGACACGGCGTACGAGCTGCAGCACGACCCGGGCGACGACGACCCGCTCGACCGCATCGGCGCGGGCGACCAGGGCATGATGTTCGGCTACGCGTCGAACGAGACGCGAGAGTTGATGCCGCTGCCGATCATGCTCGCGCACCGGATCGCCAAGCGGCTGTCGGAGGTGCGGAAGGCGGACGTCCTCCCGTACCTGCGGCCGGACGGCAAGGCTCAGGTCTCGATCCGGTACGAGGTCGACGCCGACGGGCGCCAGTCCCCGGTCGAGATCGAGCGGGTGCTCGTCTCCACGCAGCACCGCGAGGGGCTCGATCCCGAGACGATGATCAAGCCCGACCTGATCGAGCACGTGCTCAGGCCGATCCTGCCGCGCGATCTCTACGACGAGAGCCGGCTCGAGGAGCCCGGCTTCGTCTTCGTGAACCCGACCGGCAAGTTCGTGATCGGCGGCCCGATGGGCGACACCGGCCTCACGGGCCGGAAGATCATCGTCGACACCTACGGCGGCGCCGCCCCCCACGGCGGCGGCGCGTTCTCGGGCAAGGACCCGACGAAGGTCGATCGCTCGGCGGCGTACGCGGCGCGCTACGTGGCGAAGAACGTCGTCGCAGCCGGGCTCGCCGACCGCTGCCAGATCCAGGTCGCGTACGCGATCGGCGTCGCGCGGCCGTTCTCGATCCTCGTCGAGACGTTCGGCACCGAGGCGGTTCCGGTGCCGACGATCGAGCAGCTCGTCGCGGAGCATTTCGACCTTCGCCCGGCGGCGATCCTCGAGCACCTCGAGCTGCGCCGCCCGATCTACACGAAGACGGCGGCGTACGGGCACTTCGGGCGCGAGGACCACGACTTCACGTGGGAGCGGACGGACAAGGCCGACGAGCTCCGCTCCGCTGCGGGCCTCGCGCCGGCTCAGGCTGCCGCGGTCGACTGACGCGGCCCCGACGGCGTCACAAACCGGCCCGGCGGGACCCGGCTCGCGGCGGCCCGTCCGGTGGCAGCCACGCATGAATTTCGTCCACCGCCGGGACATGTCCGTCGGTCGTCTGCGGTCCCGAAGGGACGGGGAATCGCCGGCTGTTCGGGACGGGTGGCTGTGGAAGGTTCACAACCGGAGGGACATGTCCCTCGCCCTGTCACGAAGTTCGGGCTACCGGCGCACGAACAGGCCCGCCGCCGCCTTCTCGTCGACGGCGCCGGACTCGACCTCGGAGCCCGGCACGAGCCCCTGGTCGTAGAACCAGTGGAGCAGCTCCCCGTCGTGCTCGGCGAGGCGCACGATCGTCGCGCGCTCTCCCTCCGGGACGGACGAGAGCGGTTCGAGCTCGCGGTTCTCCGCCTGCTCGAAGTCGGGGTCGACCGGCCAGCCGTGCGGGCACCGCTCGGGATGACCGAGCTTCGCCTCGATGCGCTCGATCATGTCGTCCGTGAACGTGCCCCCGAGCTCGTCGGCGTGCACGTGCGCCTCGGCGGCGGTGTAGCCCATGAAGTCCGTGAGCAGCCGCTCGATGATCCGGTGCTTGCGGACCACCCTGCGCGCGCGCTCGGTGCCGGCGGGAGTGAGGATCGCCTCCTTGCGCTCGCCGCGCTCGACGAGCCCCTCCGCCTCGAGCCGCTTCAGCATCTCGCCGGCCGACGCGCGCGAGACGCCGAGCATCTGGGCGACGCGAGACGCGATCGTCTGCGTCGTTCCGCCGCCCGACGGCCGGTACTCGCCGATCGGGAACGCGAGGAAGTAGATCGTCTCCAGGTACTCGTCGACGCCGTGGCTCGCCGCCATGTGTGGCCGATCGTAGCTTCGGGAATGTCTGTAAGGTGACCCTTACATGAACGTAGGCTTGACGGAGCTCAGCACCGGCGTAGGCTGGACGGAGCCGGCCAGGAGCGGAGGTGGCGGCTTCGCCGCCGCCGCAGCGGATGCGGAGCGAAGGCGCCGGCTCTGCCGGCGTCGTGAGCGGGAATGAGCACGGCGCAGACGCTTCTCCTCGGCGCGATCGCCGGCTTCACGATCTTCCTGGGACTCCCGCTCGGCCGCGTCGGCAACACCTCCCGCGGCGTGCGCGCGGGCCTGACCGCGTTCGCGACCGGGATCCTCCTCTTCCTGCTCTGGGACGTCCTCTCGCACGGCGTCGGCCCGGTCGAGGAGGCGGTCGAGGAGCACGAGTGGAGCAAGGTCGCGGGGCTCGGGCCGCTGCTCGGCGTCGGACTCGGGATCGGCCTGATGGGCCTCGTCTACTACGACCGGTGGATGACCGGCAAGCGCGCGACACCGCTCGTCGGCCCCGGCGCGGCGGCGGTCGACGAGTTCGAGGCGCGCGGCTTCATCGACTCGCTCTCGCCCGGCAAGCGGCTCGCGCTCCTGATCGCGACCGGGATCGGCCTGCACAACTTCGGCGAGGGCCTCGCGATCGGCCAGGCTGCGGGCGCCGACGAGATCTCGCTCGCGCTCGTCCTGATCATCGGCTTCGCCCTCCACAATGCGACCGAGGGCTTCGGCATCGTCGGCCCGATGTCCGGTGAGGCCGAGCGCCCGAGCTGGGGCTTCCTCGGCCTGATGGGGCTGATCGGCGGCGGCCCGACCTTCGTCGGCACCGTGATCGGCCAGGCCTGGGTGAGCGAGGCGCTCCAGGTCGTCTTCTTCGCCGTTGCCGCCGGCTCGATCCTGTACGTCGTCATGCAGTTGCTCGAGGTCTGCCGCCGGTACGCGATGCCGGTCGTCGTCGCCTGGTTCCTGCTCGGCGGGCTCCTCCTCGGGTTCGTCACCGACTTCGTCCTCGACGCCGCCGGAGGCTAGCCCGCCCCGGCGATACCGTAGGCGTCCAGCTTGGGCGCCTTCTTCCACGCGGTCGCGGTCTTCTTCCACCACCTCCAGGAGGTGAAGTGGACGCCGCTCGGCCTCGCGATCGCGTGCCACGTCGCGAAGCTGCTCCTGCGGGCCCGGGCATGGCAGAACATCGTGCGGGCCTCGTATCCTGAAGGGCGGCTCAAGTACCGCTCCGCCCTCGGCGCCTACGCCGCCGGCGTCGGGGTCAACTCGATCGCGCCCGCGCGCGGCGGCGACCTGATCAAGCTCTACCTCGTCAAGCACCGCATGACGGACGCGAGGTACCCGACCCTCGCAGCGACGCTCGTCGTCGAGACGCTCTTCGACTTCTTCGTCGCCGGCGGGCTGATGATCTGGGCGTTGACGCTCGGCGTGCTGCCCGCGCACCAGGTGTACTCGCGCATCCCGACCGTCGACTGGAAGTTCGCGCTGCGGCACGAGCGGGCGACGGCGATCGCTCTCGTCGTGCTGCTCGTGCTCGCCGTCGTCGCCTTCGTCTGGGCGCGCCGGAGGGTGGAGGACTTCTGGGTGCGCGTGAAGCTCGGCTTCGTCATCCTCCAGGACAAGAGCCGGTTCTTCTTCGGCGTGATCGTCCCGCAGGCGCTCTCGTGGGTGCTGCGGCTCGCGACGATCTACTTCATGCTCAAGGCGTTCGGCGTGCGGGCGACGGTGCACAACGCGCTCCTCGCGCAGGTCGTGGACTCGCTCTCGACGCTCTTCCCGGCGACGCCGGGGGGCGCCGGCACGAAGCAGGGCCTGATCGTCTACGTCTTCCGGGAGTCGGCGATCTCGAAGACGCTGCTGCTCGCGTTCAGCGTCGGCATGAACATCGCGATCACGATCGCGAACCTCGTTCTCGGGCTGATCGCGATCGGGCTGATGGCGCGCACCCTCTCGTTCAAGAAGCTCCGCGCGCGCGCCTCCGAGGAGCAGCCGGCAGAAGGCTGATGCCGTACGCGTCGGTCTACCCGCTGGTGACGGCGCGGGCGGTCGCGCGCGCCTTCACGTACGAGGTGCCGGACGACGTGGGCGTCGGGGCGATCGTGCGCGTGCCGTTCGGGCGCTCTCGCGCGCGCGGGATCGTGACGGAGATCGTCGCGTCACCGCCACCGGACGTCGCTGCGAGGCCGATCGACGCGGTCGCCGGGGAGGTCCCCGCGACGCTCGTCGAGCTCGCGCTCTGGCTCGCCGACTACTACGGGTCGACCCCGGCGCGCGCGCTCGCGCTCGTCGCGCCGGAGTCGCCGAAGCGCCGGAAGGAGCAGGCGCCGCCCGCCGACCGGCAGGCCCTCCCCGGCGAGGCGGAGCCCGACGCGCTCTCGGACGCCCAGCGCGCGGCGGTTGCGCGAATCGTCGACGGCGGGCCCGGCAACGTCCTCCTGTACGGCGCGACCGGCTCCGGGAAGACCGAGGTGTACCTGCAGGCGTGCGCAGCAATGCTCGAGCGGGGGCTCGGCGCCATCATCCTCGTGCCCGAAATCGCGCTCGCGCCGCAGACCGTCGGCCGCGTGCGCGCGCGGTTCGGCGAGCGTGTCGCGATCCTGCACTCCGCGCTCACCGACGCCGAGCGCCGCGACGAGCGCGAGCGAATCGCCTCGGGGGACGCGCGCATCGTGGTCGGCGCGAGGTCGGCGGTGTTCGCGCCGATCCGCGGGCTCGGCCTGATCGTGGTCGACGAGGAGCACGACCAGTCGTACAAGCAGGACTCGGACCCGCGCTACGACGCGCGCACCGTCGCCGCGAAGCGCGCGGCGCTCGAGGGAGCCGTCGCCGTGTACGGATCCGCGACGCCGCGGCCGGAGTCGTGGTCGGCGCTCGAGCGGCTCGAGCTCGGCGGGCGGATCGGCGCGCAGCTGCCGCCGGTGCGGGTCGTCGACCTCCGCCGCGAAGCCGGCTACCCGCTCTCTGCGCCGCTGCTCGACGCGCTCCGCCGGGTCGCCGAGCAGCGTGGCAAGGCGATCCTGCTCCTGAACCGCCGCGGCATCGCCCCGGCGCTTCACTGCCGCGCGTGCGGAACCACGATCCGTTGCCCGAACTGCGACGTCGCGCTCGTCCTCCACGGCGATGCCGACCTCCGCTGCCACCACTGCGGCTTCGCACGCGAGGCTCCGTCGACGTGCCCTGCCTGCGGCTCGCCCGACCTGGCGCGGATCGGCGCGGGGACGCAGAAGCTCGAGCGCGACCTGGCGCGCGAGCTGCCGGACCTGGAGTTGATCCGACTCGACGCCGACGCGGTGGCGAAGCCCGAGCAGCTCGCCGCGCTGCTCCGGCGGTTCGGCGCAGCCGAGGGCGCCGTGCTGCTCGGGACGCAAATGGTGGCGAAGGGCCATCACTTCGCAGGCGTCGAGCTCGCGGCCGTCGTCGACGCGGACACGGGGCTCGGCCTCCCGGACTTCCGCGCCGAGGAGCGAACGTTCCAGCTGATCACGCAGCTCGCCGGCCGGAGCGGCCGCGACGCGCCCGGGCGGGTGCTCGTGCAGACGTTCCAGCCGGACGCGCGTCCCATCGTCCACGCCGCACGCCACGACGTGGGGCGGTTCCTGGCGGAGGAGCTCGAGCGGCGGCAGGCACTCGGCTACCCGCCGTTCGCTCACCTCGTCCGGATCGTCGTCGCGGGGCCCTCACCGGAGCCCGTCGTGCGCGCGCTCGAGGAGCTCAAGGCCGGCATCGGCGGCGCCGAGCTGCTGGGGCCCGCGGCGCTGCTGCGCCTGCGGGGCCGCCACCGCGCGCAGCTCGTCGCGAAGACGGCGCAGCCGCGACGAATCGCCTCGCAGGCCGCACGCCTCCTCGCCGCCGCCGCGCCCGCGATGAGGCGTGCGGGCCTCACCGCGGTCGTGGACGTCGACCCCCAGAGCGTCTAGCTAACCCGGGACGAGCTCCCGGAAGCGCGGGTCGTCGCGAAGCGCGTCGAGGTCGGAGTCGCCCTTCGCGAACTCGCGCAGCTCCTCGTTCAGCTCGATGCCGCGGCGGAGGTGGGCGATCGCGTCGTCGACGCGGCCGACGAGGCTCTCGGCGCAGGCGACGTTGTAGTAGAGGAGCGCGAACGGAGGATCCTCGGCGAGCACCTCGCGGCCCCTGTCCGCGACCCCCGCGTAGTCACCGGCCTGGAACATCGTCTGGAGCGGCGCCCAGAGCTCGTAGCCGTGGACGCGATACGCCTCTCCCGCCTTCGCGCCGATCACGAGCAGCGTCGTCCCGTCCTCCTCCGCGAACGCCGTCCGCGTGCTGCCGGGCCGAACGAAGACGAGCTTCCCGGGGCCGGCCTCGACGCTCTCGCCGGCGATCTCGAACCGCGCCCGCCCGCTCAGCACGACGTAGAGCTCCTCCTGCGCGTCGGGCTCGGCCTCGTCGTGCTCGTTGATCAGCCGCTCGCCGGCTGCCCGCGGGCCGAAGGCATTCGCGCCGAAGGCGGTGATGCCGAGGTAATGGCGCACCGGCCGGAACGCGCTGCGTCCGTCCTCGATCGGGTCGATCTCCTCCAGTTGTGCGATCTCGTAAGCGCTCATGCCGCCGATCGTACGCCCCTGGCACCATGGCCCCGATGGCAGCGAAGCGGCGGCCGGAGGAGGTCATCGGCGAGTGGGGCGTCCGTGACGTGACACCCCCGTCGCTCGCCGAGCGGAAGAAGCTGATCGACGAGGTCGAGGTCAATCCGCTCACGGGCCGCCCGCTCAGGCGCCGCGTCCGGCGCTTCCGGCCGGAGCCCGACCGCTACCTCGCCTCGCTCGGCGGGCCGTTGCCGTACATGCAGCGATTGCGCCAGATCGACGAGGCGATCGAGGCGCACGCCGCGCGCGTCGCGCACGCGTACGCCGAGCATCGAGACGACCCGGTGCGGTGGCGGCGCATCGCCGAGCGGTGGGACTTCGGGGAGGTCAACGACCTGATCGAGCGACACAACCGCTACTACCCGATCGAGTCCCGGCTTCCGATGGACCCGCGCACGCGCGACTACGTGAAGGTCGGCGGCCGCTCGTACCGCCGCGAGCCGCTCGACGCCGCCTGGATCCTCGACCGTTTCCCCGCCGACTAGACTGGCCCCCGCCTTGGCACACGACCACGACCACGACCACGAGCACGACCACGAGCACGACGAGGACGCGGAGGCGACGGCCGAGCGCGAGGCGCGTCGCCGGCTCGCCCTCGCGCAGATCCGGCAGTACGGCGACCCGGCGCTCCGGATGAAGGCGAATGAGGTGTCGGAGTTCGACGACGACCTCCGCCGCCTCGTCGAGCGCATGATCGCGCTGATGCACGACGCGCAGGGGGTCGGCCTCGCCGCGACGCAGGTGGGCGTGCTTCGCCGCCTGTTCGTGTTCGAGCCCGGCGAGGAGGGGCCGCGGGCGATCGTGAACCCGGTCGTGGTCGAGCGTGCCGACGAGTCGGCGTCCGACGACGAGGGATGCCTCTCGCTGCAGGGCGTCCGCGTTCCGGTCGAGCGGTCGTTGCGCGTCGTGCTCGAGGGCAAGGATCCCGACGGGAACGACATGCGCGTCGAGCTCGACGAGTACGGCTCGCGGATCGTGCAGCACGAGCTCGACCATCTCGACGGCGTGCTGATCATCGACCGCACGGGCGACGAGCACCGCAAGGAGGCGCTCGGGACGCTGCGGCCGCGCGCCGTCCTCAGGTAGCCGGTGCGGATCGCCGTTGCGGCGACGGCGCAGCTCGGGGCGGACGTCCTCGAGCGCCTGGCCGCGACGCACGAGATCGCCTTCCTGATCACCCGGCCCGATGCGCCGCGCGGACGCGGTCGCCGTCTCGGCGCGCCGCCTGCGAAGCTAGCCGCCGAGCGCCTCGCCATACCGGTGCACCAGCCCGAGCAGCCGGAGCTTCCGGCGGAGGTCGACCGCGTGGTGGTGTGCGCCTACGGGCTCTACATCGCGCCGCGCCTGCTCGAGCGCTCGCTCTTCCTGAACGTGCACCCGTCGCTGCTGCCCCGCTGGCGCGGCGCGGCTCCGGTCGAGCGCGCGATCCTGGCGGGCGACGAGGAGACGGGCGTGACGATCCACGAGACGGTGGCGGAGCTCGATGCGGGCCCGGTCGCCGCGCAGGAGCGCTGGCAGATCGGCGACGCGGACGCGGGGGAGACGTTCGCGCGCGCGGCGGAAGTCGCGGCGCGGCTGCTCGATGCGGTGCTCGACGAACCGCGCTTCGAGCCGCAGCGCGGCGAGACGACCTACGCCGAGAAGATCACGCCGGCGGACCGGGAGCTCGACCTCTCGGAGCCCATGGACGCGTGGCGGCGCGTGCGCGCGCTCTCGCCGCACATCGGCGCGCGCGCCGAGCTGCACGACAGGCGGGTGACCGTCTGGCGGGCGCGGCTCGAGGAGGGCCGCTTCGTGCCCGAGGTGGTGCAACCGGAGGGTCGCAGGCGCATGGGCTACGACGAGTTCCTGCGCGGGCTGCGGTGATCGCGCCGGCGCGGCGCGCTGCGTTCGACGTCGTCCTGCGCGTGTTCGAGCAGGAGGCGTATGCCGACCGCGCGCTCGCCTCCGCCGTCGAGGGCCTCGACGAGCGCGACCGGGCGCTGGCGCAGCGCCTCGCGTACGGGACCGTGCAGCGGGCGCGCACGCTCGACTTCGGCATCGAGCAGCTCGGCAAGCGGCCGGTGCGGAAGCTCGACCCGCCGGTGCGCGCCTCGCTCCGCCTCGGCGCCTACCAGCTCGCGTTCACGGAGCTGGCGGAGCACGCCGTCGTCGACGACGCGGTCGAGCTCGTGCGGGCGGCGCGGCGGGAGCGGGCGGTGCCGTTCACGAACGCGGTCATGCGGCGGCTGGCGCAGGGGTTTCGCGGCCTCGTCGCGTCGCTCCCCGAGGGGCCGGTGAAGGAGTCGTACCCCGACTGGATCCCGGCGACGTGGGCGCGCGACCTGGGGACCGAGGCCTCCCTGTCGCTGATGCGCGCGCAGAACGAGCCGCCCGCGCTCGAGGTGCGCGCCGGTGAGCAGGTCGGTGAGCCGACCGACGTGCCGGGCGCCTACGTCGTCGAGCGCGTCGACCCGGCCCGCATGCGGCCGATGAGCCGCGCCTCGCAGCTCGCCGCGTTGGTCGTCGGCTCACGTGACGGTGAACGGGTGCTGGATGCGTGCGCTGCGCCGGGCGGGAAGACCGCGATGCTGCACGGCGAGGTGACGGCGGTGGAGGTGCATCCGGGACGTGCCGCGGCGCTCGCGGAAGGGGCTGGGCGGAACGTCCGCGTTGTCAACGCCGACGTGCGCGAGCTCGGCGAGAGCGGCTTCGACCGCGCGCTCGTCGACGCGCCCTGCTCCGGCCTGGGCGTCCTCGCGCGACGGCCCGACCTGCGCTGGCGGTCACGGCCGCTGCCCGAGCTGCAGCTCGAGCTGCTGCGCGCCGCGACGGAGCGGACGCGTCCCGGCGGGGTGGTCGTCTACTCGGTCTGCACGCTGAACGCCGACGAGAACGAGGCCGTGGTGGACGCCGCCGGGCTCGAGCCGGAGCCGCTCGGCGAGGAGTGGCCGCAGTACGCGCACCCGACACGGCCGGAGTTCCTGCTCACGCGGCCCGACCGCGACCGGACGAGTGGGTTCTTCATCGCGAGAATGCGCGTGTGATCGGCGTCGCGGCGCTGCTGCTGGTCCCGCTGCTCGGCGTGTTCGGCTACCGCCGCGCAGGTTCCGGCTGGGGACGCGCCGCGGCGACCGCCCTCGTCGGCGTCCTCGCCTCTGCGACCGGGATCGCGTTCGCGATCGTCTACTCGTGGTTCCTGACGACGGACGCGGCATTGTGCGGTCACCAGCCGACCGTCGCGGGAATCGTGGCCCTGGCGCCGTACCTCGTGGTCGCGTCGTGGGCCGCCCTGCGGCCGCAGCGGGTGTGGGGATGGGCCGCCGCGCCGGTCACGGCGGTGTCGATGCTGCTGCTCGTCTCGTACTTCTTCCCCGGCGCCCACGACTACTGCGAGACGTAGACGCCGTACGTCCGGGCCTGCCTGCCGACGACCGCGATCTCGATCTTCACACCGCGCGCCCGCCAGGCGGCCACCGCCCCCCGGTAGTGCGCGACGATCGCCGCCGCCGGCAGCTCGCGGGGCAGGCGCAGGAAGAGCTCCGTGCGGTAGCCGGCGGTGGGAACGAGCCCACCTTCGTGCCCCCACCGAGGGATCGCGTAGGAGTGCTCCGCGATCCGACGTGAGCCTTTCACGTGCGCGAGGGACCTCAGCACCCGCTCGTTCGCCGCGACGGTCGTGCCGCGATCGACGCTCGCCGCTCCGGCGTACACCCGGAGCGCGAGCGGCACGAGCGCCACGAGCGACACGCAGGCGAGCGCGAGCGCGGTGTGGATCCGGGACACACGCCTATGATCGCCCCACGATGGGCTGGAGCGAATGGATTCGCGGCGCCGAGGTCGAGCCGTCGCTGTACGGCGCCGACCTGGCGCACCTCGGCGACCAGACGGAGGCGCTCCTCGCGGCCGGCTGCCGTGTCTTCCACTTCGACATCGGCGACGGGCACTTCATCGAGCCGATCACGATGGGGCCGGTCGTCCTGCAGGCGGTCGCGCCCATCGCCCACCGCGGCGGTGGCTCGATGGACGTGCATCTGATGGTCGAGAGCCCGGCGAAGTACTTCGAGCCCGTGGCGAAGGCGGGCGGCGACAGCGTCACGTTCCACTTCGAGGCGGTGCGCGACGTACCGGCCACGATCCGCACCGCGCGCGAGCAGCGGTTGCAGGTCGGCGTCGCCTTCAATCCGGAGACCGAGCCCGAGGCCGTGGCAGCGGTCTCCCGGGATGCCGACATCGTCCTCTGCATGAGCATCCATCCCGGCTATTCGGGCACACCCTTTCAGGACGCGGCGTTCGGACGCATCGCGCGGCTGCGGCAGCTGCTGCCGGAGCGGATCCACATCCAGGTCGACGGCGGCGTGGGCCTGCAGAACGCGGCGCAGCTCCGCGAGTGTGGCGCGACGCTGCTCGTCGCGGCCTCGTCGATCTTCGCCACGGACGACCCGGCGGCCGCCTACCGAGAGCTCGTCCAGGCGATCGCTTGACGATTGCGCGCGCGGTCGAGCTCGCACGGTCGGGTCGCGGTCGCGCGTACCCGAAACCGACGGTCGGCGCCGTCGTCGTCTCGAACGGCGAAGTGGTGGGGGAGGGCGTGACCGAGGCCGGCGGCAGACATGCCGAGGTGGTCGCGCTCGAGGCGGCCGGCGAACGTGCACGCAACGCGACGCTCTACGTGACGCTCGAGCCCTGCAACCACCACGGGACGACGCCGCCGTGCACCGACGCGATCCGCGCGGCCGGGATCGAGCGGGTCGTGTACGGCGCGACCGACCCGAACCCGGAGGCGGCGGGCGGGGCGGAGCGGCTGCGGGCCGAGGGCGTCGACGTCGAGCTCGTCGACTCCTTCGAGGCGCGCGCCGTCCACGAGGCGTGGCGGACCTGGGTCTCGAAGCAGCGTCCGTTCGTGGTCTACAAGGCAGCGGTCACGCTCGACGGCCGGGTGACGGTGCCGGGCACGCGCTGGGTGACGGGGGAGGAGAGCCGCCGTGCGGTGCACGAGCTCCGCGCGACGGTCGACGCAGTCGCGGTCGGCGGCGGCACCGCACGCGCGGACCGACCCCGCCTCGACGCGCGCGACGTCGACACGCCGCGCGGGCAGCCCCGCCGGCTCGTCTTCTCGCGCGGCCCACTGCCGGACGCGCTCGACCTGGAGTTGCGAAGCGGAGCGCTCGGCGACGAGCTGCGCGCGCTCGCCGGCGAGGGCGTTCAGTCGTTGCTGCTCGAGGGCGGGCCGACCCTCGCTGCCGCGTTTCTCGACGCCGATCTGGTCGACAAGATCCTCCTGTTCGTGGCGCCGACGCTCGCGGGGGCCGGGCCGAGAGCGCTCGAAGCTGCGCTAGGCTCCCCTCGCACGCTCGCCCGGCTGTGCACACGGCAAGTCGGGGCGGACGTGCTGCTCGAGGCATATGTCCACGACCCCTGAGTCCCAGCGCGCCGACGACCAGATCGTCACGAACCTGAGCCACTGGCTGACCCGCCGGCTCGGGAACGACGAGCTGCGGCGCAAGCTCGAGGACATCGGCACCGACGAGCTCGCCCCCGGCGGCCGCCAGGCGGTGCAGGAGCTGGTTGCCGAGCTCGCGACGACCGCTCCCGGAGAGCGCGCACAGCTCGAGGTGCTCGTCCGCGAAGCCGTCGAGACCCTCGTCTACGGCGACTAGAGCGCGGGTGGAAACCTTCGGTTTCCCCCCGCGGGCCTGATGTTCACCGGGCTGGTGCAGGAAGTTGGCACCGTTCGCTCGATGGCCGGCGGGCGGCTCGTCGTCGAGGCCTCGGTCGCGGCCGAGCTCGGTGACTCGATCGCGGTCGACGGCGTCTGCCTGACGGTCGTCGCGAACGACGGCGGAACGCTCGCCTTCGACACGGTGCCCGAGACGCTCTCCCGCACCAGTCTCGGAAGCCTCGAGCACGGGTCGAGGGTCAACCTGGAGCCTGCACTCCGCGCCGGCGACGCGCTCGGCGGCCACATCGTGCAGGGGCACGTGGACGGCGTCGGCGCGTTTCGAGGCGTCGCGGACGGCCTGCACTGGTTCGACGCCCCCGTCGATCTGCTCCGCTACGTGGTCGAGAAGGGCTCGATCGCCGTCCAGGGCACGAGCCTCACCGTCGCCGGGACGGACGACCGGGGCTTCGCGGTCGCCCTGATCCCGCACACGCTCGAGGCGACGAACCTGGGCTCGCTGGAGCCGGGCGCGCCGGTGAACCTCGAGGCCGACGTGCTCGCGAAGTACGTCGAGAAGCTGCTGCCTCGCTAGCGTTCGGGTATGACCGTGACGACGCCGTTCGCGACGATCGAGGAGGCGATCGAGGAGATCCGCGAGGGCCGGCTGGTCGTCGTCGTCGACGACCCCGACCGCGAGAACGAAGGCGACCTGACGATCGCCGCGCAGTTCGCGACCCCGGACGCGATCAACTTCATGGCGACGCACGCGCGCGGCCTGATCTGCCTGTGCCTCACCGAGGAGCGCGCCGACGAGCTGGCGCTGCGCCCGATGACCGACAACAACGAGGCGCCGCTCCGCACCGCGTTCACGGTCAGCGTCGAGGCGCGCGAGGGCGTCACGACCGGGATCTCGGCGGCCGACCGGAGCCGCACGATCCAGGTCGCCATCCATCCCGGCTCGACGGCGCACGACCTCGTCCAGCCGGGCCACGTCTTCCCCCTCAGGGCGAAGCCCGGCGGCGTGCTCGAGCGCATCGGGCAGACGGAGGCGGCGGTCGACCTCGCGCGCCTCGCGGGGCTCACGCCGGCCGGCGTCGTCTGCGAGATCATGAACGACGACGGGACGATGGCGCGTGTGCCCGACCTCGTCCCGTACTGCGAGCGGCACGGCCTCAAGATGGTCACCGTCGCAGACCTCGTCGAGTACCGCCGCCGCCACGAGAAGCTCGTCGAGCGGGGTGCCGCCGTCCGCCTGCCGACGGAGTACGGCGAGTTCCAGGCAGTCGCCTTCCGTGAGAAGCTGACCGGGAAGACGCACGTCGCGCTGGTGAAGGGCGACGTCGCGGGGCACGAGGGCGTTCTCGTCCGCGTCCACTCCGAATGCCTCACCGGCGACGTGTTCCACTCGCTCCGCTGCGACTGCGGCGAGCAGCTCGAGCGCGCGCTGGCGCAGATCGAGGCGGAGGAGCGCGGCGTCCTCCTCTACATGGCGCAGGAGGGGCGCGGCATCGGCCTCCTCAACAAGCTGCGCGCCTACGAGCTGCAGGAGCAGGGTCGCGACACGGTCGAGGCGAACCTCGAGCTCGGCTTCCCGGCCGACGCACGCGACTACGGCATCGGGAACCAGATCCTCGCCGACCTCGGCCTGACGACCATCCGCATCCTCACGAACAACCCGAAGAAGCTGACGGGCATCGACGGCTTCGGGCTGACGGTCGTCGAGCAGGTGCCGATCGAGGTGGCGCCGCACGAGGAAAACCGGCGGTATCTGGCCACCAAGAGGGCTAAGCTCGGACACCGTCTGCACCATCAGGACCTGAAGAACCTCGACTACGAACCGGAGCCCGAATGAGCGAGATCGACGAGCAGCAGCCCGAGCCCCCCGCGGCCACCGAGGACGGAGATACCCCCGACCCGTTCGAGGGCTGGCCCGCCGCCGAGTCCTCGAGCGTGATCGAGGACGAGCCGGTCGACGGGGCGAGCGTCGAGCACGTCCGCGGCGAGGTTCAGGTGCCGGACGGCTTCACCGTTCTCGAGGGCACGCCGCTCGGCCGCCGCCGCTCGGTCGGCGTCGTCGTGTCGCGCTTCAACGGCGGTGTCACGGACCGGATGCTCCAGGCGGCGCTCGACGCACTGCTCGAGGCGGGTGTCGCGCAGGACGCCGTCACGGTCGTCCCGGTGCCGGGCGCGTTCGAGTTGCCGCTCGCCGCGATGGCGCTCGCGAAGACCCGGCGCTACGCCTGCATCGTCGCGCTCGGCGCCGTCGTCCGCGGCGAGACGCCGCACTTCGACTACGTCGCGTCCGAGTGCGCCTCGGGGCTGCAGCTCGCAGGCATCGAGACGGGCGTGCCGGTGACCTTCGGCGTGCTCACGGTCGAGAACGTCGAGCAGGCCGAGGCGCGGATCCCGAGGGCGGCCGACGCCGTCCGCGCGGCGCTCGAGATGGCCGACCTGTTCGCGCGGCTCCGCAAGAGCGCCCGCGCGGCGCAGGAAAGCGCATAGCCGCTACACTGCGGCCCGCCATGAGCAAGGTCTGCGCCATCTGCGGCAAGAAGCCGGCCTTCGGCCACCATCGCTCGCACTCCATGGTGGCCACGAAGCGGCGCTTCGACCCGAACCTCCAGCGCGTCCGCATCCTGCTCAAGGGCTCGCCGACCCGGGCCTATGTCTGCACGCGCTGCCTGAAGAGCGGCCGCGTCACGAAGGCCGTCTAAAAACTCGAACCGGAATGAAGTCTGTGCCGCTTGGCCGCGCTGTGCGGGCACGCTGCCGCGTCCTCAGTCGCGGCAATAGCTTCAGCTATTGCCGCTCCCTGCGTCCTTGCATCGCACCCACCCAGCGCACCCAAATCGACGAGCGTCATTCCGG
>DASUAX010000066.1:0-3611 GCA_035763525.1 Gaiellaceae bacterium
GGGCCCCGGATCTCGGTGATGCCGCGGCTGCGTGGCTTGCGCGGCCGCTTGTTGATCGGCAGGAAGGCGAACGCACGCTGGGCTGTCTCAATGGTCATCGTCGGCTCCGTTCGTCGATAGGTCGAGGTCGGACTCGAGGCCCTCCAGGTAGTCGATCACCGCCGAGTCGCCGGACTCGAGCCGCTCGACCGGCTCACCCGTGCACTGCTGCAACTCGACGACGGCGTGGTGCTCTCCGTGATAGAGCACGCGCCAGTGGGCGCCTGCGCGCGCCCAGTCCTCGAGCGTTTGGATCGTCAACGTCTCGGCCATGGCGACTCCTTTTCGGCTGCTGACTCTGTTTCGAAGCGCGGCGGCATCGCCGCGAGGACGCCGCTCAGCTCGCGTGTGTCGAGCTCGTCGAGCACGGCGACCGCGTCGGCGAGCTCCGCGGCACGCTCGGGCTCGAGCGCCGTAGCGGCGAGCCCCTCGAACTTCTCGCGCGCCCGCTGCCAGCTCATCGGCCGGGTGAGGAAGCCCTCGTAGTCGCGCCTTTCCGCCGCGAGCACCGTGCCGTCGTCGAGCACGAGCCGTAGCCGGCAGGCGTGCTCGGCGGGGAAGCGGGCGCTCAGATCGTCGGCGGGTCGCACCTGGACGCGACGCAGCAGGTCCTGCACGTCGGGCGCCGCGACCCGTTCGGGCGCGAACTGCTCGGGCAGCACCTGCCCGTCCAGCAGCGCGACCGCGAGCAGGTAGGGCAAGGAGTGGTCTGCCTGCTCCTTGGTGTGGATCTGCTTCTTGTCGCCTTCTTCGCCGCCGCCGATGATGTCGAAGGCGACCTGGAAGGTCTCGAGCTCGACCCGCTCGACCGCGGCCGCGTCGATCTCGTGGGTTTCGCGCAGCTCGAGCAGCGCCTCGAGCGCCGACTGCGAGTGGATCTCGGCGTTGTAGCGCTTGAGGAAGGTGCGGCGGACGCGCTCCAGGTCCTCGTGCTCCCAGTCGATCGCGAAGCGGCCGGCGATCGTGTCCATGAAGCCCTTGTTGCCCTCGAACACCTCCGCCGGCCCGGTGATGCCGCGCGCAGCGAGGAAGACGGCTTCGACCGCGGCGGCGGCGGCAAATGGGTAGGCGAGCCCCTTCCACTGGGAGAGCGCGCCGGTGCGGGTGACCCGCAGCGCGTTGAGCGCCGTGCCGGCGATCGCGATCGCGTTCCCCGTCGCGGCCTCGTCGAGGCGGAGCGCCTTCGCCGCCCCGGCGGCCGCGGCGTAGGCGCCCTGGGTCGTGTGGTCGAAGCCGCGTGCGCGAACGGGCGCCTCGTCGGAGAGGCGGCACTGCACCTGGTAGGCGACCGCGAGCGACGTCAGGAGCTCGCGGCCCGAGGCTCCCGTGTACTCGGCAGCCGCCAGCACGGGCGCGAGGTTGTCGCTCGGGTGACAGGTCTCGCCGGGCGCGAAGTAGGAGTCGTTGAAGTCGAGGTAGCGGACGAGCGCTCCGTTGTGGAGGGCGGCTCGATCGGGCGCGCTCGCGCCGCCGCCGATCAGGGTGCAGAGCGGCCTCCCGCCGAAGTCCTCGAGCTGCGCCCGGATCGCGGCGATGGGCGAAGCGTCGAGCGCGCCGAGCGCGCAGCCGAGCGAGTCGAGCACGCGGATCTTCAGCTCGCCGCGCGCCTCTTCGGTGAGGTCGTCCCACGAGCGGGTGACGACGAAGCGTGCGAGCCGCTCGACCTCGGTCATCGCGAGCGCCTGTCCCGGCGCAGCAGCTCGGCGAGCACGACCGCGTCGTTGTGCTCACTGTCGCGCGCGCCGTAGACGAGCGTCAGTCTCCCCGCGCGCGCCCGCCCGCGCAGCTCCCCGAGCTTCTCCTCCTGCCCCGCCAGTTCCTCGCGGTAGCGGCGGCGGAACTCGTCGAACTTCGCCGGATCGTGTCCGAACCAGCGGCGCAGCTCGCTGCTCGGCGCGAGCTCGCGCGCCCACTCGTCCAGCTTCGCCTGCTCTTTCGAGACGCCGCGGGGCCAGAGCCGGTCGATCAGGACGCGGTAGCCGTCCGACCGCTCAGGCGGCTCGTAGGCGCGCTTGAGGCAAACGTCCATCCGGCTAGCGCTCCGGCTTTCGATGCACGATCACCACCGGGCAGGCGGCGTGGTGGGCGCACTGCTGGCTGACCGAGCCGAGCAGCAGTCCGGTGAAGCCGCCGTGGCCGCGCGAGCCGACGACGAGCAGATCGGCGTCCCGGGACTCGGCGACCAGAACCGCCGCGGGCCGCCCCTCGACCACGCGCCGCTCGATCTCCACCGTGTCCGCTTCCGGGATCGACTCGCGCAGCGTCTCCGCCAAGGCAGTCTCGGCGCCCGCGCGGAGCTCTTTGATGTCGCCGCCCAGAGCGGGGTAGGCGCCCTCGACGCCGGTCGCGCCGATGTAGCCGTACTGCCAGGCGTGGACGACGCGCAGCGTCGCCCGGCGGAGCTTTGCCTCCTCGAGCGCGAAGCGCAGAGCCGCCTTCGCTCCCTCGGATTGGTCGACGCCGACCACGATCACAGCCATCTCATCTCATCTCCCTCTCCCCGCATGGACGTGTTCGAGCGCCTCGCGCTTTTCCGCCAGACCCGCGAGCAGCTTCTCGAAGGCGCCGACGAACTTCTCGATCCCTTCCGCCTCGAGCGTCCCGACGACGTCGTCGTAGTCGATCCCGACCTCGGCGAGCCGTTCGAGCAGCCGTTGTGCCTCCTCGAGCCCCTGCTCGAGCG
Organism: Gaiellaceae bacterium; assembly: GCA_035763525.1. Classification (GTDB taxonomy): domain Bacteria; phylum Actinomycetota; class Thermoleophilia; order Gaiellales; family Gaiellaceae; genus PALSA-600. The sequence goes on from DASUAX010000066.1 coordinate 2,723, forward strand.
TCGGCGCAACGTTGCCGTGGTCCTGGAAGGCGAGCAGGGTCGGCTGCGGCATCGTGTTTACCGTCTGCGGGCCGATCAACTCCTCGACGTAGAGCACGTCCCGGTAGGCCGGGTTCTTGGTCGAGGTGGAGGCCCAGAGACAGCGCTGCGGATGGGCGCCCGCCGCGGCCAGGTCGGCCCAGAGCTCATCCTGCGGCGAGAAGAGCTCCCCGTAGCGGGCGTAGGCGAGCTTCGCGTTCGCGATCCCGAGCTTCCCCTGCAGGTCCTGCGGTGCGGCGAGCTCGTCGAGCCTGCGGTCGGTCTCGGTGTCGACGCGGGAGACGAAGAAGCTCGCGACCGAGTGCACGCGCGAGACGTCGCCGCCGGCTTCCCGGAAGCGCCTCAGGCCCTCGAGGTAGGCGCGCGCGACCGCCGCGTACCGCTCGAGCGAGAAGATGAGGGTGATGTTGATCGAGCGGCCGGCCGCGATCGAGTCTTCGATCGCCGCCAGCCCCTGCAGCGTCGCCGGGATCTTGACGAACAGGTTCGGGCGCGCGATCCGCTCGTGCAAGCGTCGTGCCTCCTCGTACTGGGCGCGCGTGTCGTAGGCGAGGTTCGGGTCGACCTCGATCGAGACGTAACCGTCGCCGCCGCCCGTCTGCTCCCACACCGGCCGCAGCAGGTCGCACGCGGCGGCCACATCCGCGCAGGCGAGCTCGAGGAAGAGCTCCTTGTCGTTTAGTCCGCGCGGCAGCAGCTCGCGCAGCTGAACGTCGTAGGCGTCGCCGTGCGAGAGCGCGTGCTCGAAGATGGTCGGGTTCGAGGTGACGCCGACGACGGCATCCTCGGCGACCAGCCGGGCGAGCTCGCCGCTGTCCAAGAGGTCGCGTGAGAGGTAGTCGATCCAGAC
>DASUAX010000067.1:0-59358 GCA_035763525.1 Gaiellaceae bacterium
AGGGCGTCGGCGGCGGCAAGGCCGTGAACGCGTCGCTCGCCCGCGTGAGCCTCCCCGGCGCGAGGGCGACGGCGCTCGCCCTCGTCTTCGCCGAGCTGCTCCAGAACGCGCTCGAGCACGGCGGCGACTCGGTCAGCGTCGAGCTCGTGCGGCGGGACGGCGACGTCGTCCTCGCGATCGACGACGACGGCCCCGGCCTGGGGGACGCGGCCGCGGGCACCGGTCTCTCGATCGTCCGGGCGCTCGTCCGCGACGAGCTGCGCGGCACGCTGACCCTCGCCGAAGGCCCGGGCGCGCGGGCCGAGGTCGTCTTCCCCGCCTGACGGGCCGGGGAGCGCGGCAACCCGGCACCCCGAACCTCCCTGTGGACGGCCCGCGACGGTTTCGTGCTGGTGGCTGCCACCGGACATGGCCGCCGGAAGACCGCGCGCGAGCAGGGGAAGTTGCAGAGTCGTCACGAAGCCGCTCCACTTCCTGCTGGGTGGGTGCTCCGCGCGCTGCGCGGCGCCGCCCTTAACCGGACTGGTCTTCGAAGGTGAAGTGGAAGTGGTCGTCGTGGGCGTGCACGCCGAGCACCTGGTCGGCGAGCACCTCCGCGGCCAGCCCGTCCAGGAAGACACGGGCGCCGTCGCGCTCGACGGTCTCGTCCCCTTCGCGCGCCGAGCTCGCCTCGTCGATCTGGAGCTCGACGCCGTCGTCCGTCTCCTCCGCCGTGATGCGGAGGCCGCCCATCTGCGTGAGCGCGTCGACCGCGTCTTCGTCTATCTGCAGCATGCCTCTCCTCGTGTCCGACGCTTCGAACGCCGTAGGGTGTCAGACACGAGGCATCGCATGCGGATCCTGATCGCCGAAGACGAGACGATCATCCGCCTCGACCTGCGTGACCTGCTCGAGCGGGCCGGGCACGAGGTGGTGGGGGAGGCGCGCGACGGCGAGGAGGCCGTCACGCTCGCACGCGACCTCACGCCCGACCTCGCGATCATGGACGTGAAGATGCCGCGGCTCGACGGGATCGAGGCGGCGAAGCGGATCCTCGACGAGCGGCCGCTCCCGGTCGTGCTCCTCACCGCATACGGTCAGCAGGAGCTCGTCGCACGCGCCGTCGAGGCGGGCGTGTTCGGCTACCTCGTCAAGCCGTTCCGCGAGCAGGACCTGGTACCGGCGATCGAGACGGCGCGCGCGCGGCACGCCGAGCTCGCCGCCGTGCGCGAGGAGGCCGACTCGCTCGCCGAGGCGCTCGCGGCGCGCAAGGCGATCGAGCGCGCGAAGGGACTGCTGATGGAGAAGGAAGGGCTCTCGGAGGCGGACGCGTTCGACCGGCTGCGCCGCGCGAGCCAGCACTCGGGCCGCCCGCTGAGAGTGATCGCCGAGGCCGTCATCGCTACGCTCGCACCGGAATGAGCGTGGGCTTGACGGAGCTCAGCGAGGAGCGAGGGCGGCGGCTCGGCCGCCGCCGGGAGCGGGATTGAGCACGACCCTGACACCGCCGCGCGAGCGCACGCGCAGGAGCGCGGGCTCAGGCACCGGCGAGGCGTGGCGCGTGATCGTCCTGAACGACGACCACAACACCTTCGAGGGCGTCGCGTTCGCGCTCGCGCAGACGATCCCGGGCGTCGACTACGAGAAGGGGATGGGGCTCGCGAACCGGATCCATTCGACCGGGCAGGCGATCGTCTGGTCGGGGCACCGCGAGCTCGCGGAGCTCTACCACTCGCAGCTCGACGGGTACGGGCTGACGATGGCGCCGCTCGAGCGCTGAGTGGACGCTCTCGCGGCCATCGACCGCGTCTTCGCGGCCTTCCGCGGCGGCGACGCGCGCGCGCTGTTCGAGGTGATCGCGGAGGACGCGACGTGGATCGTCAACGGCACCGTGCCCGTCGCCCAGCAGTACGAGGGGCGCGAGCGCATCTTCGAGCTCTTCCGCGAGACGCGCCGCCTCACGGGCGGAACGTACCTCTCGACGCTGAAGTGGGCGCTGGCCGGCGAGGAGCACGCGGTCGCGGTCTACCGCGCGCAGGGAACGCGCGACGAGCGCGAGCTCGACATCGACCAGGTACTGCTGATCGACCACGAGGACGGCGTCTGGCGGCGCATCGTCGCGATCCCCTCCGACCCGCCGGCGTTCGAGCGATTCTGGGCGCCGTGAAAGTCGGGATCCAGCTTCCCGAGGTCGAGCGCGTCGTGCGGCGCGACGAGCTCGCAGCGATGGCTCGCGCGGCCGAGGAGTGCGGTTTCGACTCGGTCTGGGTCGGCGACCACCTCCTCTACCGCGATCCCGACCGAGGCCCATGGGATTGCTGGACGACGCTCGCGTGGCTCGCCGGAGTCACAAGGCGCGTCGAGCTCGGGCCGCTCGTCGCGTGCACGGCGTTCCACCCGCCCGGCGTGCTTGCGCGCATGGCGGCGGCAACGCACGAGCTCTCCGGCGGCCGGCTCGTGCTGGGCCTCGGCGCGGGCTGGAACGACGACGAGTTCCGCGCGTTCGGGATCCCGCTCGACCACCGCGTGTCGCGCTTCGAGGAGGCATTCGAGATCGTGCGCCGCCTGGTCGCCGGCGAGCGCGTCACCTTCCACGGCCGCTACCACGACGCGGAGGGCGCCGTCCTGCTCCCGGCGCCGGCCCGCCGGCCGAAACTGATGATCGGCGCGAATGCGCCGCGTCTTCTCTCGATCGCGCTGCCGCACGTCGACACCTGGAACACCTGGTTCACACGCTACGGCAACACGCCCGAAGGCTTCGCCGCGCAGAACGCGGAGATCGACGAGGCGGCGGAGCGTGTCGGGCGCGACCCGCGTGACATCGAGCGGAGTGCATGCGTCTTCGTCGCGATCGCGGGTGCGGGCGCGCGTCAGAACGACGAGAGCGTGGAGGCGGTTCCCGCCGACCGGCTCGCAGAGCACCTGCGGGCGCTCGAGCAGGCGGGCGCAGACGAGGCGATTCTCGTCGTCGACCCGATCACGGAGCGGGCGATCCGCTCTCTGCGAACAGCGCTTCCCAGCGCTCGAGCAAGGCGCTGAGCTCGTCCCGGGCGCGCTTGTGCGCCGCGACGAGCTCGACGTCGGACCAGTCGGAGGCGAGCTTCTGCTCGACCTCCGCGAGCCGTGCCTCCGCACGCTCGACCTCCGCCTCCACGAGCTCCAGGGCCGACGCCCGCCGCTTCGCCGGCCGCTTCGGCCGCTCCCGCTTCGGCTTCGGCGGCGGAGGAGCCGGTGCCGCCTCCTCCGCCTGGGCCCGCACGTAGTCGGCCCAGCCGCCCGGGTACGAGGCGATCCCGCGCGACTCGACGGCGAGCAGCCGGTCCGCCACGGCGTCGAGGAGCGCGCGGTCGTGCGAGACGAGCAGTACCGTGCCGGGGAACGCCTCGAGCGCCGCCTCGAGCGCCTCGCGCGACTCCAGGTCGAGATGGTTCGTCGGCTCGTCGAGCACGAGGAAGTTCGCGCCGGAGGCGACGACGATCGCGAGCGCGAGCCGCCGTCGCTCGCCGCCCGAGAGCGCGACGACCGGCTTCTCGTGCTCGTCCCAGCCGGAGAAGAGGAACCGCCCGAGGAGGGACTGCGCCTCCGGCCGCTTCAGGCCCGTACCGGCCATCGCCGCGTCGAGCACCGACCCACGCTCGTCGAGTTCCGCCTCGTGCTGCGAGAAGTAGGCGGGCACGACGCCGTGGCCCAGCCGTACGCGCCCGTCGACCGCCGTGCGCCGCGCGAGCATCGTCTCGAGCAGCGTCGTCTTCCCGGAGCCGTTCGGGCCGACGAGGGCGACGTGCTCGCCGCGTTCGACCGCGAACGACGCGCCCTCGAGCAGGAGCTTGTCGCCCGCCTGCACTCGCAGGCTCTCTGCGACGACGACGTCGCGGCCCGAGCGTGGCGGCTTGAGGAAGTCGAAGCCGAGCGTGCGCCGCCGCCCGACGGGCGCGTGGACGCGGCTTGCCTGCAGCTTCTCGATCTGCTTCAGCTTCGACTGCGCCTGCCGTGCCTTCGACGCCTTGTAGCGGAAGCGCTCGACGAATCGCTCGAGGCGCGCCAGCTGCTCGGTCTGCCGTTGCGCCGTCTTCAGCTGGTGCAGGTCGCGGGCCGCCTGCTCCCGCCGCCACACGTGCCAGGCGCCCGGAAAGTAGACGGACTTGCCGCCCTCGAGCTCCAGCACCGCCGTCGTGACGGCCTCGAGGAACCAGCGGTCGTGTGCGACGAGGATGACCGCGGCATCCAGCGTGCGCAGCATCTCCTCGAGCCATTCGAGCGACTCGATGTCGAGGTGGTTCGTCGGCTCGTCGAGGAGCAGCAGGTCGGGCTGCGAGGCGAGCGTGCGCGCGAGCGAGGCGCGCGTCAGCTCGCCGCCCGAGAAGGTCGAAAGCGGCCGGTCGAGGTCGGCCTCGGTGAAGCCGAGCCCGCGCACGACCGAGGCGGCACGGTCGCGCCAGTCGTACCCGCCCGCGTGCTCCAGCCGCGCCTGCGCCTCCGCGTAGCGGCGAAGGGTCGCCGGATCGTGCTCTCCCCCCGCCATCCGCCGCTCCAGCGCGCGCAGCTCTTCCTCGACCGCCGCGAGGTCGGCGGTGCCGGCGAGGACGTACTCGCGGAGCGGCCGTCCCGACTGCGCCGGCGGCCGCTGGTCGTGCAGGGCGACGCGCGCGCCCTTCTCCCAGGCGAGGTCGCCGCCCTCGAGCGAGAGCTCGCGCGCGAGCCCACGCAGCAGCGTCGTCTTCCCGGCGCCGTTCGGGCCGGCGAGCGCGAGCCGGTCGCGTCGCTCGACCTTGAACGAGACTCCGTCGAAGAGGACGTCGCCGGAGAGCTCCTTGCGAAGCCCGGATGCGATCAGCACGGCCACGGCTCCAAACTATCCTCCCGCACGGGATGACCCGGATCGTCGCTCTCGACGTCGGCTCCTCGTCGGTCCGCGCCCTCGCCTACGGCGAGGACGGCGTCGCCGAGCCGGGTGACGCACACGTCGGCTACGGCTCGTACGACGCCGACCTGCTGGTCGACGCGTGCAAGGCGGTGCTCGCGCAGGTCGGCGACGGCGATGCCCTCGCGATCTCCTGCTTCTGGCACTCGCTGCTGCCGCTCGACGAGCACGACCGGCCGCTCGGCCCCGTGCTCACCTGGCGCCACACCACCGGCGAGCCGCCGCCGCTCGATCCCGTCGGCTACCACGCGCGCACCGGCTGCTTCCTCCACCCGGCGTACTGGCCGGCGAAGCTCCGCGACCTCGAGGCGGCGCGCTACGTCTCGTTCGGCGACTACCTGCTGTTGAAGCTCGCGGGAGAGCTCCGCATGAGCGTCTCCACCGCGACCGGCACGGGCGTCTACGACCCGAACCGGCTTGCCTGGGACGAGGAGACGCTCGCGGCAGTCGCGGTCGACCCGGCGCGCCTGCCGCCCGTCTCGGACGAGCCGGTCGCAGGCGTCTGGCCGGCCCTCGGCGACGGTGCCTGCTCGAACGTCGGAGCCGGCTGCACGCGCCGCGGGCGCGCCGCCGTGATGGTGGGCACCTCGGCCGCAGCGCGCGTCGTCTACGAGGCGGCGTCGGCCGAGGCCCGGCCGGGGCTCTTTCTCTACCGGCTCGACGGTCGCCGGTTCTGCGAGGGCGGCGCGCTCTCGGACGGCGGCAACCTGCACGCGTGGCTCGTCGCGACGCTGCGCGACCACTCGATCGACGACCTCGCCGATCGCGAGCCGGCCGCGCACGGCCTCGTCTTCCTCCCGTTCCTCGGCGGCGAGCGGTCGCTCGGGTGGAACCCGCGGCGGCGCGGCCTGATTCACGGCCTCTCCTTCGCGACGACCCCCGCCGACATCGCCCAGGCCGCGCTCGAGGGCGTCGCGTACCGGCTCGTCGCGGTGCTCGAAGCGATCGACGGGCTCGACTCCGTCGTCGCGACCGGGGGCGGCCTGCTCGCGAACCCCGGCTGGCTGCAGGTGCTCGCCGACGCGCTCGGGCGCCCGGTCGAGGTGTCCGGCGCTGCAGAGGGCTCGGCCCGCGGCACGGCGGTCGTGGCCCTCGAGCGACTCGGCCTGCCCGTGCCGGAGGCGCCGGTCGAGCGCATCGTGGAGCCCCGCCTCGACCGGCACGAGATCCATCTCGAGGCGATGGCGGAGCAGCGGCGACTGATGGGCTCCCAGGAGTCGCGCTGACCCGGCGCGGCGCCCGACGCTTAGCCGTTACGCTCGTAGGGAAGCCGATCCGCGGGAGGTAGCTTGGCGAACTCGGAGATCGAACAGCTCTCCATCGACACGATCCGGACGCTGTCGATGGACATGGTCCAGCAGGCGAACGCGGGGCACCCGGGCACCGCGATGGCGCTCGCGCCGCTCGCGTACCTGCTCTACGGCGAGGTGATGCGCCACAACCCGGCACACCCGCACTGGCCGAACCGCGACCGCTTCGTCCTGAGTGCAGGGCACGCGTGCGTTCTTCAGTACTCGGCGCTGCACCTGACCGGCTACAACCTCTCGCTCGAGGAGCTGAAGCGATTCCGGCAGTGGCAGTCGGCCACCCCCGGCCACCCCGAGTACCGCCACACCGAGGGTGTCGAGGTGACGACCGGGCCCCTCGGCCAGGGCTTCGCGAACGGCATCGGCATGGGCTTCGCCGAGCGCTTCCTGGCGGCGACGTTCAACCGGCCGGCCGTCGAGCCCGTGGTCGACCATCGCGTCTACGTCATCTGCTCGGACGGGGACCTGATGGAGGGTGTCTCGTACGAGTCCGCGTCGCTCGCCGGCACGAACGGCCTCGGGAAGCTCGTCTACTTCTACGACGACAACCGCATCACGATCGACGGGACGACCGCGATCTCGTTCACGGAGGATCGCGCGAAGCGCTTCCAGGCGCTCGGCTGGCACGTGCAGTCGGTGGACGACGCGAACGACTTGGATTCGCTGCGCGAGGCGATCGCGAACGCGCAGGCCGAGGAGGAGCGGCCGTCGATCGTCGTCGTGCGCTCGCACATCGCCTTCGGCGCGCCGCGCGCGGTCGACACGGCGAAGGCGCACGGCTCGCCGCTCGGCGCGGAGGAGGTCGCGGCGACGAAGAAGGCGCTCGGCTGGGACCCCGACAGGCACTTCTACGTGCCGGACGAGGTGCGCGAGCACCTGAGCCGGGTCGAGCGCGGGAACGAGCTGGAGACGGAGTGGAACGCGCGTTTCGCCCGCTGGTCGGAGTCGTTCCCGCAGGCCCGTGAGCAGTGGGACGCCGCGTGGGAGGGCCGCATCGGCGCGTGGACGCCGCCCGAGTTCGAGGCCGGCGAGGAGCTGGCGACCCGCGCGGCCGGGAAGACGGTCATGCAGGCGTTCAAGCACGCCGTTCCGACGATGATCGGCGGCGCCGCCGACCTGGTCGAGTCGACCTACACCGAGTTCGTCGGCGCAGGGCTCTTCTCCGACAGCTGGGCCGGCCGCAACATCGCCTTCGGCATTCGCGAGCACGCGATGGGCTCTATCGTCAACGGCATCGGCGTGCACGGCGGCTGCGTGAAGCCCTACGGCTCGACGTTCCTCATCTTCAGCGACTACATGCGCCCCGCCGTCCGCCTCTCGGCGCTGATGGGGCTGCCGGTCGTCTGGGTGTGGACGCATGACTCCGTCGGGCTCGGCGAGGACGGGCCGACGCACCAGCCGGTGGAGACGTACGCCGCGCTTCGCGCGATCCCGAACCTCTGGTTCGTGCGTCCTGCCGACGCGAACGAGACCGCGTGGGCGTGGAAGGTCGCGCTCGAGCGGCAGGACGGCCCGGTGGCGCTCTCGCTCTCGCGGCAGAAGGTGCCGACGCTCGACCGCTCCGACCTCGCGCCGGCGTCCGGGCTCGAGCTTGGCGCGTACACGCTCTGGGAGTCGGGCTCCTCGCCCGACCTGATCCTGATCGGCACCGGTGCGGAGGTGGGGCTGACGCTGCAGGCGGGGCGCAAGCTCGCCGGGGAAGGGACCGCCGTCCGTGTCGTCTCGATGCCGTGCTGGGAGCTCTTCGCAGAGCAGCCGGCCGACTACCGCGACGAGGTGCTGCCGCCCGAGGTGAAGGCGCGGCTCTCGGTCGAGCCGGGCGTCTCGCTGGGGTGGGAGCGCTGGGTCGGCGACCGCGGCGGCTGCGTGTCGATCGAGCACTACGGCGCCTCGGCGCCGGGGTCGACCGTGCTCGAGCAGTTCGGTTACAACCTGGACAACATCGTCGCCCGAGCCGCCGCTCTGCTGGAGCGCGTTTCTTGACGGAGGCGGAGGCGGTGCGCACGTTCCTGTCGCTCGTCTCGCCCGGCTTCTGCATCGACGGCGAGCTGCCGGCGGTGCACCTCGAAGGCATCGAGGTGCGCAAGGACGGCCATGCCGTCGCGATGGTGCAGGCGGACGGGCGCACGCTGCCTCTGCGCTTCACCTTCGACGAGGGGCGCATCGCGCGGGTCGAAGTTCTATGAAGGTGGCAGTCGCCTTCGACCATCGCGGCGTGCACCTGCGCGAGGCGGTGCTCGAGGTGCTGGCGGGCCACGACGTCGTCGACTTGGGCACGCACACCGACGAGGTGCGGATCGACTACCCCGACAAGGCGCGCGAGGTCGGCGAGGCGATCCAGCGCGGCGCCGTCGAACGGGCGGTGCTCGTGTGCGGCTCCGGCGTCGGCGCCTCGGTCGCGGCCTGCAAGCTCACCGGCATCCGTGCCGCGATCTGTCACGACACGTACTCAGCGCACCAGGGCGTCGAGCACGACGACATGAACGTGCTCTGCCTCGGCTCGGAGGTCGTGGGGCCGTCGCTCGCGCGCGAGCTGGTGCACGCATTCTTGAACGCGACCTTCAATGGCGGCGAGCGGTACGTCGCCCGCCTGTTGAAGGTCGCCGAAATGGAAAGGACGATGAAGAATGGCGAAGTCACGCCTGCATGAGCTCACCGAGCACGGCCAGTCGATCTGGTTCGACACCCTCTCCCGCGAGCTCGTTCACTCGGGCGAGCTGAAGCGGATGATGGACGAGGACGCCGTCACCGGCGTCACCTCGAACCCGACGATCTTCCAGAAGGCGCTCTCCTCGGGCGACTCTTACGACGAGGACATGAAGAAGCTGCTGACGGAGACCGACGACCCCGAGCAAATCTTCTTCTCGCTCGCGCTACAGGACATCCGCGACGCCTGCGACGTGCTGAAGCCGGCGTACGACGCGTCGAACGGCGTCGACGGCTACGTCTCGATGGAGGTGCTGCCGGGGCTCGCGTACGACACCGAGGGGACGTTCGAGCAGGCGCGCTGGATCGCCAAGGAGGTCGAGCGCGACAACCTCTACGTGAAGATCCCGGCGACTCTTGCCGGGCTGCCGGCGATCGAGGACTCGATCGCGCACGGCACCTCGATCAACATCACGCTGATCTTCTCGCTCGAGCGCTACAAGGCGGTCGTCGAGGCGTACCTGCGCGGCCTCGAGCGGCTGATCGCGGGCGGCGGCGACCCGTCGAAGGTGGTGTCGGTCGCGTCGTTCTTCGTCTCGCGCGTCGACACCGAGGCCGACAAGCGCCTCGAAGGGCACCCCGAGCTGCAGGGGAAGCTCGCCGTCGCGAACGCGAAGCTCGCCTACCAGCACTACCTCGAGACGTTCAAGGGGCCGCGCTGGGAGTTCCTGGAGGCGAAGGGCGCGACGACTCAGCGCTGCCTGTGGGCGTCCACCTCGACCAAGAACCCCGCGTATCGCGACGTGCTCTACGTCGAGGAGCTCGTCGGCCCCGACACGGTGAACACGATGCCGCTCGAGACGATCGAGGCGTTCCAGGAACACGGCGAGGTGCGCGGCGACACCGTGCTCGAAGGCGTCGACGAGGCGCGCGACCTGTTCGAGCGGATCGAGGAGGCAGGCGTCTCCTACGACGACGTCGTCGAGACGATCGAGGCGGAGGGCGTGCAGAAGTTCGCCGACTCGTACGAGCAGATCGTCGAGAGCGTCCGCGCGAAGCGCGGCTCGCTCGCCGCCGCATGACGCCGGCCGAGCTCGTCTCGCGGGTCTGGGATCGCGACGCGTCCCTCTGGACCGGCGGCGAGGAGGCGAAGTGGCTCGGCTGGCTCGACGAGCCGTCACGGATGGGCGATGACGTCGACCTGCTGCTCCAGTTCGCAGAGTCGGTCGTCGACCGCGTCGATGCCGTCGTGCTGCTCGGCATGGGAGGATCGTCGCTCGCACCGGAGGTGCTCCGCCGCACCTTCCGGCAGGAGGCGTTCCACGTCCTCGACACGACGCACCCGCAGGCGATCCGCGACCTCGAGGCGAGGCTCGACGTCTCGCGCACGCTCTTCGTCTCGGCGTCGAAGTCCGGCTCGACGCTCGAGACGCGCTCGCACACGGACTACTTCCATGCGAAGGGTGGCGTGTGGGCGGCGATCACGGATCCCGGCTCGCAGCTCGAGTCGTACGCGCGCGAGCACGGGTTCGAGGCGGTCTTCCCGGGCGAGCCGACGATCGGCGGCCGCTACTCCGCGCTCTCCCCGTTCGGGATGGTGCCCGCGGCATTGATGGGGATCGACGTGGCGCGGTTCCTCGCGCGGGCGCAGGAGATGGCGGAGGCGTGCCGGGGCGTCGAAGGCAACCCGGGCCTCGACCTCGGTCTCTCGCTCGGCGAGAACTGGCAAGCGGGTCGGGACAAGGTGTGCGTCGAGTCGGGCGCGACCGGGTTCGGGCTGTGGGCCGAGCAGCTGATCGCCGAGTCGACCGGGAAGCACGGAAAGGGGCTCGTGCCGGCGCCCGGCGAGCCGGCGGACGGACCGGACCGCCAGGCGCAGGAGGTGCGCCTCTCCGGCGACTACGAGCTCGCACAGGAGTTCTTCCGCTGGGAGTTCGCCGTCGCCGTCGCCGGCTCGATCCTCGGCATCGACCCGTTCGACCAGCCCGACGTGCAGGCGGCGAAGGACAAGACGAATGAAGTGCTGGCGTCGGGCGCGGAGCCGGACCTCTCGCCTCACGGCTCGCCCGAGGAGCTGTTCGCCCGGGCGCGCGAGGGCGACTACGTCTGCATCCAGGCATTCGTCAACCCGACTGCGGCGAACGAGGAAAAGGTGCTCACACTCGCGTCGCGGGCGCGCGAGGCGACCGGCTGCGTCGTCACTCACGGCTTCGGGCCGCGGTACCTGCACTCGACGGGACAGCTGCACAAGGGCGGCCCACCGACGGGGCTCTTCCTGCAGGTGGTCGACGAGGTCGGCGACGAGCTGCCGATCCCGGGCAAGCCGTTCGGCTTCGGCAAGCTGATTCGCGCGCAGGCGGCAGGCGATTTTGCGTCGCTCGAGGAGCGCGGCCGCCGCGTCGCGCGCGTCCGACTGGAGGAGGTGTAGGCCGGTGCAGCTCGGCATGATCGGTCTCGGCCGCATGGGCGGCAACATGACGAAGCGGCTCGAAGAGCGCGGCCACGACGTCAAGACGTACGACCCGAAGGTGGAGTCGACCGCCGCCACGCTGGAGGAGCTGCGCGACCAGCTCGACGCGCCGCGCTCGTTCTGGATGATGGTCCCCGCCGGGAAGATCACCGAGGACACGTTCGAGACGCTGCTCGGGCTCGCGGAGCCGGGCGACGTGATCGTCGACGGCGGCAACTCGAACTTCCACGACTCGCAGCGGCGGTACGCCGCGGCCCGCGAGCGGGAGGTCCGGTTCGTCGACGCGGGTGTGTCGGGCGGAGTCTGGGGGCTCGAGGTGGGCTACTGCCTGATGGTGGGCGGGGACGGCGACGCGGTCGCGCAGGTCGAGCCGGTGTTCCGCGACCTCGCGCCCGAGGACGGCTACGCCCACGTCGGCGCGGCGGGCGCGGGCCACTTCGTGAAGATGGTGCACAACGGAATCGAGTACGGCCTCATGCAGGCCTACGCCGAGGGCTTCGAGGTGATGAAAGCGTCGGAGTTCGACCTCGACCTGCACGAGATCGCAGGGATCTGGCGTTACGGCTCGGTCGTTCGCTCGTGGCTGCTCGAGCTGCTCCACAGCGCGTTCGAGGTCGAGGGGAAGCGGCTCGAGAAGATCCGCGGCTACGTCGAGGACTCGGGTGAGGGGCGCTGGACGATCGCCGAGGCGATCGCCGAGGACGTTCCCGTGCCCGTGATAACGGCCGCGCTGTTCGCGCGCTTCGCGTCGCGGCAGGACGAGTCGTTCGCGGCAAAGGTGAACGCGGCGCTCCGCAACCAGTTCGGCGGTCACGCGGTGAAGGCGGTCGAGACGGCGCAGGCACAGACCCAAGACCCCCGCGCGTGACGGTCGTCGCCGAGAACCCGCTGCTCGAAGGGCTGCGGCTCCGGCGCCGGCCCGACCCGTGCATCCTCGTCATCTTCGGCGCCTCGGGAGACCTGACCTCGAAGAAGCTCATGCCGGCGCTGTACGCGCTCGCGGTGCGCGGCCTCCTGCCGGAGAAGTTCGGGATCGTCGGCGCCGCGCGCACGGAGGAGACGGACGACGGGTTCCGCGAGCGGATGAAGCAGGCCGTGCAGGAGCACGCGCGCGACCCGTTCGACGAGGAGGCCTGGTCGAAGCTCGGGGACGGGATGCGATACGTGACGCTCGACTTCGCCGACGACAAGGGTGAGGACCAGCTGCGGCATTGCCTGACGTCGCTCGACGAGGACCGTGGCACCGGCGGCAACCGCGTCTACTACTTCGCGGTGCCGCCGTCGGCGATCGGCACGCTCGTCGGGGAGATCGCCGAGCGCCGGGGAGCCGAGGGCTGGATCCGGCTGATCGTCGAGAAGCCGTTCGGTCACGACCTCGGGTCGGCGCGGGACCTGAACGCGCAGATCAAGCAGCACTTCGCCGAGAACGAGGTGTTCCGGATCGATCATTACCTCGGCAAGGAGACGGTGCAGAACATGCTGGCGCTGCGGTTCGCGAACGGCATCTTCGAGCCGATCTGGAACCGGCAGTTCATCGACCACGTGCAGATCACCGTCGCCGAGTCGATCGGCATCGAGGGGCGTGCCGGCTACTACGAGCAGGCGGGCGCGATCCGCGACATCTTCCAGAATCACCTGTTGCAGCTCGTGGCGATCACGGCCATGGAGCCGCCGATCGACTTCAACGCGGACTCGGTCCGGAACGAGAAGGTGAAGGTGCTGAAGGCGCTGCACACGCCGGGGCCGAAGCACGTCGTGCGCGGCCAGTACGGGCCGGGGTTCATCGAAGGGCAGGAGGTGGCGGGGTACCGCGAGGAGCAGGGCGTCGCGCAGGGCTCGATGACGGACACATTCGTCGCGGCGAAGCTGTACGTCGACAACTGGCGCTGGGCGGACACGCCGTTCTACGTGCGGATGGGGAAGCGGCTCGCGCGCCGTGAGACGACGATCGCGATCCAGTTCAAGCATGCGCCGCACCCACCGTTCGAGGACGGCGGCGAGGGGCTGCGGCCCAACGTGCTCCTCATCCACGTTCAGCCGAACGAGGGCGTGTCGCTCGCGGTCGGCGCGAAGGTGCCGGGGCAGGGGATGACGATCCGCACGGTGCACATGGACTTCCTCTACGGCGGTGCGTTCCGCGAGGGGCTGCCGGACGCGTACGAGCGGCTGATCCTCGACGCGATGCTCGGCGACGCGACCCTCTTCACGCGGTCGGACGAGATCGAGGAGCAGTGGGCGCTCGTCGACGCGATCGTCGCGCTGTGGCAGCGCGACCGGCCGTCGTTCCCGAACTACGCGGCGGGGACGTGGGGGCCGGCCGCCGCCGACGAACTGCTGCACCGGGACGGGCGGTCATGGCGGCGCCACTAGACGCGCCGGCCATGGACGACTGGACGGGTGAGGACGTCACGGTCGCCCAGATCGAGGGCGAGCTCGCACGGCTGCGGTCGGAGTCGTCGCAGGAGGGGTCGCAGCCGAACCTGCGCACATCGGTGATGACACACATCGCCTGGGCGCCGCCCGAGTGGCAGTCGGAGGCCGAGCAGACGCTCGCCGGGATGGAGGAGCGACACCCGTCGCGGACGCTGCTCCTTCTGCCGCGGGAAGACGAGCCGGACGGCCTCGACGCGAACGTTTCCGTTCGCTGCTTCCCGATCGGCGATCGCGCGATCTGCGGTGAGGTGATCGAGCTGACGCTGCGCGGAGCGCGGGCCGCGGCGCCGGCATCGATCGTGCTGCCGCTCCTGATCTCGGACCTGCCGGTGTTCCTGCGCTGGCGTGGTCGCCCCGACTGGGACTCGCCGGCATTCGCGCAGCTCCTCGACGTGACCGACAGGCTGATCGTCGACTCGAACGAGTGGCCGGACGTGCCGGCAGCGTATGCGCCGCTCGCGGAGCTGTACGCGCGCGTTGTCATCTCGGACATCGCGTGGGACAGGACGGAGCGCTGGCGCGGGCTGCTCGCCTCGCTGTGGCCGGGGATCGGCGAGGTCAAGGCCCTGCGCGTCCACGGCACGCGTGCGCAGGGCCATCTCCTGCGCGGCTGGCTCGTCTCCCGCCTCGGGCACGACGTCGCGCTGGAGCTCGACGAGCGCGACCGTCTCGAGCGCATCGACCTCGACGGCGAGCCCGCTCCCTTCCCGCCCGGCAGCCCACCCGCCGCGAGCGACGTCCTCTCCGCACAGCTCGACCGCTTCGGCCGCGACCGCGTCTACGAAGCGGCCGCTCGCGCGGCCGCCGGCGTCTGAGCCGGCTCAGAGCAAGCTCAGACGCGGCTCACCCACGAACTGCAACAACTTCGTGCCAAATGCGTAACGGACACTGGCGCCGCGCGGCGGACGTCGGCACGCTCGCTGCATGTCCAACAAGCACCGGATCGAGGAGCCCGGCGCCTCGTATCACATCAACGCGAACGCGCTCGACGGGATGGCGCTGTATCGCGACGAGGTCGACCGTCTGCGGTTCTTCGACCTGTTCGCGGACGAGGTCGAGAAGAGCGACTGGACGATCCTCGAGTACACGTTCATGACCACGCACTACCACGTGCTCCTCACCCTCAACAAATGCACGCTGAGCAGCGGCTTTCAGCGCCTGCAGAGCAGGTACGCGCGCTCGTACAACCGCCGGCATCACCGGCGCGGAGTCGTCTGGCAGGAGCGATTCCACGACGAGATGGTGGAGACGGAAAGCCACCTGTTCGAGGCGGTTCGGTATGTCGCGCTCAACGCTCCGCGCGCGAGAATGGTCGATGCTCCGGAGGACTGGCCGTGGTGCTCGTACGGCGCCGCGATCGGCCGCCACGGCCCTGACCTGCTGGTCGACGAGCAGGCACTGCTCGGACTCTTCTCGGAGGATCCCGATCGGGCACGGCGGAAGCTCCAGGCGTACGTCGAGGAGAAGGACCCGCGGGTGCGGTGGCGTCAGAGCCGGCTCGGAGGAAGCTCAGACGCCCAGCAGTGAGACCACGTCCGAGTGGACAAGGCCGTTTGTGGCGAGGAAGGTCGCGCCGTCCGCGGGCGGCCCGTCGGTGAACGTGGTGCAGCGGCCGCCGGCCTCCTCGACGATCAGCTGCACCGCTGCGTAGTCCCAGACCTTCATCTCGGCTTCGCAGGCGACGTCCACCGCCCCTTCCGCGACGAGGCAGTGCTGCCAGAAGTCGCCGAACCCGCGCGACGCCCACGCCCGCGCGACCGCCTCCGACCACCCAGGCGGCATGTCCCGTCCCGACGTCACCGACACCACCGCATCCTCGAGCCGCGCGACCGACGAGACGCGACACCGCACACCATCTGCGAATGCACCCTCGCCGCGCGTCGCCCACCAGCGCCGGCCGAGGGCGGGCGCCGACACCACCGCCGCGTCCACCGAGCCCTCGTGCTCCAGAGCGAGGAGGGTCGCCCACACGGGCACACCGCGCACGTAGTTCATCGTCCCGTCGATCGGATCGACGATCCACCTCGAGTCGCCACCGTCGTCGCCGAACTCCTCGCCGAGCACTCCCTCGCCGCGGCCCGATGCCGTCACGAGGGACCGCACCGCCTCCTCTGCTGCACGATCCGCCTCCGACACCGGGGTCAGGTCGGGCTTCGTGTCGACCCGCAGGTCGAGCGCGCGGAAGCGCGGCACCGTCAGGGCATCCGCGGCATCCGCGAGCCGAAAGCCGAAGGCGAGATCGGGGTTCACTCGAACGCCCGCCCCGCCGCGAGCACGAGCGCGTCGTCGCCCGGGCGCCCGACGACCTGCACCCCGCCCACCGCGAGAGCGGGCCAGCCGAGCGCGTTGAACGGGAACGTGTAGAGCGTCATCGCCGCCCGCACCTCGAGCTCGAGGCAGTCGACCGGCGGCACCGGGCACGAGAGCACCGGCGTCACCAGCAGATCGAACCCGTCGAGGGCCGCTTCCGCCCGCTCCCGCAGTTCCTCACGCGCCCGCGTCGCGCCCTCGTATTCGGCATCGGACACGCCGAGGCAACGCTCGATCTTCCCGCGGATGTTCTCGCCGTAGAGCTCCGAGTGCTCCGGATACAGCTCGCCGTGCACGTCGCCCACCTCGCGCATGAACGCCGGGACCACCGCCTCGGCGGTCGGGAACTCGACCGGCTCGCCGGCGCCACCGCCCCACGCGGACGCAATCCGCAGCTCCGACAGCGACACCGAGGGCAGGTCCAGCTCGAGCAGCGCCGCACATCCCTCCACCGTGATCGCCATCGGCCCCGCATGGTCGAACGTCGGCGCCAGCGGAAAGATCCCCTCCGTCGAGACCAGCCCGTACGTCGGCTTGAAGCCGACGACGCCGCAGCAGGCGGCCGGGATCCGGATCGAGCCCCCCGTGTCGCTCCCGAGCGCCGCATCCGCCTCGCCGAGCACGAGCGCCGCCGCTGAGCCTCCCGACGAGCCGCCTGCGGTCAGCGACGGAGACCGCGGGTTCGGCACGACACCGTAGTGCAGATTCTGCGAGGTGACGCCGTACGCGAACTCGTGCAGGTTCGTCTTGCCGACATTCACCCAACCCCGGGCCTCGAGCTCCGCGAGCCACGGCGCCGACACCGACGGCACGTGGTCAGAGAACACCGCCGAGCCGTATGTCGTCCGCACGCCGGCGGTGTCGAAGAGGTCCTTCACCGCCAGGCGCCGCCCCGCCGGACCGCCGGCGAGCCGCGTGATCCAGACCGCGTCCGTCAGTCGAGCCAGAGGTAGACGTACGCGATGCCGACGGTGCCGAAGAACAGCACCCAGAAGAGCACGAAGAGCGCCCAGCCCCAGCGCATGTTCCTGCGGGCGAGCTCGAGCTCGGCCTCGGTCTGCGCCACCTAGACCACCACCGTGTCGATTGCCATCGCGACGAAGAGCAACGCGAGGTAGAGAAGCGAGAAGTGGAACAGCCGTGCGGCGACGGCGCGCTGCATCGTCCGCCGCAGCTCGACTGCGAGCCAGAGCATCGCCGCCCCGAGGATCGCCGCGGCCACGCCGTAGATCACGCCGAACGTGCCGACCGCCGCCGGTACGAGCGTCACCACGACGAGCAGCACCGTGTACCAGAGGATCTGCCGGGCCGTCTCACGGTCGCCGCGGGTCACCGGCAGCATCGGCACCCGGGCACGCGCGTAGTGCTCCTTCAGCATCAGCGCCAGCGCCCAGAAATGCGGTGGCGTCCACACGAAGACGATCGCGAACATGGCGACCGCCGGCCAGCCGAGATGCCCGGAGGCGCCCGCGAACCCGACGAGCGGCGGCACCGCGCCCGCGGCCCCCCCGATGACGATGTTCTGCGCCGTCGAGCGCTTCAGCAGCCGCGTGTAGATGACCACGTAGAAGAGGTTGCCGGCGAGCGCCAGCAGCGCGGTCGGCAGGTTCACGAGTGCGTCGAGGAGGACGAACGAGAAGGCCGAGAGGGCGAGGCCGAATTCGAGCGCCGCCGCCGGCGGGACCCGTCCCGAGGCGACCGGGCGTGCCTCTGTCCGCGACCCCATCAGGCGGTCGATGTCGCGATCGAGGTAGTGGTTCAGCGCCGACGCGCCGCCGCACGCGAGCGCGAGCCCCACCATCGTCAGCCCGAACGCACCGAGCGACGAGAGACTCTCGGCGCCGACGAAGAACCCGGCGCCGCCCGTGAGCAGGAGCAGCGACATGATTCGCGGCTTCGTCAGCGTCACGTAATCGCGCCACGGCCCCGCCTCGAGGGACGACCGGAACGTGAACGCCGCCGCCCAGGCCGTCGCCGCGAACGCGAGCGACGCGAACACGAGGTGCACGGTGCGGCCGACGAGCAGCGCCGCGAGCCCGAAGAGGACGAGTGCCGAGACCGCCGGCGCGAGCAGCCGTCGCGACGACACCCATGCCGTCGCGACGAGCGCCGCGATCGGCGGCAGCGCGATCGCCGCGAGCACGCGGTGCGCCGTGCCCCAGCCCGCGGCGCCGGAGACGACCGCGAGGCCGGTCCCGCCCACCGCGAGCAGCGCTGTGGCACGCGCCCAGAGCCCCACCTAGTGATCCCTCCGGCGACGTTCGCGGGCTCCCTGGCCTGCGATCACGCTGCGCGCTGCCGCGTCCTCGGTCGCGTCCCTAGCACTGCTCTCAACGCGACCTGCGTCCTTGCATCGCTTGGTGCTCGCGAACCAGGAAGCGCGCAACGTCACCGCGGGAATCACTAGAACCCCCGCGTCTCCGCGAGCCGGCGGCGCAGGTCGCGCAGCGGCCGCGCGCTCGTCACGTAGGGGACGGTGTCGAAGTTCCACGCAGGCGGCGGAGAGGTCGTGTACCACTCGAGCGTGTCGGCGAGCCACGGGTCGTTGCCGGCGCGCTCGCCCGTCCGGAACGTCTTCACGACGTTGACGACGAAGACCAGCATCCCGAGCGCCATCACGAACGACCCGATCGTCGAGATCATGTTGTAGACCTCCCAGAGGCCGCCCGGGTGGTAGGTGTAGACCCGCCGCGGCATCCCCATCAGCCCGAGCAGGTGCTGTGGGAAGAAGGTGAGGTTGAAGCCGACGAGCACGAGCCAGAAGTGCGCCTTTCCGAGGCGCTCGTCGAGCATACGCCCGAACATCTTCGGCCACCAGTAGTAGATGCCGCCGAAGAGGCCGAAGACGGTGCCTCCGAAGAGGACGTAGTGGATGTGCGCGACGACGAAGTACGTGTCGGTCACCTGCCAGTCGATCGGGAACGCCGCCAGGTAGATCCCGGTCAGGCCGCCCATCGTGAACACGCCGATGAAGCCGAGCGCCCACAGCATCGACGTCGTGAACGTGATGCTGCCGCGCCAGATCGTCGCGAGCCAGTTGAAGATCTTCACCCCGGTCGGGATGGCGATGATCATCGAGCTGAGCATGAAGAAGATGTTCAGCCCCATCGGCATGCCGACCGCGAACATGTGGTGCGCCCACACGAGCATCGAGTAGAAGGCGATGCCCGCGGTCGAGATCGCGACCGCCTTGTAGCCGAAGATCGGCTTGCGCGAGAACACCGGGAGGATCTCGGAGATCATCCCCATGGCGGGCAGGATCATGATGTAGACCTCGGGATGCCCGAAGAACCAGAAGACGTGCTGGTAGAGGATCGGGCTGCCGCCGTGCGACGGGTCGAAGAAGTGGGTCCCCACCTGTCGGTCGAGCAGCATCAGCGTCAGGCCGGCGGAGAGCGTCGGCAGCACGAGGACGAGCAGCCAGGCGTAGGTGACGATCGCCCAGACGAAGAGCGGAATGCGCATCCACGACATCCCGGGCGCGCGCATGTTGTGAACGGTCACGATGAAGTTGATCGCGCCTACGAACGACGAGATCGAGAGGATGTGGATCGCGAGGATCCAGTAGTCCTGGCCGTTGCCGGGCTCGTGCAGCGTCGAGAGCGGGACGTACGCGGTCCAGCCCGCCTGGGCGGCGCCGCCTGCCGAGAAGAAGCTGAGGAACATGACGACGCCCCCGAGCACGTAGAACCAGTACGAGAGGGCGTTCAGACGCGGGAACGCCATGTCGCGCGCGCCGACCATCAGCGGCACGAGGTAGTTGCCGAAGCCGGCGAGGATCGGGACGAGGACGAGGAAGATCATCGTCGTCCCGTGGATCGTGACGACCTGGTTGTACGAGCTCTTCGTCAGGATGCTCTCGTTCGGCGTCGCGAGCTGCGCGCGGATGATGAGCGCAAAGATCCCGGCGACCGCGAAGAAGACGAGTGCCGTCCAGATGTACATGATCCCGATGCGCTTGTGGTCGACGGTGGTGAGCCACGACGTGATGCGGCCGTGCCGCCAGTCCGCGCGGTAGGGCCTGACCGATTCGACGTCGACGGCCATCAGCCGCTCGCTCCCTTCTTCGTGAACCGCTTGGTGTAGGCGATCAGCGCGTCGATCTGGTGGCCGGTCCAGTTGAAGCCGACGGCCGGCATCTGGCCGCGTCCGTTGCGGAGGAGCGTCTCGATCCCTCGCCGGTCGGCGAGCAGCGAGTTGCCGCCGAGCGCCGGGCCGATGTACTTGTGGTCGAGGCGGTGGCACTTCTCGCACACGCCCTGCCACTCCTCACGGCCGAGGTCGAGCGTCCCGGACGTGCTCTTGCGCTTCGCGATGAAGCTCTCGTACTCGGTGCGCGGCACGACGTGCACGACGCCGTCCATCAGCGCGTGCTGGATGCCGCAAAGCTCGGCGCACCGCGCGACGTAGTCGCCGGGCGGCGCCTTGAACCAGGTCTTGTTGATCTTGCCGGGAATCGCGTCGAACTTGCCGCCCAGGTCGGGCACCCACCACGAGTGGTTCACGTCGTAGTCGAGGCCGACGACGTCCTCGTGCACGACCTGTTCGGCCGGAGCCACCATGCGGTCGATCGAGACGGCGCCGTTCGGATAGCGAAAGAGCCAGTAGAACTGGTGGCCCTCGACCGAGATCCTCGTCTGGTCGGCGGCCGCGGCCTTCGGTGCGTCGGTGATGCCCGGGAGCTTGTAGAAGACGAACGTGCCGATCGCGGCGAGGATCAGCACCGGGATCACCGTCCAGACGATCTCGAGCTTCGTCGCGCCGTGGATCTGGGGTCCCTCGGCCGTGAGCGGACGCTTGCCGCGCCGATACTTGATGACGAACGTGATCAACGCCACTTCCACGAGCACGAAGATGACGAGGGTGAACGCGCCGACGAAGATGAACGCCTGGTTGATGCGATGGGCGTTCGGCGAATGCGGCTCGGCGGGAAGGAAGCCTGCGTTGCCGGCAAGCGCGACGGGCACGGCGGCGGCCGCCGCGAGGCTCGTGACGGCAATCGCGAGGACGGTCCGACGCACGGCGCTTGGCATCGTATAGAGCGTGGAATCGCCAAGCCGGATTGAGCTGCCTGACACCGTCTCGGATCCCTTCGAGGTGTTCGTGAACGGCGTTCCGCAGCGACCGGGGCACGACTACCGCCGCGAGGGGCGCACGCTGTACTTCGACCGCGAGCTCGCGCGCGAGGGGCGTCTCGGGTTCTGGAGGTGGCTGTCGCTCTTCCTCGGCGTCGCCGGGACCTACCGGCGAAACGACACCGTCGACGTCGTCTACGGCACCGGCGCTGCGCGCCGGGTCGTCTCGCTCGAGCCGCGCCCGTCCGAGCCCCCATCGCTCTAAGCTCCTCCCTCGTGGCCATCGTCGAAAGTGCCCGCCCGCGCCGACTGGGGCTGCTGCATGCCGGTACCTCGCTGGCCGCGCTCGGGGCGATCGCCTGGTGGGCGAGCAGGCAGCGCATGCCGCACGTCCCTCTCGACGCCGGCGCGCTCGCGAGGCTCGCCGCGGCGCTCGGCGTCTACGCGCTCGCGACCGCATTGCGCGGCGAGCGCTGGCACAGGATCCTCGACGCCTCGGGCATCCACCGGGGCAGACGCACGAGCTACGGGCTGACGCTCGTCGGCTACATGGGGAACAACACGCTGCCCGCCCGGGCGGGCGACGTGATGCGCGTCGTCCTGGTGGGCGGCTCGCGCCGCTCGGCACTGGGGACGGTGGTCGCGGAGCGCGTGCTCGACGCTGCGGCGCTCCTGCTCATCTTCGGCGTCGTCGTGCTCGAGCGCGGTCTCTCGTTCGGGCCGCTCCCGTACGTCGCGGGCGCCGGCATCGCGGTCGCGGCCGCTGCGGCCGTGGTGTGGCGCCTCGTGCCCCGCGTCCATGCCTACGCCGGGCCGGCGCTCGCGGCGCTGCGCGCGCTCGTCTCCTGGCGGGGGCTAGCGCTGTACGCGGTCTCGCTCGTCGTCTGGGCGTTGGAGGCGCTCGTCTACGCCGCGGTCGGCGCTGCGGTCGGCGTCCACCTCGGCCTGACCGGTGCCCTGTACGTGATGGCGCTGACGAACCTCTCGGCGCTCGTTCCGGCGGCGCCCGGCTACGTCGGCACGTTCGACGCCGCGGTGCTGCTCGCGCTTCGCTCGTTGAAGCTGCCGGCGCTCGGCTACCTGCTCGTCCTCCGCTTCGTCCTCTTCGTCCCGATCACGGTCGCGGGGTTCGCGGTCTTCGTCGCACGGTACGCGCGTCGCAGGAGATGAGGGCCCGCTACGAGGCGGTCCTCGGCGCACGGTGGCTCGTCCCCGTGGCGCTCCCGCTCCTGACGCTGATCTCGCTCTTCCTCCGCACGCGCCAGCTCGGCGCCGCGTTCTGGATCGACGAGGGCATCTCGGTCGGGATCGCCCACGAGCACTGGACGTCGATCCCGCACCTGCTCCGCCAGGACGGCTCGCCGCCGCTCTACTACATGCTGCTCGGGCTGTGGGTGCGCCTCTTCGGTGACAGCGAGATCGCCACGCACACGCTCTCCCTCGTCTTCGGGCTCCTCTGCGTGCCGCTCGCCTACTTCGCCGGGCGCGCGGTCTTCGGCCGCACCGCGGGTCTCGTCTGCGCTGTGCTCGCGGCGTTCGACCCGTTTCTCACGTACTACGCGCAGGAGACCCGCATGTACGAGCTCGAGGCGCTTCTGTCGCTCGTCGTCGCGTGGTCGTACGTCGAGGGGATCCTGCGTGCGCGCCTGGCGTGGACGGTCGTGTTCGTCCTCTCGACCGCCGCGCTCGCGTACAGCCACAACTGGGGCCTCTTCCTCTGCGTCGGACTCGCCGCCGCAACGGTCGCCTTCGCGCGCGAGCGGCTGCGGCTCTTCGGCGCTGCCGCGGTGGGTGTCGCGATTCTCTATCTCCCTTGGGTGCCGACGCTGCTCTTCCAGGCGGCGCACACGGGAGCGCCGTGGTCGACGCGCCCGAGCTTCCACGACCTGATCCTCTCGGCCGGCGCGGTCATCGGCGGAGACACGCCGTACGTCGCGCTCGCGCTCGTCGGCGGCGCCTCGCTCGGCGGCATCGTGCTGCACCGGCGGACGCAGGAGCGCCGCGAGATCGTCGCGCTGCTCGTGGTCACCGCGGTCACCGTCGTCGTCGCGTTCATCTCGTCCCAGATCTCGCCCGCCTGGACGTCGCGGTACTTCGCCGTGCTGTTCGGGCCGGTCGTGCTCGTCGCAGGCCACGCGATCGGGCGCGCTCGCGGGCTCGGCCTCGCGACGCTCGCCGCGCTCGTCTTCCTGTTCGCCGGGTACTCGGTGAAGAACGACAAGGAGAACGCGCGCGGGATCACGGCCGGCGTGAAGCCGTACCTGAAGGAGGGCGAGCTGATCATCTCGACGCACCCGGAGCAGGTGCCCGTGCTGCGCTACTACCTCGGCCCCGGGTACCGCTGGGCGACGACGCTCGGGCCGATGCCCGACCCGCTGATCTTCGACTGGCGCGACGCGGTCAGCCGCTTGCGCGACACGAAGGAGCGGGCGACGGTCGACTCACTGCTCGCGACGGTGCCGCCGGGCGGCGAGTTCGTGGTGATCGCGCCGGTGTTCCGCGACTACCGCGCCTGGCGCGCGAAGTGGACGAAACTCGTCTGGCGCAAGGCGAACGACTGGTCCTGGATCTTCGAGCACGACCCGCGGCTCGAGGTGATCGCCCACGTTCGCAGCGACGAGATCGCCCTCAAGGAGAACTACTTCAAGCCCGTGCAGGCGTTTGTGTACCGGAAGACGCGGTAGCAACGGTACGATCGCCCTGCGGCGTGGCCGCCCTCTGGATGACGAACGAGATCACGCAGACCACGCTCGTCCTCGGCGGCGGGCCCGCGGGGCTCACCGCCGGGTACCTGCTCGGCAAGGCCGGGAGCCCGGTGACGGTGGTCGAGGCCGAGGGCCAGGTCGGCGGCCTCGCGAAGACGGTCGAGCGGGACGGCTACCGGTTCGACCTCGGCGGCCACCGTTTCTTCACGAAGGCACTCGAGGTGGACGACCTCTGGCACGAGGTGCTC
This sequence comes from Gaiellaceae bacterium, assembly GCA_035763525.1. Taxonomy (GTDB): domain Bacteria; phylum Actinomycetota; class Thermoleophilia; order Gaiellales; family Gaiellaceae; genus PALSA-600. The sequence continues at coordinate 24,095 of DASUAX010000067.1, forward strand.
GGCGACGAGTTCCTCCGCCGGCCGCGCATGTCCCGGATCTACTGGAACAACCGCTACCTCGACTACCCGCTTCGCGGGCCGGACGTGATCCGCAAGCTCGGCCCGGTGGAGCTCGCCCGCTGCATGGGCTCGTACCTCGCCGCGGCGGCGCGACCGAAGGGCGAAGAGGAGTCGCTCGAGCAGTGGGTGACGAATCGCTTCGGCCGTCGGCTGTTCGAGCTCTTCTTCCAGAGCTACAACGAGAAGGTCTGGGGGGTGCCCGCGTCGGAGATCCGCGCCGAGTGGGCGGCGCAGCGGATCAAGGGGCTGTCGTTCTTCTCCGCCGCGAAGGCCGCGTTCTTCGGCAACAGGGGCAACAAGATCAAGAGCCTCATCTCCGAGTTCAACTACCCGCGCTACGGGCCGGGCCAGATGTGGGACGCGATGACGAACGCGATTCGCGCGCAGGGCGGCGAGGTGCTCCTGGCGGCGCCGGTGTCGCGGCTCGAGCTCGCTGCAGGGCGCGTCGTCGAGGTCGAGGCCGGTGGTCAGTCGTACACGCTGCCGGCGGCCGTCATCTCGTCGTTGCCGCTGCGTGAGGTCGTCCAGATGACGCGCCCGGCGGCTCCGCCCGAGGTCGTCGAGGCGGCTGCGGGCCTCCGGTATCGCGACTTCCTCACCGTCGCGCTGGTCGTCGACGGCGAGGACCTCTTCCCCGACAACTGGATCTACATCCACGAGCCGGGCGTCCGGGTCGGCCGCATCCAGAACTTCCGGTCGTGGTCGCCGTGGATGGTCCCGGACCCGGCGAAGGCGTGCGTCGGCATGGAGTACTTCTGCTTCGCGGGCGACGACCTGTGGACGATGAGCGACGACGGCCTCGTCGAGCTCGCCGCGACGGAGCTCGAGCGGCTTCGCCTCGCGCCCCGGTCGAAGGTCGACCGCGGCTACGCGATCCGCGTGCCGAAGGCGTACCCGATCTACGACGCCGACTACGCGGAGCGCGTGCAGGTGATTCGCACGTGGCTCGACGGGATCGAGAACCTGCAGCAGGTGGGCCGCAACGGCCTGCACCGCTACAACAACTCCGACCATTCGATGCTGACGGCGATGCGCGCCGTCGACAACCTGCTCGAGGGAGCCGACCACGACATCTGGGCCGTCAACGCGGAGAGCGTCTACCACGAGACGCACGTGGAGGACGAGCACCCTTACCGAGCCGCGCCCGAGACGCCCGAGATGGAAGCGCTCGCTGCGTCCGGCACGGACTAGGCGGGCTCTCCTTCCCGCCGCGGTCGTCGCCGCGGCAGCGGCGCTCACCTGGCTCGCGCTCCCTACCGTCTGGTGGGCGCCCCTCAACGTCGACGAGGAGCTCACGCTTCGGCTCGCCGACTACTCGTTCGCGCACATCTTCGACATCGTCTCGACGAAGCGCGGCGGCGGCCCGGTCCACTTCTGGCTCGAGCACTTCCTGTTGCAGGCCTGGCCCGGGCTCCCGGCGTTGCGCGTCCCATCGCTCGTCTTCCTCTGTCTCGCATTGCCGGCAGTCGCGCTGATCGCGCGGCGCCTCCTCGGCGAGGAGGAGGCGGCAGGCGTCGTCGTGCTGACGGCGCTCTCGCCGATCCCGGTCCTGTACGCGACCTTCGGGCGGCCGCACACGCTGCTGTTCGCATGGCTGATGTGGGGAACGGTGCTGGCGCTGCACGCTGCCGACCGTCGCGACCGCCGTCTGTGGGCCGCCGCCGGCGCAGCGCTCGGCCTCTCGGTGTTCGTCCACCCGACCGCGCCGCTGTACGCGCTGACCGCGTTCGCCGCCGTGTGGCTGTACGCGCCGGGCTCCTTGCGCGAGCGGGTCGCAGTCGCGTGGCCGGGCGCGGTCGCGCTCGTCGTCACGTTCGCGCCGTACTACCTGAAGACGCTGCACGTCCTCTCCGACCGCTACGGCGTCGGGGGGAACGGGACGGCGGGCCGGACGTTCTCCGGCCGGCCGGTGTGGGAGGACGCGCTCCACTTCCTTGCTCCGGGCCGCGCCAACATCAACTACTTCACGGTGCTCGCTGCGGTCGGCGTCGTCGCGCTGCTCGTCCGCAGGCGCTACCGGCTGCTCCTCTTCTGCGCGGTCACGGTCGCCGCACCGGTCGTCTTCTTCTCCGTCGTGCCGACGAGCGGCGACTCGGCGCTCTTCTTCGATCGCTACGTGATCCCGGCTACGCCCGCGTTCCTCGTCGTCGTCTGCGCCGGGGTGTTCGCGGTCGCCGCCTTCGCCGGGCGGCTGCGGCTCGTCGTGGCCGCAGCGCTCGTCGCCGGGCTCGTCGTCGTCGAGGTGCGCTCCGATCTCGGCCACCGGCGCGACACGCACGCGATCGGGATCGACAGGATCGTCGCCGCGGTCGAGCACGAGCCGCCGGGCACGGTGCTGTTCGGCTCGACCGGCTCGCAGGGCGCGAACTTCGTGACGTTCGACTACGGCCACCCGGCGAACCTGCTCGACCACCTGGTCGCGCTCCGCGTCCCCGCCCTCGCGCGCGTCGACGACGAGACGTGCGAGAACCTCCAGCCGTTCCTCGCAGGCGGGAGTGAGGCTCGGTACGGCCTGTGGCTCTTCTACGCCGCCGCGCCCGACGAGGCCGCCGCCGCGGCGAAGGCGCTCGGTGCCGACCCCGTCGCCGGCCGCTACTTCGCCGTCCGCTCGGCGCGGCCGCTGCCGCCGCGGCCGCTCGTCCGCGAGGGCATCCGGCTGCGACTCGCGTGGAAGCGCGCCGTGCCGCAGAACCGGCGCGTCGACGAGCTGCTGATCGCGGATCGCTCCGCGCTCGCCGGTACCTGCACCCCGTACGGCGATCTCGGCGATCCCGGCATCTCGCCGCACTGGCCGCCGGTCAAGACCACGCACCAGTAGGTTAGGCTCGCCCTGTGCCCGAACGCCCGCGCTGGACGTTCCTGACCTCGCACGGCTTCGTCCTGCTCGAGGTGACCCGTGCCCCCGGGGCGACGGTGCGCGAGATCGCAGAGCGGTCGGGCCTGACGGAGCGGCAGACGCACCGCGTGCTCTCCGACCTCGTCGACGGCGGCTACGTGGCGCGCGAACGGGTCGGCCGGCGCAACCACTACCGGGTCGACGCCTCGCTGCCGATGCGCCACCCGATCCTGGAGGGCCATCAGGTGGGCGAGCTCCTCGCCGCGCTGCGCGAGCGGTAGCACGGGCACGGTTTCGCGGGTCTGCCCGTGGGAATCCTTGCTGCGCCGTAACGCATCTAGTCGTCGGGGGGAAAACGTGTCGCTCTTGCTGCTCGCCGTGGTGACGGGAGCCTGCTTCGCAGGTGCCGTCGCCGCGCTCGCCATCGGCCTCAGCCGGTAGAGGCGGCGAGCCCCGCCTCGCGCAGCGGCCGCCGCCCCCACGCGAAGGTCTGCGCGTACCAGCCCGTGAACGGCGTGAGGGTCACGCCGTTGCCGCTCGACTGGATCAGCCAGCCGCCGCCGAGGTAGAGCGCAGCGTGGTCGACCTGGGCAGGCTTCGACTTCGGGCCGTCGGCCCCGAAGAACATGACGTCGCCCGGCTGCAGCTTCGAGGCCGGGACGCGCTGCGCGCGCGGGACCTCGCCGCTCATCTGGTATGTCGTGCGCCCGCGCAGCACGCTCGCGAGCGTTCCCTCTCCCGCGTAGGGCGTGAGCTTGTAGACGCGCCACACGTAACCGGAGCAGTCGAAGCCTCCACCGGAGCTGACGCCGAAGAGTGTCTCCGCGGCCGGGCTCGTCCCGCCCCAGACATAGGGGTAGCCGACGTAGCGCACGGCCGTGGTGAGGATGCGCTGCTGCCAGTCGGTGAGCGTCGGGAGCGTGAACGCATCGGCCGCCTGCTGCACCGCGAGCGTGTCGGCGTCGCCGAGCGCGAGCACGCGGGCGAACGAGTACGCCGCCTCCGCGCGCGTCGCGGGCTGGCCCGGCAGCAGCTCGAGCGAGTCGTCGGCCGCCGGGTGGTTGAGGCGCAGGCCGAGCATGCGCGCGACGGCTTCGGTGCCGGTGTTCGCCGGCGGCTTCAGTCCCGCCGCGACGAGCGTCGCCTGGATCTCTCGCGCTGCGCCGACGAGGCCGAGGTACGAGACGAGCGCCGCGTCGAGCTGTTTCACCGTCACCGGGGCGCTCGGCGACGAGGCGCGGTAGAGCGCACGCGCCGGCGCTACCGGCGACGCCGGCAGCGACTGCTTCGCGACGCGGAGCGTCCAGGGAGCCGCCGCCGGCGGCGTCGCCTGCCCCGTCGCGTTGTCGACGATCACCTGCCAGGAGGCGGTCGCGTAGCCGCCGTCCGCGAAGGTCACCGTCGCCGAGACCGCATGCGACCCGTCCGCGAGGCCGCTCGTGTCGAGGTCGAGCGCGTACGGAAGCGAGCTCGTGCTCGCGGTCGTGACCCTGTCGACCGCGAAGTCGACGTGGTCGACGGCGGGGCCCGTCACGTACAGCGTGATCGGCAGCTCGCCTGCGACGACGCTCCCCGGGACGACGTCGGTCATCAGGGTCACCGCCGGCGGAGCGGGTTCAGCCGGCTGCCTGACCGCATCGGTCGCGGCGACGGCGTCGGCGAGCTGAGCCTGCGTGAGCGGGGACTGCGGCGAGAAGGACTTCTCCGACGTGCCCAGAATCCCCACATGCGTGACCGCGCGAATCTGCGCCGACGCCCAGTTGCCGCCGGGTGCAGCGGCGGCTGCGCACGTGTAGACGAGCGCGAGCAGCGCGAGAGGCAGGAGGAAGCGAGCGGCCCTCACAGGCTCGCTATCGGCCCGCGGCGGTTCAAACATGAGCCGGTGACGGCTACACTCTCGTGGCAATTTGAGCGAGGCCGATGGTGCCGGTTTGCACCTTCCTTGCCCGTTCAGCGAGTTGGCAAGGAGGTGAATGAAGAAATGGCAACCGGAACTGTCAAGTGGTTCAACGCCGACAAGGGATACGGGTTCATCACCCCCGACGAGGGCGGGAAGGACCTGTTCGTGCACTTCAGCGCGATCCAGGGCGCGGGATACCGCTCGCTGGACGAGGGCGCGAAGGTGGAGTACGAGGCCCAGCAGGGCGAGAAGGGCCCGCAGGCGGCGAACGTCACCGTCATCTAGTCGCTAGCGTTCCCCGGGCGGCGCGCGCCTGCGCCCGCCCGGGAGACGCTCCGAAGGAGGCAGAGATCGCGCAGAAGGAAGACAAGGTCGAGATGACCGGCGAGATCGTCGAGGCGCTCCGGAACGGCATGTTCCGGATCAAGCTCGACAACGGTCACGAGACGCTGGGCTACACCGCCGGGAAGATGCGGCGGTTCCGTATTCGCATGAACCCGGGCGACCGGGTCCGGATCGAGCTGTCGGCGTACGACCTCGACCGCGGCCGGATCGTGTACCGGCTGCGTCCGGGCGACGAGCGCCCCGAGTAGCACTCTCCGTGGACGGCGACGCGCTCGCCGCGCTCGAGTTGCCCGCGATCCTCGATCGCCTGGCGGCCGCGGCGGCCACGGAGCTCGGAGCCGGCCTCGCCCGTGCGCTCGCACCGTCCGTCGACGCCGGCGAGGTGGCGGCGCGGAAGGCGCTGACTCTCGAGGCGGTCTCGCTGCTCGACGCTGCCGAGGATCCGCCGCTCGCCGGCATCTCGGACGTCACGCCGGCCGTCGAGCGGTCGGAGCGAGAAGGCGTGCTCGGGCCGTCCGAGCTCCGGGCGATCGCGATCGCCGCGCGTGTCGCGGTGGACGCTCGCCGGGTCGTCGTCGCTCGAGCCGATCTCGCTCCCTGTCTCGCCGAGATCGCACAGCGAATCGAGCCGTCGTTGCACGCGCTCGCGGGGGAGATCGACCGATGCGTCGAGGAGGACGGCTCGGACCTGCGCGACACTGCTTCGCCGAAGCTCCGGAAGTTGCGCGCCGAGGTGCGGAGCGGCGGCTCGCGCGTTCGGGACGAGCTCGCGCGGATCGCGCGGTCGTCGGGCGTACGCGACGCGCTGCAGGAGTCGTTCCTCGCGGAGCGCGGGGGTCGGCCCGTGCTCGCGGTGCGTGCGGCGTCGCGCGCGCAGGTGCCGGGCATCGTCCACGACGCGTCGAGCACCGGCCAGACGGTGTTCGTCGAGCCGCTCGCCGTGGTCGAGCTCAACAACCGCCTGGCGGAAGCCGCTGCCGAGGCGCGCGAGGAGGCGGAGCGGATCCTGCGCGAGCTGTCGGCCGCGGTCGCCGGGCAGGCCGGCGAGCTGTGCGCCCTCGTGGCTGCGGCGGCGGAGCTCGACCTCGCGCTCGCCTGCGGTTCGCTCTCCCGCGGCTGGCACGGCGTCGAGGTGGAGGTGGCCGACGAGGTTCGGCTGATCGGCGTGCGTCACCCGCTGCTCGAGCGGGCGACCGCGGTGCCGATCGACCTCGACCTCGACGGGTTGCGCGCGCTCGTGATCAGCGGGCCGAACACCGGCGGGAAGACCGTCGCCCTGAAGACGCTCGGCCTCGCGGCGTTGCTCCACCAGTGCGGGCTCCTCCCGCCGGCGACGGAAGCGACGCTGCCGGTCTTCGACGACGTGCTCGCCGACATCGGCGACCGGCAGTCGATCGAGATGAGCCTCTCGACGTTCTCGGGGCACGTGCAGACGCTCATCTCGATCCTCGAGGGCGCGACGCACCGGTCGCTCGTGCTGCTCGACGAGGTTGCGGCGGGCACCGATCCGCAGGAGGGCGCGCCGCTCGCGCAGGCGCTGCTCGAGCGCCTCGCGTCGCAGGCGCGGCTCACGGTCGTGACGACGCACTACGCCGAGCTCAAGGAGTGGGCGAGCGTGCGCGAGGACGTCGCGAACGCGGCGACCGGGTTCGAGGTCGAGACCGACACGCCGCTCTACCGGCTCGCGCTCGGCCGTCCCGGGACGTCGCATGCGTTGCGCGTCGCCGAACGCCTGGGCCTCGACCCGGCCGTCGTCGCCGACGCGCGGTCGCGCGTCGAGCCCGAGCGGCTGCGCGCCTCCGAGCTCGTGGCGGAGGCGGAGGCGTCGGAGCGTGTGGCACGCGAGCGGCGCGAGGACGCCGAGCGCACCGCACGGCTGGCCGAGCGGCGGGAGCAGGAGCTGGCCGCGGAGCTCGAGCGCGTGCGTGCTTCCGCCGAGCGCGTGCGGCGCGACGCTCATGCCGCCGCCCAGCGCGAGCTGGCGGAGGCGCGGGCGGAGATCGCCGCGTTGCGCGCCGAGGTACGGAAGGCGCGCCGCTCGCGGCGCGAGGCCGACCAGGACCGTGCGCTCGGCGCCGCGACCGAGCGGGCGGCCCGTGCGGAGCAGGTGTTGAGTCGACACGAGGTCGGCCCGCTCGAGGCGGCGGCGCCGCTGGCGCCGGGAGACCCGGTCGAGTCGGACGTGGGCGTGCGGGGCACGATCGCCGCGGTGCGCGGCGACGAGGCGGAGGTGGTCGGCGCCGCCGGGCAGCGCGTGCGCATCCCGCTCGCCCGGCTCCGGCCTGCGCGGGAGCGCGCGCCGGAGGAGCGTGCCCCGGTGGTGCAGGTGCGCGCAGCGGCCCGGGGCGAGGTCTCCGACCGGCTCGACGTGCGCGGGCAGACGGGTGACGAGGCCCGGGAGCAGGTGCGCCGGCTCGTCGACGACGCGTCGCTCGCGGGGCTGCGCGAGGTGCGGATCGTCCACGGCCGCGGCACCGGCGCGCTGCGGACGGCAGTACGGGAGGAGCTCCAGCGGCATCCCCTCGTCGACCGCGCCGAGCCCGCCGCCGACGACGGCGCGACCATCGCGCACCTGTCCTGAAAGGGCAGATCTGGACGTACGGCTCCATCACGCTGCGGGCTGCGCCGGCGCCGGCTCCGCCCGAGCCTCGAGCACCACCGCGCCGAGCACGACGAGCCCGCCGACGAGCGTCGCGGTCGACGGTCGCTCGGCGAGGAACGCCCAGACCCAGAGTGGGCCGAGCACGATCTCGAGCAGCGTGATCAGCGCGACCTCGCCGGCGGGGATCAAACGCGCGCCGATCGTCAGGAAGACGAAGCCGAGCCCGATCTGGCAGACCCCGAGCGTCGCGAGCAGGACGAGGTCGAGAGCACCGACGGCGCCCGTCGAGACGAACGGCGCCGCCACCGCGAGCACGAGCAGCTGCGAGAGGAACGTCGCCGGCGCCATCGACACGTCGCGCCGGTGCCGGGTGATGACGATCGTGGCCGCGAACGAAACGGTCATGACCAGGGACAGTCCCTGGCCAAGTCCGCTCGGGGCACCCGGGCCGCCGACCATGACGGCGACGCCGGCAACGGCGATCGCCATCGCGAGCCAGGTGCGGCGGGCGACGGGATCGCCGGTCAGCGTTCCGAGCGCGGCCGCGAGGATCGGCGCCAGCGCTTGCATGAAGAGCACGCTTGCGACCGAGGTGTGGTTGAGGGCGACCAGGAACGACGCCGACGAGAGCGCGAGCAGCGCCACCACGGCGAGGCCGTCCCGCCCGATCGCGCGGTACGCGCGCCGGGTGCCGCCGCGCTCGGCGACGGCGACGTAGAGCGCGAGCCCCACCGCTGCGAACACGGCGCGACCCGCGACCTGCGTGGCGGTCGACACCGACAGCTCGCGCTGGAAGAGGCCCGCGGTCGACCAGGCGACGGCCGCGAGCGCGACGAACGTCCTTCCTCTCTGCTCTTCGCTCATCGACGAGAATCGACCTCGTGCTGCCGGAGCGGAGCGACGTGGTCGTGATCGGCGGCGGCGTGATGGGCGCCGCGGCCCTCCACTACCTCGTCGAGCTCGGCTGTGAGCGGCCGGTGCTGCTGGAGCGCGAGACGCTCGCCTCGGGCTCGACCGGCCGCTGCGCCGGCGGGGTGCGCACGCTCTTCTCGGACGAGCTCAACCGCCGCATCTGCGAGGAGTCGATCCGCCGCCTCGAGCGCTTCGGAGACGAGGTGGGGCAGGAGCTCGACCTCCGCCTGTGGGGCTACCTCTTCCTGCTCGAGGACGCCGCCGAGGCGGCACGGTTCGCCGCCGACGGCGCACGCATGCTCACGCCGGACGAGGCGCGAGAGATCGTGCCGCCGCTCGAGGTCGAGGGCCTCGTCGCGGCTGCGTTCGACGAGCGTGCCGGCTACGTCACGCCGGACCTCGTCGTGCAGGGCTATGCGCGGCGGGCGGCGGCGCGCGGCGCTCACGTCGAGCAGTCGTGTGCAGCCACGCGCATCCGCTCGGAGGGCGGGCGGGTCGTCGCCGTCGAGACGGAGCGGGGACGGGTCGCGACGGAGCGTGTCGTGCTCGCGGCCGGCGTCTGGTCGAGCGAGCTCTTCCCGCTGCCCCTCGAGGGCGAGCGGCGACACATGTTCATCACCGAGGCCGCGCCGATGTTCCCGCGGGAGCTGCCGCTGACGATCGACTTCGCGACGGGCTTCTACTTCCACCGCGAGGGCGCGGCGCTCGCGCTCGGGGGCCGCGAGCAGTCGCTCGAGGACTTCGCACCGGTTGCGGCGCGCCGGCTCCCGGCGCTCGCCGAGCTCGGGATCCGCTCGAGCTGGTGGGGGTGGTACGAGCTGAGCCCGGACCACAACGCCCTGATCGGCGCCGCGCGTGACCCGGAGGGCCTCGTCTACGCGACCGGCTTCTCCGGCCACGGCTTCCAGCAGGGGCCGGTCGTCGGCGAGCATCTCGCGCGGCTCGCGCTCGGGCTCGAGCCGGCGATCGACCTGTCCGGGCTCGCAGTGGAGCGGTTCGACCAGGGCGAGCCGCGCCGTGAGGCGAACGTCGTCTGAGCGCGTGTGACGGACCGTTACCTGCCGCGGCGGAGGCTCTCGGCAGCCCGCCGGAGCGATCGCTCGTCGAAGAGGTACGGCGTCGCGTTCGCGACGTCGTGGAACGGCGCGTCGGGATCGGGCGAGCCCGCCGCGCCGTTGACCGCGTAGCGCACCGGAATCTCGTGGCAGACGCAGAGGATCGTCTCCTCGCGCCGGGTCGCGAGGCGCTCGAACGCGTCCGCGTAGCGGGCCGCCGCCTCGTCGAGGCTCTCCCCGCCGGGGAAGCGGTCGGCGCGGACATGAGCCCGCTTCCAGTCGTGGTACTCGGCGAGCGTGTCGCCCTCCAGCTCGCCGATCTTCACGTCGTCCAGCCCCTGGTCGACGAGCGTCGGCACGAATGATCGTTCGTCGCCGAGCGCGAGGCGCGCCGTCTCCTGGGCCCGGGGGAAGCGCGAGGTGACGCAGAGGTCGATCCGGGCCCCCGCGAGCTGCAGACCGAGGCTCCGTGCCGCCGCCCGGCCGGCGTCGGAGAGACCCCGATCGAGGGTCGGGTCGCCGTTCACGACCCCGGCCACATTGAACAGCGACTGGCCGTGGCGGGCGAGCAGGAGCAGGCGCACGAGGATTCACGCTATCGGCTGTGCCTGCCGATACGAGGAGCATGCGCCCGCTCCGGCCCGCCGTCCTCCTGCCGGTCGTCGCCGTCGACCTCGCGATCGCGCTGCTGCGCCAGGCGCAGGGCGGCACCCGCTCCGGCTACGCGTCGCTGCTCGTCCTGCCGGCCGTCTGGGTCGCGTTCGTCGCGGGACGGCGAGGCGTCGCGCTCGTCGTCGCGACGACGACGCTGACGCTGGCCGTCCCGATCCTCGCCTTCGGCCCGCCCGACTACCCGGGCTCCGCGTGGCGCGGCGCCGTCCTGCTCACGATCGTGACCGCGATCGTCGGCCTCGTCACCGAGCGGGGCGCGGCCGCGGCGAGGCAGCGTGCCGTCGAGGCGCTTCGCCATGCCCGGACGCTCGACCGTGTGCTGCGGACGCAGACCGCGATCGCGCTCAGCGACCCGGGGCTGGACGACGTGCTGGCGACGGTGGTGGACAAGGCGCTCGAGCTGACGAACGCCGACGGCGCCGTCGTCGAGCTGCCCGAGGGCGAGGAGATGGTCTACCGCGCGGTCGCCGGAACGGCCGAGCCGTTCGCCGGGCTCCGCCTTCCGGTCGCGGGGTCGGTCTCCGGGCTCTGCCTCGCCCAGATCGAGCCGCTCGTCGTCGTCGACGCCGAGCACGACCCGCGCGTGAATGCGGAGACGTGCCGGCGGGTGGGCGCGCGGTCGCTCGTCGTCGTGCCGCTCGTCCATGCCGGTGAGGCGGCAGGCGTCCTCAAGGTGTACTCGGCGACACGCGCGGCGGTCGGCGACGACGAGGCGCGCGTGCTGGCGCTCCTCGGCAACGTGATCGGCACCGGCCTCGCGCGCGCGGAGCTCCACGACACGCTCGCCGAGCACGCTCACACGGACGCGCTCACGGGCCTCGCGAACCGTCGCAGCTGGGACGACCAGCTCGGCCGCTCGCTCGCCCATGCGGCGCGGTCGCACGAGACCGTGAGCGTTGCGGTCTGCGATGTCGACCGGCTCAAGCAGGTGAACGACCGCGAGGGGCACGCGGCCGGCGACGCGCTGATCCGCGACGTGGCACGCTGCCTGAGCGAGGGTGCGCGCGCGGCCGACCTGCTCGCCCGGGTCGGCGGCGACGAGTTCGCGCTGCTTCTGCCCGGAGCCGACCGCGACGCGGCCGCCGAGGTACTCGACCGCCTGATGGCGCGGCTGCCGCCCGGCCGGTCGGTGTCGGTCGGGATCGCCGAGTGGGACGGCCGCGAGAGCGGGGCCGAGCTCGTCTCCCGGGCCGACACCCGGATGTACGAGCAGAAACGGCGCAGCCGCGCCGCAGCCCTGCGTTGACCTATCGACCGATGAGTTTGCGCGGCCGGGCCGGTCGAAGGGAGACTGGGCCCGTCGTATCGTCGGAGGTGGAAACGAAGTGTCACGCACGCTGCTGCTCATCGGCACCCGCAAGGGGTGCTTCCTGCTCGAAACCGACGCCGATCGCAGGGACTGGCGCCTCCGCGGGCCGTACTGCGAGGGGTGGCCGGTCTACCATGCCGTCTTCGACTCCGACAGCGGCTCGATCTTCGCCGCGGCCGCGAGCGAGTGGCACGGCTCGGCGATCTGGCGGAGCGACGACCTCGGCGAGACGTGGTCGCACTCCTCGGAGGGGCTCGCCTACGACGACGGCCGCAGGCTGTCGAAGGTGTCGACGCTCGCCGCGGGTCACGGGCGGCTGCTCGTCGGCGCCGAGGCGCCCGGCATCTTCGAGAGCCGCGACGGCGGCGGATCCTTCTCGCTGCTGACGACGCTCGCGGGGCAGCCGGGCAGCGAGGTCTGGGACGACCCGGCGAACCAGCCGCCGGGGCACCTCGGCATCTCGGCGATCACGCAGGACGGCGCGGACGACAAGGCGTTCTGGGCGATCGTGCAGGGGATCGGCCTGTTCGAGACGGCCGACGGCGGGACGACGTGGACACCGCGGAACCGCGGGCTTCGCGCCGACTGGCCGCGCGAGCACGAGGAGGTCGGCTTCTGCGTCCACAAGATGGTGCGCTCGCGCGCGGACGGCGACCGTCTGTACCAGCAGAACCACGTCGGCATGCACCGGTCCGACGACCGCGGCGCGTCGTGGCACGAGATCACCGAGGGGCTCCCGACGGAGTTCGGGTTCGCGGCGGCCGCGCACCCGCACGACCGCGACACGTTCCACGTGATCCCGCTCGACCCGGGCCACGGCCGTACGATGCCCGACGGCCAGGCGGCGGTCTGGCGCACGCGCGACGGCGGCTCGAGCTGGGAGCGCCTGTCGAAGGGGCTGCCCCAGGAGGACGCGCACCTCGGCGTGCTGCGCGAGGCGATGGCGGCCGACACCTACGACACACCGGGCTACTACTTCGGCACGAGCACCGGGCAGGTGTTCGCGAGCGCCGACGACGGCGAGAGCTGGAACGAGATCGCGAGCTACCTGCCGGCGATCTCGTCGGTCGAGGTCGCGATCCTCGACTGAGGGAGGCGCGATGGCGGACGTCCACCTCCCGATGACGCTGGTGCCGCTCTTCGCGGGCCTGCCGCGGCGCCTGGAGGTGGACGCGCCGACCGTCGAGGACGCGATCGCGACGCTGGACGCGCAGTGGCCGGGGCTTCGCGACCGGCTGTGCGAGCCCGGCCCGGCGATCCGCCCGCACATCCACGTCTACGTCGACCGCGAGCGCGGGGGCCTCGACACGCCGATCGGCCCCCGCTCGCGCGTCGACGTGATCGCCGCGATCTCCGGCGGCTGAGCATCTGGTCGCTCGCGGAGCCCGGGCTCCCGACCGCGAGACGGAGCCGATCTCAGAGGGAGCTCTCGTCGCTCCGGGCCGAATCGGCGGCGCGCGGCGGCGGGAAGTGGGCCTGCAGCCCGTCCGTCTCCACCTGATAGAGCTCCTCCGGCTCGCGCAGGCCCTGGAAGCGGAACGTGCCCAGGCTCCGCAGGCGCGTGCCGCCGGCGAGCGAGTCGACCGTGCCGCCGTGGGCCGCGGAGGAGAGGACGATCTGTCCGCCGTGCGCGCAGTAACAGAAGCGCGCGGCGGCATGGACGGCGAGCCCGACGTAGCCGGTCTCCGTCAGCGTCGGCCGGCCGCTGTGGAGCGCGATGCGGGCGCGGACGACGGCGGCCCTCGGCCACGACTCCGCCGCGAGCGCCCGCTGGATCGCGACCGCGGCGTCGAGCGCGGCGGGCGCTTCCGAGAACGCCGCGAAGAACTCGTCCCCGCGGGCGTCGACCTCGTGCCCGCCGGCCCCGCGGATCGCGCCGCGCATGATCCGCCGCACGGTCGAGGCGACCTTCGTGTACCCGTCGCCGAGCCGCGAGAGGAGCTCGGTCGACCGTTCGAGGTCGCTGAGCAGGAAGGTGACGTGGCCCTTCGGGAGCCGCCGCTGCGGCTGGAGCTGCGAGCTGACGAACCCGATCGGTGCGACCCCGTGCTTCTGCGCTGCACGGAGCAGCCGCAGGCGCGCCCGGTCGCGGGCCGCCTCGTCCTCGAACAGCACCTGGTTGAAGCGCGCGAGCGCGTTCCGGACGTGAGACGCGTCGTTGATCGGCAGGCGCCTCTTTCCCTGCGAGTCGATGTACGCAAATGCGCTGTCGGGCAGCTGCGCGCGCGTCTTCGCGTCGAGCGGAGGCATCGGTTCGATGATGGCAGGACCGCCGCCGCCGCCGTCACGAGCCCGGCGATCCCACCCCCGGCCCGCCCGGAGCGCGCATGCGGGCGAGGGGTTCTCCCTCGCCCGCGCACCCCCCAGCGTGGGCGGCACGCGCGCCGGTCGAGGGCCGCCGCAGGAGCGCCAGGCAGGCGCTGCGTGCCGCGAGCCTCATCGTGGTCGCGTCGAGGCGGGACGCCCCGCCCGTTGGGCTGGTCCGGCTCAGCCGTCGGTGCGGCCGGTCTCGAGTGCCGCACTGCCTCGAGCCGCCCCTTCGAGGTTTGTGGATTCCAACCCCGTGCTCTAGCCTCGGCTCGTGCTGGCGTGCACGACCTGCGGACGCGAGAACCCGGACGGGGCGCGGTTCTGCAACGGCTGCGGCGCGACCCTGGCCGCGGTCTCCCCGCCGCGCGAGGTGCGGAAGACGGTGACGGTGCTCTTCTGCGACCTGACCGGGTCGACGGAGCTCGGGGAGCGTCTCGACCCCGAGGCGCTCCGGAGCCTGCTCGCGGGGTACTTCGAGCGGACGCGCGACCTCGTCCAGCGGCACGGAGGCTCGGTGGAGAAGTTCATCGGAGACGCGGTGATGGCGGTCTTCGGCATCCCGGTGGTCCACGAGGACGATGCCCTCAGGGCCTTGCGCGCCGCCGTCGAGATGCGCGACGCGCTCCCGGAGCTCGGCATCGAGGGCCGGATCGGCGTGATGACGGGTGAGGTCGTCACGGGCACGGCCGAGCGACTCGCGACGGGCGACGCCGTGAACGTCGCCGCACGGCTCGAGCAGGCCGCGGCGCCGGGTGAGATCCTGATCGGCGACGAGACGTTCCGTCTTGCTCACGGGGCTGCGCTCGTCGAGGCGCTCCCACCGCTCGACGTGAAGGGGAAGAGCGCACCGCTGCAGGTTCACCGCCTGCTCGCCGTTCACGGCGACGAGGCGTTCGCCCGCAGGCTCGACGCGCCGCTCGTCGGACGGCTGACCGAGCTCGGACGGCTCCGGTCGGCGCTCGACCAGGCCCGGGCAGACCGCTCCTGCCAGCTGTTCACGATCCTCGGCTCGGCCGGCGTCGGGAAGTCGCGCCTCGCGGCCGAGTTCCTGGTGGCGCTCGACGACGCGATCGTCGTCCGGGGACGATGCCTCCCCTACGGCGAGGGCATCACCTACTGGCCGGTCGTGGAGATCGTGAAGCAGCTGCCGGGCGCCTCCCTCGACGCGTCCAGCCGGCACGGGATCCGTGCGCTCCTGGGGGAGGAGCAGGGCGCCGCGAAGGAGGAGATCGCGCGCGCGTTTCGCAAGCTCCTCGAGTCGATCGCGCGCGAGCGAGCCGTCGTCTGCGTCTTCGACGACGTCCACTGGGGCGAGGAGACGTTCCTCGACCTCGTCGAGCACGTCGCCGACCTGTCGCGCGACGCGCCGATTCTCCTGCTCTGTATCGCCCGGCCCGAGCTCCTCGACGCGCGGCCGGGCTGGGCCGGCGGGAAGGTCAACAGCACGAGCGTGCTCCTCGAGCCTCTGGGCGACGAGGAGGCGCAGGAGATGATCGCGAGCATCGCCCGGCTCGACGAGCCCACGCGGCGCCGGATCCTCGACGCGGCCGAGGGGAACCCGCTCTTCGTCGAGCAGATGGTGGCGCTCGTCTCCGACTCGGCCGACGGCGCCGTGACGGTGCCGCCGACGATCCAGGCGCTCCTCAGCGCGCGGCTCGAGCAGCTCGACGAGGCGGAGCGGGCGGTGCTCGAGCGCGGCGCTGTCGAGGGGAGGATCTTCCACCAGGGCGCGGTGCAGGCGCTCGCGCCCGAGGAGACCCGGATGACGACGCGCCTTGCCTCGCTCGTCCGGAAGGAGCTCGTGCGACCGGACAAGCCGCAGTTCCACGACGAGGACGCGTACCGGTTCCGGCACGTGCTGATCCGGGACGCCGCATACGACGCGCTGCCGAAGTCGGTGCGCGCGGAGCTGCACGAGCGCTTCGCGGAGTGGCTCGATCGCCATGGACAGGGCGTCGTGGAGCTCGACGAGCTGCTCGGCTACCACCTGGAGCAGGCCTACCGATGCCGCGTCGACCTCGGCCTGGCAGACGATCGCACGGCCGCGATCGGGCGCCGCGCCGCCGACAGGCTCGCGGCTGCCGGCCGCCGGGCCTTCGACCGTGCGGACATACCGGCGGCCGTCAGCCTGCTCGAGCGGGCGGACGCTGTCCTAGCCGGAGACGATCCCGCCCGCTTGCAGCAGCTGCCACTGCTCGGTCGTGCTCTGATCGAGTCGGGCAACTGGGATCGGGCGACGGCCGTGCTCGAGGAGGCGCGCGACCGCGGGACGGCGAGCGGCGATCGCCGCGCCGTCGCCGACGCAGCGGTCGAGCTGGCGTTCCTCAGCCTCCACACCGACAGGGGCGCCACACACGCACAGATCGGTGCTGCGCTGGCCGACGCGGCGCGCGACTTCGAGGGGATCGGTGACGGTGTCGGCGTCGCCCGCGCGCTCGCTCTCGCCGGCCGGCTGCCGTTCTGGGCCGGCGACACCGTCGCCTCGATGGAGCACGAGGAGCGCGCAGCCGCCCACGCGCGTGCTGCCGGCTCCCGTGCCCAGGAGGTCGACGCGCTGACGGGTGTCCTGCTGGCGATGGTGGAAGGGCCGCCCTCGGCGGGCTCGATCCTCGAGCGCCTCGAGCAGGTTTCGCTCCTGACATCCGGGTCGAGCAGGTCCGACGTCGGCCTGCGCAGGATGCGCGCCGACGTCGAGCTGATGCTCGGCAGGCTGGAATCCGCAAGGGCCTGCATCGCGGATGCCCGGGCGCTCGCCGAGGAGCTCGGGCTCTCGGTCATCGTCGCGACCGGCATCGCCCGGACGACCGTGGAGATCGAGTTCTTCGCCGGCTGCTTCGCGGCCGCGGAGCGCGAGGCGGCCGCCGCGTGCGAGGTGCTCCAGGCGGCCGAGGACTGGGGGCATTTCGTCAGCATGGTCCCGTTCCTCGTGGACGCGCTCCACGCACAGGCGCGCGCCGAGGAGGCGGCAGCGATGGTCGACGAATCCGAGCGACTCGTGATCGCAGAGGACTTCGACGCGCAGGTGGGTCTCCGCCGCGCCCGTTCGAAGCTCCTCCTCTCCCGCGGCGACCTCGCCGGCGCGGAGACGGTGACCCGTGACGCGCTCGGCCGGTGCGAAGGCGCGAGCTACGTCATGGTCCATGCGCGGATGCTCGAGCATCTCGCCGACATCCTCGGTCGAATGGACCGGGAAGGCGAAGCAGCGGCCGCTCGCCGGCGGGCTCTGAGCCTGTACGAGGCGAAGGGTGCCGTCGCCTTCGCGGATCGAGCGCGGGCCGGGCTCGTGCTCGCTGCCGAGCCCGGTTGACGGTGCTCCCTGTTAGAAGTCGACCGTGGCGAGCGGCTGGCGCGACGTCTGGGACTTCGACGACCTCGACCTGAGCGAAGCCCGGTTCCGCGCCCTGCTCGCCGGCGAGGTGCCGGCCGTCGAACGCCGCGGCATCCTCACCCAGCTCGCGAGGATCGAGGGCCTGCGCGGCCGGTTCGGCGAGGGTGAGCTCCTGCTCGCCGAAGCGGAGGCGGCCGCGGGCGCCGACGGCTGGGTGCTCGTCGAGCGCGGGCGGCTCCGGCGGTCGAGCGGTGACGAGGCGGCCGCGCTGCCGTTGTTCGAGGCTGCGTTCGAGGCCGCGCGCGAGCAGGGAGACGGCTTCCTGGCCGGCGACGCGGCGCACATGGCTGCCCTCGTCGGAAACCCGGAGACGTGGACCGCCCGCGGGATCGAGATCGCGCGCCGAACGGACGATGTCGCGGCGCGCTACTGGCTCGGGCCGCTCCTGAACAACGTCGGTTGGGCGCGCTACGAGGCGAGGAACTTCCTCGGGGCGCTGGCCGCTTTCCAGGAGGCGCTCGACGTGCGCAGCTCCGAGCCGGAGCGCCCGTATGCGCGTGAGCTCGCGCGGTACGCCGTCGGCAGGACGCTCCGTGAGCTCGGTCGCCTCGACGAGGCGACGGAGCAGCTCGAGCGGGCCGTCGCCTGGGCGGCCGGGGCCGGCTTCGACGCGGCGTACTTCCACCAGGAGCTCGCCGAGTGCTACGCGGTCACCGGGAAGCCCGAAGCTGCCCGTGGGCAGGCGAGGCGCGCGCTGGAGCTCCTCGAGGAGAGCGAGGAGCCCGCCGAGCGCATCGAGCGGCTGCGGCTCCTCTCTGCCTGAGCCCGCAGCGGTGCTCAGCCGCGGTGCCTCGCTCGGCGCCGGTAGGCGTCGAGCTCGCGCCGGGGGACGAGACCCGGTCGGATCCCGCAGGCCACGGTCCGGAGCTCACCCGCTCGGATCAGCGCGCGCACGTCCTCTTCCGCGCACCGCAGCTCGGCGGCGAGCTCGCGCACGGTCAGGTGGGCCGGCAGCTCCACTCCCGAAGTATCGCCGTCGACTCGCGAGTGGATGCCGGTCTACGTGCACGTCATCGACCATCCAGACGGTCGCGTGCTGGTCGACACCGGCATGAGGACGCGCGCACCGAGGGCGACTACACGATCCGCGACTGGGTCGATGCGCCCGGTGTGCGGTACGAGCCGGTCGACGGCGAGTTCGAGCTGCTGCCCGGGCTCCGACTCGTCCCGGCGCCCGGCCATACGCGCGGCATGCAGGTGGTCGTCGTCGAGACGGGCGTGCGCCCGATCGTCGTCGGCGGCGACGTTGCGGTCTGGTTCGGCGAGCTCGACGAGCCGCAGACCGACGGGCAGCTGCGGGTGCGTGCGCTCGAGCCCGAGCTCGTCTGGCTCGCGCACGAGCGCGAGCCGTGGCGGCCGCGCACCGTGTAAGGGAAGTCACCCGAAAAAGGCGGGGCTCTCAGTGCCCGTTGGCCGAGAAGTGCATGTAGTCCTTGGTCGACCCGGACCACGACCCGCCCCAGCCCCAGCCGATCGACGCGAAGGCCGCGACCACTTCCGGCGTCACCATGCCGCGTCGCACGTTCGACCGACGGAGGTACGAGAGCGCGGTCCTGTCGCGTGTCATGCCGCAGCCGACGTAGGGGTTCTCCACGGGATTGAGATCGATCGCCTCGCCGTAGGCGTGCATCGACCACGAGCCCGTTGTCTTGTTGGCGGTCGCGCCCGTGCACGGTGACGCGGACGCCTCCCGGCACTCGAACGAGGCGGTGAAGTCGCCGTCCTTCGGCACGTTCTTCAGCGATCCGTACGTGTCGCCGAACTGCATGTGGTGGATCGGGAAGCGCATCGCGTAGAGCCGCGCGAACACTGTCTGCAGCTTCGCCGCGTGGCGGGCGTTGACGACGAGCCTGCCCCAGTGCGTACGCCGGTCGAAGCCGTAGTAGCGCAGGGTGAGCACGCGCAGCTGCGAGAACACGACGGGACAACCGGCGTGCCACTCCTTCGCCTGCAGGATCGCATGACCCTGCTCCTTCGTGATCGGCGCCACCGGTGACGAGGACGCGGCGAGCGCCGCCGACGCGAAAAGCAGCGAGGCGGTGAGGGCGAGAGCGAGCATGCGCATGCACCAAGTGTGCCGCGGATGCCTTAGGTTGGCGCGCGATGCACGAAGTCGGGATCGGGATCGTCGGCTACGGGCTGATGGGTCGCGCGCACGCCCACGGCTACACGCTCGCACCACGCGTGCGTGAGCTGGACGTCGTTCCGCGGCTTCGCGTGATCAGCGGCCGGGACGCAGCTGCCGTCGCCGCCGCCGCGAAGAGGTACGGAGTCGAGGAGTGGACCACCGATTGGCGTGAGGTGGTCGCGCGCCGCGACGTCGACATCGTCGACGTCTGCACTCCGCCCGGTACGCATGCGGAGGTCGTGGAGGCGGCTGCGGCCGCCGGCAAGGCGGTCGTCTGCGAGAAGCCTCTGGCTGTGGACTACGCCTCGGCCCGCGCCGCCGCCGAGGCCGCGCGCGGTGTGCCGAACGCGATCGGCTTCAACTACCGCCGTCTGCCCGCGCTCGCGCTGTTCCACCGGCTCGTGCAGGAGGGAGCGGTCGGCGACGTGCTCCTCTGGCGCGGCAGCTGGCTCTCGGACGAGTTCCTCGACCCCGACATCCCGTTCGACTGGCGCTTCGAGAAGCGCACGGGTGCGTCGACCTTCGCCGATCTCGGCGCGCACCTCATCGACCTCGCGCTCTGGACGGTCGGCCCGATTGCCGAGGTGTCGGCGCAGTCCGAGACGTTCACGCGCAGGCGGAGCGGCCACGAGGTGGACGTCGACGAGGCGTCGTCGGCGCTGCTCCGCTTCGAGGGCGGGGTGCGCGGCACGCTCGAGCTCGCACGCGTCTGCGCGCGCCGGCCGTGCGACTTCTCGGTCGAGGTGAACGGCACGCGCGGAACGCTCCGCTTCGACTACGAGCGGCTCAACGAGCTCTGGTACGGCGAGGCCGGCGACGAGGGCCGCTTCTACGGGCTGCGACGCATCCGCGCCGAGCACCCGTCGCACCCGTACGCGGCGGAGTGGTGGCCGATCGGGCAGGGCGTCGGCTACGGCGCCACCTTCGTCAACCAGGCGGCCGACCTGCTCGAGCGCTGGCCCGCAGCTTCATGGGAGCCGGACCTGGTGCACGGCGCGCACGTGCAGAGGGTGTGCGAGGCGATGGAGCGCGCCGCCGCGGAGCGGCGCTGGGTGAGTGTCGACGAGGTGGAGTGACCGCCTCAGGCCGCCTGGTGGCCGAGGGATCTCGAGATGTCGCGGGCACCGTCGACCAGCAGCCGGACGAACGTCTCGCGGTCGTCGCCGAGTACGAGCGACTTCATGCCGCCGATCGAGAGCGCCGCGCGCACTTCTCCGGCGTAGTCGAGGATCGGCGCGCCGATCGACGCGATCCCCGGCGTCACGTCCTCGTCGCTCACCGCGTAGCCGCGCTCGCGCGTCTCGGCAAGCTCGCGGTAGAGCTCCTTCGGCTTGATCGCCGTCTCGTTCATGAACGCCAGGCCGCCGTCGTCGACATAGGTCTTCCATTCCGACTCGGGCTCGAAGGCGAGCAGGGCGCGCGGTCCGGCACCGACGTGGAGCGGGAGCGAGCCACCCAGCCGCAGGGCGAGCGACTGGACGCGGAGCCCCTCGAGCCGCTCGATGCAGACCGCGTTCAGACCGCGACGCACGACCAGGAAGACGGTCTCGCCGACGTACTCGTGGATGCGTTCCATCACGGGCAGCGCGGCCTGGCGCTCGTCGAGGCGTTCGACCACGGCCGCGCCGAGCCGCATCAGCTTCCAGCCGAGCCGGTACGACCCCGGCTGCGCTCCGGTCTCGACGAGGTCGAGCGCCTCGAGGCTGCGCAGCA
This sequence comes from Gaiellaceae bacterium, assembly GCA_035763525.1. Classification (GTDB taxonomy): domain Bacteria; phylum Actinomycetota; class Thermoleophilia; order Gaiellales; family Gaiellaceae; genus PALSA-600. Next base: position 45,325 of record DASUAX010000067.1, read on the forward strand.
GCCGGTAGGTCGTCGTGCGCGGCTCGTCGATCAGCTCGGCGAGCCGCCGCGGTGTCGCCTCCCGCTCCTCCGCGAGCTGCTCGAGCAGGAACACCGCCTTCGCGAGCGCACGGATAGGGTTCTCCCGGAGTTCCTTCTTTCGTTCTGTCGGCACCGAGCTCCCCATCGCGTTCCGCATCCTAGACAGGCTGTCCGCATGATGGTACGTTCGCGCCAGGTTCCGTGGCAACGACGTTTCCTGTGACGACGGCCCCGACCCCCGCCGACGCCGATTCCCGTCCGGGCAGCGCGGGAATCGACCTGCGCGGCGTCGTGAAGCAGTACGGCGCGCAAACCGCCCTCCGCGGGCTCGACCTCGAGATCCGCGACGGCGAGTTCTTCTGCCTGCTCGGACCGTCCGGTTGCGGCAAGACGACGACGCTGAACCTGATCGGGGGGTTCGTCGCCCCGACGGAGGGCGAGATCTGGATCCGGGGCCGGCGGGTCGACAAGCTGCCGCCGCACAAGCGCCCGGTCAACACCGTCTTCCAGTCGTATGCGCTCTTTCCGCACATGAGCGTGCTCGAGAACGTTCGTTTCGGCCTCAAGATGGATCGCGTCCCACGCGAGGTCTCGACCGAGCGTGCCGCGCAGGCACTCGGTCTCGTCGGACTCGAGGAGTTCGGCTCGAGGATGCCGGCGCAGCTCAGCGGCGGCCAGCAGCAGCGCGTCGCCGTCGCGCGCGCGCTCGTCAAGCGCCCCGCGGTGCTGCTGCTGGACGAGCCGCTCGGCGCGCTCGACCTGAAGCTTCGGCAGCGGCTGCAGATCGAGCTCGCGCAGATTCATCGCGACGTCGGCACCACGTTCGTCTACGTGACGCACGACCAGGAAGAGGCGATGTCGATGGCGGATCGCATCGCCGTCATGAACGGTGGCCGGATCGAGCAGCTCGGGACGCCCGAGGAGATCTACCGTGGCCCGACCTCGCGTTTCGTCGCCGACTTCATCGGCGACTCGAACTTCTTCGACGCGACCGTCGACGGAGCCGTTGCACAGCTTCCCGACGGCAGCCGTGTCGCGTGTGCCGGCGGGCGGAGCGGCGCCGCCACGCTGATGGTCCGGCCCGAGGCGATCGCGGTGCGCGGCGGTGACGGCTCGATCGCCGGCCGGGTCGTGCAGACGTCGTTCCTCGGCAGCTACATCCGCCTCGCGGTCGAGACGCCGGCCGCGGAGGCACCCGTGATCGTTGCGCTCCGGGACGTTGCCGCACTACCCCGCCTCGGCGAGCAAGTGACGCTGTCCTGGGCCGCCGCCGATGGTGTGGTGCTCGAGCCGGGCCCGGGCGCCGCCGCGTGAGCTCCGGCACCGGCACGGTCACAGCGGCACGTGCGCCGGGCGACCGTCTGCCGCGCCTCGCGTCGGCGCTCGGTTCGTACGTCGGCTTCGTGCCGGCGGTCCTCCTGCTGGGGCTCTGCTTCCTCGTCCCGCTCGGGATCGTCGTCTGTTACTCGTTCTGGGACACCGTCGACTACGCAGTCGTCCACCACTGGACGCTCGGCAACTACCGCTACTTCTTCAGCGTCGGTGCCTACGTCTCGACGATGTGGGCGACCCTCTGGGTGGCGGTGCTCGCGACCGTGATCGCGATCGGGCTCGCGTTCCCGTTCGCGTACTGGCTCTCGCGGTACGTCCCTCGCCGGGTCCGCACTCCGCTGCTCGTGCTCGTCATCGTCCCCTTCTGGGCGAGCTACCTGCTGCGGGTCTACTCGTGGCTGACGATCCTCGGCGAGAAGGGCGTCGTGAACCGCTTCCTGCACTGGGCCGGCCTCACGAGCCATCCACTGGGCGTCTTCCTCTACGACCGCCCCGCGGTGATCCTCGTGCTCGTCTACCTCTACTTCCCGTTCGGGGCGCTGACGCTGTACTCGTCGATCGAGCGATTCGACTGGAACCAGCTGCGCGCCGCCATGGACCTCGGCGCCTCGCCGCTGCAGGCGATCCTGCGCATCCTCGTCCCGCAGATCCGGCCCGGCATCATCACGGCGGTCATCTTCGTCTTCATCCCCATCCTGGGCGAGTACCTGACGCCGCAGATCGTCGGGGGCACGGGCGGCGTGATGATCGGGAACCTGATCGTGAACTTCTTCCAGGAGGCCGAGTACACGCGAGGCGCGGCGATCTCGCTGCTCGTCGCCGGGTTCATCGTCGTGCTGCTGTTCGTCTTCAGAAAGTCGCTCTCGACGAAGGAAGCCTATGGCGCATGACGTCGAGGTTCTCTCGCGGGGCGCTCGCGTCGCGCGTGCGCTGCTGAACGGGTACGCACTCGCGATCTACCTGTTCCTGTTCGCGCCGATCGTGCTGCTGGTGCTCTTCAGCTTCAACGCCAATCGGTACGGCACGTTCCCGATCACCGGTTGGACGCTCGAGTGGTATCGCGCTGCGATCTCCGACTACCAGGTGCACGGCGCCGTCACGACGACGCTGAAGGTGGCGGCGCAGGTGACCGTGATCTCGGCGATCGTCGGAACGGCGGCGGCGTTTCCGCTCGTCCGGTCGAAGCTGCCGTTTCGCGAGGGCATCCGGATCGTGCTGATCCTGCCGATCATGATCCCCGGGCTGTTGATCGGCGTCTCCCTGCTCGTCCTCTTCGTGAGCACCTTCCACTGGCAGCTCTCGGAGGAGACGGCCGTGATCGGGCAGTCGGTGTACACGACGCCGTTCGTGATCCTGCTCGTCGCGGCGCGGCTGCAGGGCTTCGACAACGCGCTCGAGCGCGCCGCGGCCGACCTCGGCGCGAACACGTTCCAGCGGCTCCGACGTGTCGTGCTGCCGCTCATCTTCCCGGCGATCCTCGCGGGTGCGCTGTTCGCGTTCACGCTGTCGCTCGACGAGTTCATCATCACGTACTTCCTGATCGGTGCGAACAACACGCTGCCGATCTACATCTACACCCAGATCAAGTTCGGGATCACTCCGGAGGTGAACGCCGTGGCTTCGATGCTCCTCGCAGGCTCGCTGACCCTGCTCGCCGTCGCCTTCGCGCTGCCGCAGCTCGTCAGGCGTGCGCGAAGGGCGATCATGCGGGTGACGACCGCATGATCAGGCTCGCAACGGCTCCCGTCTCGTGGGGGATCTGGGAGATGACGATCGACCGCGCGGACCTGATCCCGTCCGAGACGTACCTCGAGACGATCGCTTCGATGGGGTACACGGCCACCGAGACCGGGCCGCCCGGCTATCTCGCGGCGTCTGCAGCCGAGGCGGCAGAGCGTGCCGCCCGTGTCGGAGTCGAGCTCGTCGCGACGTTCCTGCCGTTGCGCCTCGACGACGAGGAGGGTTTTCAGGAGGACCTGGGCGCCCTCGACCGCACGGTGGAGGTGCTCGAGGCATCGGGCGGGGGAGTCGTCCTGCTCGCCGACATGGAGACGCCGGACCGTGCCCGGGCGGCGGGCAGCGAGGAGCGTCGTCGCGCGACGGGCTGGGAAGGCGACACGGTCGACCGTGCGGCAGAGCGCCTCCAGCGCGCGACCGACGTCGTGCGCGGCCGCGGCCTCGACGTCGCTCTCCACCCGCACGCAGCCACGCACGTCGAGTCCGAGGTGGAGACGGAGCGGATGCTCGAGCGAACCGACATCGGTCTCTGCGTCGACACCGGCCACATGGTCGTCGGCGGCGCCGACCCGGTCGCGTTCGCGAAGCGACATGCGGACCGGCTGCGGCACGTGCACCTGAAGGACGTCGACGGCGAGCTCCTCGCGCGGCTCTCGAGCGGCGAGGTCGACATGGACGAGGCCTGGCCCCTCGGGATCTTTTGCGAGTTCGGTGCGGGCGTCGTGCCGATCGCGGAGTTCCTCGCGCTCCCGGAGGTGCGGTCGCTCGACGGGTACTGCGTGATCGAGCAGGACCGGGTTGCCGTGACCGTCGACGACATGCCCGTCGTGCGCGCGAGCGACGAGCGAAATCGATCGCGCGTCCAGGAGTGGCTCGGCTGACGGCGCACGCCGCTCCGATCGTCGGGTAGCCGGTGGCGTTCCGGTTGGCGCTCGTCGGCGCCGGACGCATGGGCTCCGCACACGTGCGCGCGCTCTCCTCGTCGCGGGAGGTCGACGTCACCTGCGTGGTCGACCCGTCGGACGAGGCAGCGGCGTCCGTCGGTGTGCCCCGCGCGACGCTCGAGACGTTGCCGGAGGTCGACGGGTTTCTCGTCGCCGTGCCGACCCGTCTGCACGTCGCCGTCACGACGGCGCTTGCCGAGCACGGGCTGCCGATCCTCTGCGAGAAGCCCTGCGGGCTCTCGGTCGAGGAGACCATGGCGATCGCCGCGCTCGGCGTGCGGGTGCAGGTCGCCTACTGGCGGCGATTCGTGCCGGCGCTCCGAGCGCTGCGCGCGCACATCACGGCAGGAGAGCTCGGCGAGCTCGTGTTCGTCGCCTGTCGGCAGTTCGACGAGGTGCCGCCGCAGCGTGCGTTCCGGGATCCGCGGTCGAGCGGCGGGATCGTCGTCGACATGGGCGTCCACGAGCTCGACCAGCTGCGCTGGTTGACGGGACGCGAGATCGTCGCCGTGAGCGGTGTGGCCGGCGCCGTCGCCTGGGACGAGCCGGTGGAAGGCGATCCCGAGCTGGTCGAGCTCGCCGTCGAGCTCTCGGGCGGCGTCGTCGGCGCGGTCACGCTCGCCCGACGCTATCCCCCGGGGGAGACGTGTTGCGTCGAGGTGATCGGATTGCGTGGAGCCGAGGCGGCGCAGTTCGTCGCGCCGCCGGACGGCGACGAGACGATCGCCGCAGCCCTGAGGGCCCAGGCGGAGGACTTCGCGCGGGACGGCGGCGAGGGGACGACGATCGCGGATGCGGTCGCGGCGCTCGCTGCCGCCGTGCGCGCACGACAGGCGCTCGGGCTTCTCTGAGCTACCTCGCCGCGGCGAGGTACATCGCCGTCAGGAGCTCGGTGTCGATGCGTGCCTGCTCGGGGGGCGTCAAACACGTGGCGCCGTCGACGCAGCATGCGTGGAAGTGCACGAGCTCTCGCCGGAACGACTCCTCGAAGGAGCGGTACACGCGAATGCTGTTCGCGAACTCGTCCGGGTCCTGCCGCTCGTACACGGTTGGGCTCTGCCTGAGCCAGGGCGAGGGGAAGGTCAGCGAGCGAACCGAGGTGTCGAGGTAGAGCTCGATGCGCTCTCGATACTCGCGCGTGTCGAGCAGCTGGATCCACGCGCTGTCCCACCGTGCGCCGTTCTCGAGCTCCGCGTAGCCGGAGAGGCCTCGCCCGCCGTTCCACCAGGCGCCGTCGACCACCCTGGCCGGGAGCGGGTGGCCCATGCGCTCGAGGAAGCAGTTGACGATGTTGACGTGGTGGACGAGCGAGCCGAGGTATCCGTCCGAGAAGGCGAAGCACGCCTCGGGGTCCCCCCGGCCGACGGCCTCCTCCACCTGCTCGCTCTCGGCGCGCCGCGCCGCGTCGATCACGTCCTGCGGCACGTCGGTGCCCTTGACGACGTCGCCCGGCAGGAAGTACGGCACCCACTCCGGGTCGTTGACGACGATGCTGATGTAGCGCACGTCGTCGGCGCTCGGCGGCATCTCCTCGGCCGCGCGCTGCACCGCCGGGTCGTGTCGCTTCATGTATCCGACCTGCACGATCTTCCCGGCGCGGTCGCGGGCCTCCGTGATCCGGTCGATGTCGGCGAGCGTGATCGCGAGCGGCTTCTCGCAGAAGACGTGGAGCCCCGCCTCGAGCGCCGCGAGCACGATCTCGACGTGGGTGCCCGCCGGCGAGGCGATCAGCACCGCGTCGAGGCCGCCGCCGTCGACGAGCGAGCGCCAGTCCGCGTGCCCGGCAGGGATCCCGAACCGGGCGCACATCGCCTCGCGCACCGTCCGGGACGGCTCGGCGAGGGCAGTGACGGCGAACCGGTCCTGGAGCTCGTTCAGGTGGGGGAGGTGCTCGGCCTGGGCCACCATCCCGCCGCCGACCACGCCGATCCTGAGCAACTCGTTCCGTGGGCTGGACACGTTGTCCGCATCATGGTACGTTCGCCACGGCCCGCGCAACTGGCAACCGACGGCCAGTGCGGCCAGGCAGGTCGTGAACGAGAGGAGGCAAATTCCTGATGGAGCACCTCGAACGGCCGATGACGCGCAGTGGCCTTCTGCGCCTGGGCGCCGCCGGCGCCGCCGGGCTGGTGGCGGCACGCACCCTCGGAGCACCCGCACGCGCCTTCGGCGCAACACGCGTCGAGGACAGCGTGACGCTGAACTGGCTGACGTGGTCCGACCACTTCTTCCCACAGCAGCTGCAGAAGGTCAAGAAGACGACCGGGATCAGCGGCCGTCCGCAGCTCTTCAGCGACGACTCCGACTCCTACGTCAAGGTCAAGGCGGGCGGCGGCGGCTGGGACATGTCGTCCGAAGACGCGCTGTGGGTCCCGAAGTTCTACAAGGAGGGCTTGATCGTCCCGTTCGACATCAAGTCGTTCCCGGTGTCGAAGCAGCTCTACCCGGTTGCGCTGGACGTGCCCTTCTGGAAGGCGGGCAACCTCCAGATGGGCTACCCGTTCGGCTGGTCGAGCCTGCAGATCTACTACAACCCGAAGCACGTGAAGACGAAGCCGGACAGCTATCACGCGCTGCTGAACAAGAGTTACAAGAAGAAGATCGTGCTCGAGAACCAGCCTACGGATCTGATGGCGATGGCGGGGCTCGCGACGGGCGCGAAGCATCCGTACAACATGACCAAGGGCGAGATCTCGGACGCCAAGAGCTTCCTCAAGCAGTTGAAGCCGAACGTCCTGAAGCTCGTATCGCAGAACACCGAAGTCGTGCGGGCGCTCACCGACGAGTCGGCGTGGCTCACGATCGAGAACCTCGGCACCGATGCTCGCGTCGTCGACGCGAAGGGGCCGCGGATCCTGTCGGCCGATCCCAAGGAAGGCCTGTACGGCTGGATGGACGCCGAGATGCTCCTGAAAGAGTCGAAGAACTCGAGCTCGTTCGAGAAGTTCATCAACAACATGGAGCAGGCTCCGTGGATCGCGAAGAACTTCCTCGTCAACGGCCGTCCGCTCTTCAACGAGAAGGCGTACAAGATCCTGGTCAACCAGGGTCACAAGGAGCGTGCCGACAAGTTCTTCTACAACCACCCCGAACGGCCGATCGGGATGACGCTGAAGGGACCCTCGGGGAACAGCCAGGCGTACACCGACGCGTTCAACGAGGTGTTCGCTGCGTAGCCCGGCGTGACCGTGACAGCGTCCGAAAACACGAAGGGGAGCCGCGGTCAGCGCCGCGGCTCCGCCGTCTTCAGGCTCACCTGCGAACGATGCCGGCGGAGACCGCTCCGATGACGACGTGCGCGGATGAGCTGAGCCCACTGCTCCAGACGGTCACGACCACGGCGACCGACTACTGGAACGACTCGTGCTCGATCGAGGAGCTGACGTACGCGATCGAGAACGGTGCGGTGGGGGCGACCTCGAACCCGACGATCGTCCTCGAGGTGCTGAAGAAGGAGATGCATCTCTGGCGCGACCGGATCGCGGCGATCATCCGCGAGCATCCCACGGCGACGGAGGACGACGTGGCCTGGCGGCTGAACGAGGAGATGGCGGTCAAGGCCGCCGAGCTCCTGCAGCCGATCTTCGAGCGTGAGGGCGGGCGGAAGGGACGGCTATCCATCCAGACGAACCCGAAGCTCTTCCGCGACGCGGACAGGATCACGGAGCAGGCAATCCGGTTCGCCGCGCTGGCGCCGAACATCCAGGTCAAGGCGCCGGTCACGCGCGCCGGGCTGCAGGCACTCGAGGACGCCACCGCGGCCGGCGTGAACGTGAACGCCACCGTCTGCTTCACGGTGCCGCAGGCTCTGGCGGTCGGCGAGGCCGTCGAGCGCGGCCTGGATCGCCGTGCGCGGTCCGGGGCGGACGTCGATCTGATGGCGCCGGTGTGCACGATCATGGTCGGCCGACTCGACGACTGGCTGCAGGTCTACGCCGACCGGGCGCGGATCCTGCTCACGCCGGGCGTCGTCAACTGGGCCGGGATCGCGGCGATCAAGAAGGCATACGCGCTCTACCACGAGCGCGGTTACCACACGAGGTTGCTCGCCGCCGCCTACCGGCACAAGCTCCACTGGACCGAGCTGATCGGCGGCGACATCGTGCTGACGATCCCGTACAAATGGCAACGGCTCTTCAACGCTTCCGGCTACGAGGTCGTGCCACGCTTCGACTGCGAGGTGCCGGAGGAGATCTTCTCCGAGCTGTACGAAAAGCTCCCGGAGTTCCGCCGCGCATACGACGAGGACGGGATGACGATCGACGAGTTCGATTCGTTCGGAGCGACGGTGCGAACCCTCCGCAGTTTCATCGGCTCGTACGAGGATCTCGTTGCGTTCATGCGCGACTTCATGCTTCCGAACCCGGACATCGCCCCCTAACCGTTTCGGGTCGCGCGACGGACTCCGGGCGCGGCGGCGCGTGGGGCGACTCTCTTCTCTTCATAGTCGGCCGGACCTGTGATGTCGCGTTCGTCTGCCGGCCCGGTGGTAGATGCGGCAACGACATCGGCTTTGCCAACCTGATCTACCAGTGCACGGTCGCCGACTGCACGTCCGCGCTCGAGAGCACGACGGTGAACCTGGAGAGCACGCTCGATAGCAGTCTCGATGCGGTCTAACAACGCGATCAAGGCGCACGCCGCCGCGGACGCGAAGATCATCGTGCTCGGCTATCCACACGAGTTCTCTGATGCCTCCTGTGGCGGCACGCTCGGTATCAGCGCTGCGGAGGAGACGGATGCGAACGCGCTCGCCGACCAGCTCGACAACGTGATCCGCACGCATGCCATGAACGACGGCGTCACCTATCAAAGCGTGATCGCCGCGTTCAGCGGTCATGAGGTGTGCTCGTCGACTCCGTGGCTGAACGGGCTGAATCTCTTCAACACGGATGAGAGCTACCACCCCAATCGTGCCGGGCACGGCGCGGGGTATCTCCCACTCGTGCGCGCGATCGTCGGCTGACGCCGCCGCGAGCCGTCGTGGTGGGCCTTCGCGCGCTCAGGCGCACGTGCAGCCGAGGCGGAGGCTCCACACGCCGTGCGCCGGGTCAGTGTCCGGGCGGTGGGCCTGGGGGGCCGAGCACGACCATCCCGTTGCGTGCGCCGATTTCGGTGAGTCGCGCGACATCGGGTGGCGCATCGGCAGGCGGCGGTAGGACGCGCTCGGGCGCATGCCGGCCGACCTCTCGCTGGAATCCCTCGAACTGCATCGGCGCGAAGCCGACGAGTGCCTTCGCGCCGCCTGCTTCCGCGTAAAAGGTGTGCGGGACGTTCCTCGGGCCGAACGCGAAGGAGCCGGCCGTCAGGGACATGCGTGTATCCGCTACCCAGAATGTGACCTCGCCTTCAAGGACGTAGAACCACTCGTCTTCCTCGGGATGGACATGCCAGGGCGAGCCGATGCCTTCCGGTACGACGATCTCGAGCAAGCCGTACTTGCCGGCGGTGTCGTCCTTGCCGATCTTGATCGTCTGGAGCATCCCGAGCAGCCAGAACGCTTCGCCTTCGTCGGGATCCAGCGCGTAGCCGGCCTCGGCCCGCTCCTTCGGGATCGTGCTCATGCCGCACTCCTTTCCTGAACGTTTGCTACATTACGCAACTGTCTATGGAAGAACAGTTGCATAGCGGACTATCGCACGGCGGACAATTATTGTCAAGCCCGTCGGCCGAGCAGCTGCGCTGCTGGCGGCTCTTCTTCGAAAGCGCAATGGCGCTGCTCGACGTCCTCGATGCGGAGCTCGAACAAGACGCCGGCATCTCGCAACGCTGGTACGACGTCCTCGTCCACCTCGAGGAATCGCCGGACGGCGTCCCGATGTCCACGCTCGCCGACCGAATCCTCTACAGCAAGAGCGGCTTCACCCGAGTCGTCGATCGCATGGAAGAGGCGGGTCTCATCCAGCGCGTTCGTCCAGAAAACGATCGCCGCACAATCCTCGTCGTCCTCACCGAAGCGGGCGCCGCGATGCTCCGGCGCGCGCGCAGTTATCACCGAGACGGAATCGACCGGCACTTCGCGCAGCACCTGACGGATGCAGACGTGAAAGCGCTCACCAAGGCCCTCGAGAAGGTCAGCGCGCACGCACGACCGCTCCGCCCCGGCCGAATCCGTAGCTGACCGAAGAAGGCCCGATGACGAAGGAGCGCATCGTCACGATTCTCGATAGACCTCATGGAGATAGCGGGCGACGCGGTGTCTACCGGAAGCCTGATCGTGGCACATGTTGTGTCGCGACTCATATGCGCGGGTTGGTGCCGCATGACCGGGTGTGCGAGATGAGGAGCGGTGCCGGTGTCTCTGGCGTCGAGCATGACCCTCGCTCTCGAAGGACGGGAAGCAACTGCTCTTCGGGCGCACTCCGGGACCCGAGGGAAGCGGCGACATCTACCTCACGACGCGCTAGGCGGCTTCGCAGCCTAGGCGAGGGGGTCCCTCCTCGGTGCCCGCTCGCCTAGGCCGAAGGCCTGGCTCCACATTCCGCGAAGCCGCCGACATCGATCACTAACTCGACGCGACGCGCCTCCGTCCGTTCCGTTCTCCGTCGTCGGCATGAAGGAGGCGTAGCCATGCCCCCGGCAAGAATCGAACCTGCGCATGCGGTTTAGGAAGTCGGTCGGACCAGTGGCGGGTTGTACGTCTGAGTTCGCTGAGTCCGTCGAGTCCGCGTCCTGATGTCTGGTGTGCCGTTGAGTGTCATCGTGTAGCGCCGCGTCCGGCGGCTCCCGGTAGACGGGCGGTAGACGCGAAGACTCCGTAGGACGTCACGGTGGCGCCGGATAGGGAGCAGGCGTCGTTCAGACGCTCGACAGGAGCCGGGCGTGCGGGCGCAGCGTCAGCCGCAGGTTCGAGACGAGATCACGCAGCAGTACGTCGAGGAAGACCCGTGCGATCGTGTCCTCGCGCCCGAAGAGTTGCTCGAAGGGACCGCGCGTCAGCACGAGTAGGAGCGTTCGCTCGCGCGTGATCGCGGTGACCGGCGACGGGCGATCGTCGATCAGTCCCTCGTAGCCGAACGCCTTCCCGGGCCCGGCGAGGCCCACGCGCACTCGGCGGTCGCCACGGATCAGCACCTTCTCGACCGCGCCGTTGATCGTCAGGTAGCACGCGGTCGACCGTGTCCCCTCTTCGAGCACCGTGCTGCCGGGCGGACATATCGCGTAGCTCCCCGAGGTCAGGAAACCCCAGAGCGCCACGGGGTCGAGGTCGTGGAAGACGGCCATGCGACTCAGGTACCGGCTGTCCGGTGGGCCGCTGGGCTCGAGGTCGACGAGCGGGCGGCCGCAATCCTGATCGGCGGCGGACACCTCGCCACCGAGCGTGCGCCCGAGCTGCGCGAGCTGATTGCGGAGCCGACCCGCGAGCTGCAGTGCGAGGCGGCGCTTCAGCTCGAACGCCGATCGGTCCGGGCGCGTGAGCAGCGCGTTGAAGTCGTGGCGACCGAAGACGAGCAACGTGGCGGGCTGGGTCGCCTGAACCGTCATCGTGTGCTCTCCGCCGTCGAGCAGCCCGATCTCGCCGACGATGTCGCCAGGCCCGGCCTGCCCGATCTCGACTGCACGTTCACCGGGCACCGAAAGCGTCATCGACAGGTCGCCGTCGACGACGACGACGAGCTCGCGCGCAACGTCACCCTGACGCCAGAGAATCTCGCCTTGGGACACGGTTCGCCGGCGGAGTGCGCGCGCCAACTCTACGAGGTCCGCGTCGTCACGGCCGTGGAAGAAAGGGACCGTCGCCAGGAAGTCGGCGGCCTCCGTCTCAGACATCCAGGTCTCGCGTCTCGAACTCGAGTCCACGTGAGCCAAACTCGGCCGTCAACATCGAGTACTCGGGCACTTCGAGCCACGACGAGTGGTCACGCGTCAGCGGCTCCGATGCGATGATCACTGACCGCGGGACGTCGGCAGCGGTCATCTGCCAGCGGCCGTCACGCTCGGCGTACTCCCCGCCGAGCGCGTACCAGAGGCTGACGAACGGAAGGTCCGTCTCGAGGAACTCGTCGTCGGGTGGATACCAGCCGTAGTCGAACGAGAACCGCGTGGCGACGAGAGACCGACCGGTGCTGAGGCAGAGGTTCACGGGCGAGGACGTGTCGATGCCGTGCGCTGCACGGACCTGCCGGAGGATGCGGAGCGATGCAGCCGTCGCCTCTGCGAGCTCGCGCGTCTCCGGCAATCCGTAGGGATCGTCGAGCTGCGAGAGGATCAACGCATAGATCCATTCGGAATCGGTCGTGCCCTCGATGCGCTCCGCCAGCTCGGGCCGCACGTGCCCGACGAGCGAGTAACGCATCCGAGTGAATTGGCGCAGGTGTCCGTTGTGGGCCAGGACGAGGCGGGCTCCCGGAAAACGGAATGGATGAAGGTTCGTGTCGGCGACCACGGCCTCCTCCGTGTACGTGACTCCGCGAACGTGAGCGACGAGGCACGTCGGCGCAACCTTCGCCGAGAGGAACCGGAGGTTGCGGTCGAACGACGGGAGCGTGGTCGTTCTGTACGTGAACGGATCGTCGGGCCGGAGCGAGCTCGGGTCCCACGCCTGCATCCCGAACCCGCCGAGGTTGAGGAACGTGTTCATCATCTGCGGGCTGTACGACTGCGCGACCAGGCCGTTGTCGGGGTCGAACAGCAGGTTGCGAACAGGGAGCGGCTCACCGAGGTACGCGAGGACGCGGCACACGGCGCCGATCGTACTGCCGGGGCTCTCGGTAAGATCCGGGACGATGAAGCAGTTCAAATGCGGGGATGTCGTTCCGGGGTGCCAGTGGGTCGGGCGGCGCGAGGCAGACGAGGAGCTCTGGAAGGAGATCGCCTCGCATGCCCGGGACAAGCACGGGATGCATGACGTTCCGCCCGAGGTCGCCGACGCGATCCGGGACGCGATCAAAGACGTCCCGGCCTAAGTCCCGAAACCGCCGGCGGGAAATGCACCCCGCTCGAGAAAGGTCTCGAGCGCCGCGGTGTACGGAGCGAGCTCGAGGCCCTGGTCGCGCACCCATGAGTCGTCGTAGTACGTCCCGGCATACCGGTCGCCGCTGTCGCAGATCAGGGTGACGACGCTGCCCTGCTCGCCGCGCGTGAGCATCTCGGCGACCAGGAGGAGCGCGCCCCAGACATTCGTCCCGGTCGAGCCACCGACGCTGCGGCCCGTGCGCTCGCGGACGAGACGCATGGTCGCGATCGAAGCGGCATCGGGAACCCGGATCATCCGATCGACGATCTCCGGAAGAAACGACGGCTCGAGCCGCTGCCGGCCGATTCCCTCGATCCGTGACGCGCGGCCGGTGAAGGTCGACGCGTCGCCCGTCCAGGCCGAGTAGAAGATCGAGTCCTCGGGGTCGACGACGCACATCAGCGTCGAGTACCTCCCGAAGCGCGCGTAGCGGCCGATCGTCGCGCTCGTCCCGCCCGTGCCGGCTCCGACGACGATCCATGTTGGAACCGGATGCCGTTCCTGCGCCATCTGGGCGAAGATCGATTCGGCGATGTTGTTGTTGCCGCGCCAGTCGGTCGCGCGCTCCGCAAACGTGAACTGATCGAGGAAGTACCCGCCGCGCTCGGCCGCGAGCCGCTGCGCCTCGGCGTACATGCTCATCGGGTCGTCGACCAGGTGGCATGACCCACCCTGCGCCTCGATCAGCGCGATCTTCTCAGGGCTCGTCGTGGCCGGCATGACCGCGACGAACGGCAGGCCCAGGAAGCGGGCGAAGTACGCCTCCGAGATGGCGGTCGAGCCGCTCGACGCCTCGACGATCGTCGTGCGTTCGGTGATCCAGCCGTTGCACAGCCCGTAGAGGAAGAGCGAGCGGGCGAGTCGGTGCTTGAGCGACCCCGTGGGGTGGACCGACTCGTCCTTCAGGTAGAGATCGATGCCCCACTCGGCCGGAAGCGGAAACGTGTGCAGATGTGTGTCGGCGGAGCGATTGGCGTCCGCCTCCAGCCGCGCGACGGCCTCGTTCGCCCAGGTTCTCGAACCGAGCCGCTCGCGGCGAAGATG